>NZ_JBEXJT010000017.1:0-140982 GCF_040609255.1 Kitasatospora sp. NPDC004723 | reverse complement strand
AACCACGCGGCCCCATCGAGACCGAAGCAGCCCGCCGCCTCGCCGACGACCTCAAGAACGAGTGATCACCCGATTACCCAACACTTTCTCAGGCACGCCGGGCGTTGCGGTACGGGTGCCGGTGCGCGCGCGGGTGCCCGTGCGGGCGCGGCTCGCGGGGGCGCTCGGGGGCGAGCCGGGCGGCCGGGAGGCGGGCGGTGTCCAGCGGCCCGACGGCCCGTCCGGCCTCCTCGGCATCCTGGGCGCCCCCGGCCAGCGCCGCGAGGTAGCGGGCCCGGGGCTGCGGGACGGCGCCGAGCGAGCGCACGTGCGGGGAGTCCCACTGGGCGTCCAGCAGCGTGCCCCCGGCGGCGGCGAAGCGGGCGGCGAGGTCGGCGACGGCGACCCGCGCGGCGTCCGGGCGGCGGTGGAACATCGAGTCCAGGCTGAGCACCGGCCCGGCGGCGATCCCGAACACCCCGCCGACCAGCTCGCCCTCCTCCCACACCTCCGCGCTGTGGGCCGCGCCGATCCGGTGCAGTCCGGTCAGCGCCTGCTGCAACCCCTCGGTGAGCCAGGGAGGTTCGCGCCCCTCGGCGCAGGCGGTGAGCACCTCCCCGAAGGCCAGGTCTGCGGTGGTCCACCAGTCCAGGCGGTTGCGCAGCAGCCGGGAGAGCTTGCGGCCGATCCGGACGCCGTCGACGGCGAGCAGCGGCCGCGGGTCGGGCGACCACCAGGCGAGCGCGTACGGGTCGGCATCGAGGCCGGCGTCGGGGCCGGCGTCGGGGCCGGCGTCGGGGACCGGCAGCAGGGCGATCTCGCCGGCCGCCACCGCCCGTTCGCAGCGGGCCTCGTTGAAGGCGCTCGCGTAGGGGTCCGCGGCGGGCAGCGGGAACAGTCCGCGCCGGTAGGCGGCGAGCAGGGTGCGGGGCGCGAGGTCGGCGCCGAACGCGGCCGGGCCGTCGGCGGGTGCGCGGGCGACGTCGAGCGCCGCGAAGAGCTCCTCGGGGGCGGTGGCGGTCATCGCGGCGCCTCCAGCGGCGGATCCTCCGGCGACGGCGCCTCCGGTGACGGCGCCTCCAACGCCGAGGCGCCCTGCGGCCGGGGCTCGCGCGGTGCGTCGAGGAAGCCGTCCGCGGTGAGCCGGTCGAGGTAGAAGTCGAGCAGGGCGTCGTCGACGGCGGGCAGTTCCACCCCGCTGCCGGCCAGCGCCCGTTCGGTGTCGGCCCGGTCGAAGCGCGGGAACATGGGGCGGAAGTACAGCTCGCTGATGGACAGTTCGGTGCCGGGCACGCGGTCGACGAAGAGCGGCACGAACGGCGTCATCGGGTGGGTGGGGTGCCGGGCGGCGAACCGGACGAGGTCGCGCACCCACCGCGGGTAGGGGACGAGGCGGACGCGGTGGCCGCGGGCGCGCAGCCGGGCGGCGAGGTCGGCGAGGTCGGCCGGGTGCGGTGAGGTCAGGTGGTAGACCTCGCCGATGGCGGGGGCGTGGGCGACCACGTGGCAGACCGCCCGGCTGAACCGGTCGGCCGGCACGAAGTCCAGCGGCAGCCGGACGTCGGGGCAACTGCCGCTCTGCGCGATGTATTTGATCAGGGCGCAGATCTCGGTGCCGGTGTTCATCACGCCGGTGCGCAGGTCCCCGGTGACGTCGTTGGTGCGCAGCACGGTGACCGGCAGCCCGCCCGCGGCGGCGTGGTGGAGCAGCTGTTCGGCGACCCACTTGCTCTCGACGTAGCCGACGGCGAGCTTGTCGGGGTGGGCGAGCGGGGTCCGTTCGGCGACCTCGCGCACGCCCGCCGGGCCGAAGCCGGCCAGCACGGCGAGGGTGGAGAGGTAGTGGACGGGGATGCCGCGGGAGTGTCCGGCGAGGCGGATCACCTCGCGGGTTCCGGCGACGTTGGCGGCGCGCAGCTGGTGGTAGGGGTAGAGGAAGTTGACCTGGCCGCCGAGGTGGTGGACGGCGTCGAGGCCGGCGGCCAGCCGCTCGAAGTGCTGCCGGCTCAAACCGAGCCGGGGTTCCGCGAGGTCGCCGACGAGCGGGACGACGCGGCGGTCGGCGAGGTCGTGGCGCAGGTAGCGCTGCTGGGCGGCGCGCAGGCGTTCGAGGGCGTGTTCCTCGTCGGGGGCGCGGACCAGGCAGTGGATGCGGGCGTCGGTGGTGTGCAGCAGGGCGTCCAGCAGGTGGGCGCCGCAGAAGCCGGTGGCGCCGGTGAGCAGGATCTCGGTGGGTTCGGCGCGGGAGGGGGCGGGGCTCCAGGACTGCCGCAGGGGGGTGTCGAGGCGGGCCTCGGCGGCCCAGTCGACGGCGGCCTCGCCGGCGGGGGGCCCGCCGGCGGCGAGGGTGGCGGCGGCGAAGGCGCGCAGGGTGGCGTCGTGCAGTAACGCGCGGGTGAGGAAGCGGATCCGGGTGACGTCGATACCGAACACGATGCGGGCGCGGGCGAGCATCTCCATGGCGAGCAGGGAGTTGCCGCCGAGTTCGAAGAAGTCGTCGTCGGGGCCGATCTCCTCGATGCCGAGCAGTTCGGACCAGAGCCGGGCGACGCCGGTCTCGACGGCGGTGCCGGCGCCTCCTGCGGCGGGTGCCTGCTCGCGGCGGTCGGGGGGCGCGTCCGCCCGGGCCCGCGCCGCCGCCCCGTCCGGCCGGTCCCCGGCGTCCCGATGCCCCTCATAACGGCCCCCGTCCGCCGGGCTCCGGTCCGCCCGTTCGCCGTCGCGCGGCCGCACCCGGGGCGGGGCGTCCGGCAGCCGGCGGCGGTCGATCTTCCCGGCCGGGGTGAGCGGCATGCCGGCGAGCGGAACGAAGCGGTCCGGGACCATGAAGTCCGGCAGCCGTTCGGCGAGGTAGGCGCGGATCCGGCCGCGCCGGGCGCGGGGGCCGGAGACGGCCCGGTCGGTGAGCGTGTAGTACGCGGTGAGCACGCGGCTGCCGTCGCCGCCCTCGCCGGCGGCGACCCGCGCCTGCCGGACGTCGGGGTGGCCGGCGAGCACGGACTCGACCTCGGCGGGGTCGACGCGGTGGCCGCGGATCTTCAGCTGGTCGTCGTAGCGGCCGAGGACCTCCAGGGTGCCGTCCGCCCGCCAGCGCCCGGCGTCGCCGGTGCGGTACATCCGCTCGCCGGGGCCGGGGGCGTAGGGGTCGGGCAGGAACGCTTCGGCGGTCGGGCCGGGCGCCTTCCAGTAGCCGCGGGCCAGACCCGGCCCGCCGAGGTGGATCTCGCCCTTCTCGCCGGGGCGTACGGGGCCGAGCCGGGCGTCCAGCACGTGCACCCGCACCCCGGGCAGCGGCCGTCCGATCGGCACCGGGGCGCCGGGTCCGTGCGGACCGGGCGCGGCGAGCGTGCGCTGCGTGACGGCGCCGAGCGTGGAGGTGACGGCCGCCTCGCTGACCCCGTAGGCGTTGACCAGCCGGACGCCCGGCAGCCGTTCCAGGCAGGCCCGGCAGTCGTCCTCGTGCACGGTGTCGCCGCCGACCACGATCAGCCGCAGTCCCTCGGGCGCGGGCCCGCCGGGCGGGAAGAGGCCGAGCAGGTGGTGCCAGTAGGCGGGCGTGAGGTCGGCGACGGTGAGCCGCAGCGCGGGCATCCGGTGGGCGAGCTCGGTGGGCGCCCAGGTGCGGGCGCCGCCGAGGACGAGGGTGGCCCCGGCGGCGAGGGTGGCGAAGACCTGTTCCAGCGCGGTGTCGAAGCCGAGCGCGGCGAGCTGGAGCACCCGGTCGGCCGGGGTGAGCCCGTAGGCGTCGATCACCCGGTCCAGGGTGAAGGCCAGGGCGCGGTGGGTGACCGGCACGCCCTTGGGGGTGCCGGTGGTCCCCGAGGTGTAGATCAGGTAGGCCAGGTCGTCCGGCACGCCGATGTCGGGCACCTCGGCCGGCGCCGTGGCGCCCTCGTCCGGGGTCACCGTCCGCACCTGCGGGAAGCGCGTCCCCTCCCCCGCCACGACCAGGTGCGCGCCGCAGTCCGCGACCAGCCGGGCGAGCCGCCGGTGCGGGTGCGCCGGGTCCAGCGGCAGGAAGGCGCCGCCCGCCTTGAGCACGGCGAGCCAGGCGGTCACCAGGTCCGCTCCGCGTTCCAGGCACACGGGGACGATCCGTTCCGGCCCGGTGCCCAGGGCGCGCAGCACCGCGGCGAGCCGTTCGCTGCGGGCGTCCAGCTCTCCGTAGTCGAGCGTGCGGTCGTCCGCGACGACGGCGGCGGCACGCGGGTCGTGCGCGGCGCGTGCCCGGACCAGCCCGTGCACGGTGCCGACGGCCCCGGAGCGGGGCCGGGCACCGATTCCGGGTTCGTGTCCGGGGGGTCCGCAGCCGAGTCCGGCGGGAGCCCACTCGCGCTCCACGTACCCGCGGCACTCCTCGGACGGGGCGGGCCCGAACACCGGGCGCCAGCCGCCCGGCACCGTGAGGCCCCCCGGCCAGATCGCGTACTGACCGTCCTGGCTGACCAGCACGGCGTGACGTCCGGAACGCGCTCCGGGCTGTGCTCCCCGTGCGCTCTCTGCTGCATCGTCCACCGGCTTGACCTCGTGCTGTGGCGGCAGAATGCTGGGAGGTGCGACATTTCCGACTATACGCACTCAAGGCCCATTTCGAACGTCCGACCGGACCTCCCCGGCCCGGGACGGACGCTCGCGAGCCCCTGCCCGGACCCCACCGCCCCGCTCGGGGCGGGCGTGGTGATGCCGAGGAGGAGGTAGCTCGTTGACACGTCGGCGCCAACGCCTGATGGTCTGTTACCTGGCGTGGATGGTGCTGTTCACCGGCATCTACTACACCAACCCCTCCCAGCGGATCATCTGGTGGACGGGCATCGGCCTGGGCGGCGTCGCCGCCATCGTGGTCGGCGTCCGCCTCAACCGCCCCTCCCACGCCGTCTACTGGTACCTGCTGGCGCTCGCCAACCTCAGCTTCACCGCGGGCGAGGTGGTGCAGGTCGTCCAGATGCAGTTCCTGCACCTGGGCAGCCCGTTCCCGTCCGTCGCCGACGGCTTCTACCTCGCCGAGTACCTGCTCTACGCGGCCGGCGTGCTGGGCTTCATCCGCTGGCGGACGGCGCATCAGGACCGGGCCAGCCTGCTGGACGCGCTCATCCTCACCATGGGCCTGGCGCTGCTCGCCTGGATCTACCTGATCCTGCCCTACGCACGGAACCCGGACCTGGACTGGTTCCAGAAGGCCGTCTCGATCGCCTACCCGCTCGGCGACGTCGTCGTGCTCGCCCTGCTGCTGCGGCTGATCGTGCCGCGCGGCGGGGTCAGCCGCTCCCTGCAGCTGCTCGCCGCCGGAACGGTCGGCCTGCTGGTCTCCGACATCCTGTACGGGCTGATCCTGCTGCACGGCGACTGGCACATCGGCACCCCCGTGGACCTCGGCTGGGCCGCCTTCTACACCGCCTGGGGCGCCGCCGCGCTGCACCCCTCGATGGTCGAGCTGACCAGACCCATCCCCAGCCAGCAGCCGGACATCGGCCCCGGCCGGCTCGCCCTGCTCACCGCGGCCTCGCTGATCGCGCCGACCATCCTGATGGTGGAGGCGGCCAACGGGAACACCAGCAACGCCGGGGTCATCGGCGCCTTCTCGGCGATCCTCTACCTGCTGGTGCTCGCCCGGCTGGCGGTCGTGGTGCGCGCCCGCCGGCAGGCCGTCACCCGCGAGCGGGCGCTGCGCGAGGCCGGCTCCTCGCTCACCGCGGCCGTCACCGTCGAGGAGGTCGCCGACGCCGTCCAGGCCGCCGCCTCCACCCTGATGCCCACCGAGCCGGGCCACGTCGCGCTGCTCGCCGTCACCGACGGCGGCGTGCTGCACGTCCGGCACGCCGAGCGCGGGGCGGGCCGCCACCACCTCGGCGCCGGACGCGACTCGGGCGAGGTGCTCGCCCTGGCCGCCTACCGGGAGACCCGGCTGCTGCCTGTCGAGGACATCGGCAGCGGCCTGGCCGCCCGGATCGACGGCATGCCGAGCGCCCTGCTCTGCCCGCTCACCCTCGCCGAGCGCCCCTCCGGCGACCCGCTGATCGGCGCGCTCATCGTCACCGGCACCGAGCAGGAGCTGACCAGCCTCTGGGGCTCGCTGGAGATCCTCGCCGCGCAGGCCGCGCTCGCCGTCGAGCGGGTCATGCTCAGCCAGGAGATCACCCGGCGCGACAGCGAGGCCTACTTCCGCACCCTGGTGCAGAGCGCCGGCGACGTCATCCTGATCCTCGACGACGACGACTCGGTGCGCTACGCCTCGGCCTCCTCCGCCGGGCGCGTCCTCGGCCGCTCCGACCTGGAGGGCACGCTGCTCACCGACCTGGTGCCGCCCGAGGACAGCCGGGCGGTCGGCAAGGCGCTGGCCCGGATGCGCGGCCCCGCCGTCACCGGCGGCGCCCGCTCCGGCCTGGACACCCAGCGTGAGCACTGGCGGTTACTGCGGTCCGACGGCTCCCCGATCGAGGCCGAGGTGCGCTGCAACGACCTGCGCGACGATCCGACGGTCGGCGGTCTGGTACTCACCCTGCGCGACGTCACCGAGCAGCGGCAGATGGAGCGCGAACTCACCCACCGGGCCTTCCACGACTCGCTCACCGGCCTCGCCAACCGGGTGCTGTTCCGCGACCGGGTCGGCCACGCGCTCTCCCGCGGCGAGCGCAGCGGCGCCGTCACCGGGGTGCTCTTCCTCGACCTGGACGACTTCAAGGTGGTCAACGACACCCAGGGCCACGCGGTCGGCGACGAGCTGCTGGTCGCCGTCTCGCTGCGGATCTCCACCGCGCTGCGCTCCTCCGACACGGCCGCCCGGCTCGGCGGCGACGAGTTCGCGGTGCTGGTGGAGGACGCGCTGGAGCCGGCCGACGTCGGGACGATCGCCCAGGCGGTGCTGGCGGCGTTCACCGAGCCGTTCAAGCTGAGCGCGGGCGCGGTGCGGGTGTCGGCGTCGATCGGGGTGGCGACGACGGAGGACAGCGTGGACGGCACCGAGCTGCTGAGCCACGCGGACCTCGCGCTGTACTCGGCGAAGGCGGCGGGCAAGCGGCAGTGGTGCCTCTACCAGCCGGCGCTGCAGGCCGGGCTGATGGCGCGGCACGAGCTGAACGAGAACCTGGACGCCGCGCTCGCCGAGTCCGCCTTCCGGCTGTACTACCAGCCGATCGTCGATCTGCGGACGGGTGACCTGGTCGCCTTCGAGGCCCTGGTCCGGTGGCCGCACGACCGGCGCGGCATGGTGCTGCCCGACGAGTTCATCGCCCTCGCCGAGGAGAGCGGCCAGATCGTGCCGCTCGGCGCCTGGGTCCTGGAGCGCGCCGCCCAGGAGGCGGCCGCCTGGCACGACCTCAGCACCCCCGCCCGCGCCACCGCCGGCCTGCCCCCGCTGCGCGTCAACGTCAACGTCTCAGCCCGCCAGTTCCGCGACGCCGGCTTCGTCGACGTGGTCCGCGGCGCCCTGCGCTCCTCCGGCATCCCGCCCGGGTCCCTGGTCCTGGAGCTGACCGAGTCCGTCCTGATGCGCCGCGACGACCGCGTCCACACCGACATGCACACCCTCGGCGAACTCGGCGTCGGCATCGCCATCGACGACTTCGGCACCGGCTACTCCTCGCTGTCCTACCTGCGCGAGTTCCCGATCTCCGTGCTGAAGATCGACAAGTCCTTCATCGACGGCCTCGGCCTCTCCCAGCAGCAGTACGCCCTCGTCGAGGGCATCACCCGGATCGCCGACACCCTCGACGTCCAGGTCATCGCCGAGGGCATCGAGCACCCCGAACAGCGCGACCTCCTCGCCGCCATGGGCTGCCCCCTCGGCCAGGGCTACCTCTTCGCCCACCCCCTCACCGCGGACCAGGCCCAGGACTTCATCACCCGCCACACCACCGCCCTGAGCCACCCCTCCCGCACCGGCCCGTGAGCCCAGGAGAACACCACCCGGAACATGAACGCCACACGGAGTTGCCATCTCCGAGGATCATCCGGGCCGCCGCCTACGGCACCCGGAAGGCGCCCGCGCGGGCGGCGTGCTCGGCGGCGGCGGCGGCGCGGTCGGCGGCGGCCTCGTCGAGGGGGTCGGGGGTGGTGAGCATGCGGTAGTAGAGGGGGGCGGAGACGGCGCGGATGACCTCGGCGGGGTCGGTGCCGGGCGGGAGGTCGCCGCGGTCGACGGCCTCCGTGACGCAGGGGGCCCACTCCTCGACGCGGGCGCGGTAGAAGCGGTGGAGGGCCTCGGCGGCGGCCGGGTCACAGGTGGCGGCGACCAGCACGGCGCGGAACAGGGCGCCCTGGCGGCGGTCGGCCAGGGTGCGCCGGACGAGGCGGGCGTTGGCCCGCAGGTCCTCGTGGAGGGAGCCGGTGCGGCTGCGCGGGAGGGACTGCTCGGCCATGTCGGCGAGGACGTCGGCGAGCAGCGCGCCGACCGAGCCCCAGCGCCGGTAGACGGTGGTGCGGCCGACCTCCGCCCGCCGGGCGATGTCGCCGAGGTCGAGCCCGGCGAAGCCGACCTCGACGAGGGCGTCCTCGGCCGCCTTCAGCACGGCGGTCCGCACGCGCGCCGTCCGGCCGCCCGGCCGCTGCATGCCCTGGGCTCCCTGGGTTCCCTGCGGGCCCTGCGGGCTCGATGAAGTCATTAACGGGATTCCTGTTCCATTAGCGTCGCCGACAGTGCTAGGGTCGGTGGCATCTTAACGGCACCACAGTCCCGTTAGCGAAGGGAACCCCCATGGAGCACCGCCGCCTCGGCGCATCCGGCCTCACCGTCCCCGCCCTCTCCCTCGGCACCGGCACCTTCGGTGGCCGCGGCCCGCTCTTCGGCGCCTGGGGCAACTCCGACGCCGACGACGCCCGCCGTCTGCTCGACATCGCCATCGACGCCGGCGTCACCCTCTTCGACACCGCCGACGTCTACTCCGACGGCGCTTCCGAGGAGGTCCTCGGCCAGGCCCTCAAGGGCCGCCGCGACCAGGTGCTGATCTCCACCAAGGCCGGCCTGCCCGTCGGCGACGGCCCCAACGACGCCGGCACCTCCCGCACCCGCCTGGTCACCGCCGTCGACGCCGCGCTGCGCCGCCTCGACACCGACCACATCGACCTCTTCCAGCTGCACGCCTTCGACGCCGCCACCCCCGTCGAGGAGGTGCTCGCCACCCTGGACGACCTGGTCCGCGCCGGGAAGGTCCGCTACACCGGCGTCTCCAACTTCTCCGGCTGGCAGCTGATGAAGTCCCTCGCCGCCGCCGACCGCGACGCCCGCCCCCGCTACGCCGCCCACCAGGTCTACTACTCCCTCGTCGGCCGCGACTACGAGTGGGAGCTGATGCCGCTCGCCCAGGACCAGGGCGTCGGCGCGCTGGTCTGGAGCCCGCTCGGCTGGGGGCGCCTCACCGGGCGGATCCGCCGCGGCACCCCGGTCCCGGCCGGCAGCCGCCTGCACGACACCGCGGACTACGGCCCGCCGGTCGACGACGAGCTGCTGTACGACGTGGTGGACGCGCTGGACGCGATCGCCGAGGAGACCGGCCGGACCGTCCCCCAGGTGGCGATCAACTGGCTGCTGCGCCGGCCCACCGTCTCCTCGGTGATCATCGGCGCCCGCAACGAGGAGCAGCTGCGCCAGAACCTCGGCGCGGTGGGCTGGGAGCTGGCGCCCGAGCAGGTCGCCCGGCTGGACGCGGCCAGCCTGCGCACCGCGCCGTACCCCTACTTCCCGTACCGCCGCCAGGAGGCCTTCGCCCGCCGCAACCCGCCGCTCGCGGGCTGAGCACGGGCGGGGGCGTGCGTGCGGGCGGGGGCGCGGGCGTGCGGGAGGGGCGTGCGGGCGGGGGCGCAGGCGGGCAATAACCGCTTGTCATCGCAGCTCACGGCAGGGCATCGTCAAGACCATGATCGAACTGAGTGAACTGACCTCCGACGACTGGCCGCTCTGGCGCGAGCTGCGCCTGGCCGCCCTGGCCGAGGCGCCGTACGCCTTCGGCTCCGCGCTCGCCGACTGGCAGGGCGAGGGCGACCGCGAGGAGCGCTGGCGGTCCCGGCTGGAGATCCCGGGCGCCCTCGACCTGGTCGCCCTCGTGGACGGCGAGCCCGCCGCGATGGCGACCGGCGTGCCGCAGGACGGTCACGCCGAGCTGATCTCGATGTGGGTCGGCCCGAAGGCGCGCGGCCGGGGCGTCGGCGCCCTGCTGATCACCGGGATCGAGCGGTGGGCCGCCCGGCAGGGCCTGCCCGCCCTGCGCCTCGCCGTGATGCCGGGCAACACCCACGCCATCGCCCTCTACGAGCGCACCGGTTTCGCCGACACCGGCGAGCCGGGCGACCTCCTCCCCGACGGCGTGAGCCGCGAGATCGTGATGGCCAAGCCGCTGCCGGCCGCCTGATCAGGCGCGGCCGCCCAGCGCCCGCAGGACGAACGGGAGGAGGCGGTCGGCCGTCTCCTCCGCCGCCCGCGCGTCCACCTGGTCGGGCGCCTCCGGGGTGAGGAAGAACCGGCTCATGACCGGGCCGACGACCACGTCACCGAGCAGTCCGGCGTCCTCGGGCGGCGGGATCTCCCCGCGCTCGACGGCGCGCCGCACGATCGTGCCCACCCGCTCGTGCACCGGCGCGAGGAAGGCCGCCGCGAGCGCCTCGGCCAGGGCGGTGCTCCGGGTGGCCTCGCCGATCAGGGCCCGCATCAGCCGGCCGCCCTCGCCGGTCATCGCGGCGGCCTTGTCCCGGAGCAGGGCGCGCAGATCGCCTTCGAGGCTGCCGGTGTCGGGCTGGACGGTGAGGTCCTCGGTGCAGAGCGCGGCCGCGGCGATGACCAGGTCCTCCTTGGAGGACCAGCGGCGGTAGAGGGTGGCGGTGGAGACGCCCGCCCGGGCGGCCACCGCGGCGGTGGTCAGCCCGCCGTAGCCGTTCTCGGCCAGTACGGCCAGGGTCGCGTCCAGCAGTGCCCGGTCCCGGCTCGCGTCACGGGGGCGGCCCCGGCGTGCCGCGGTCTCAGTCATTCCACCAGCATATCGGCACAAGAAACGAAAACGTTTCGTTTCGTATAGGCTCGGCGGCATGAGCGCCTCCACCGAACCCCTCGCCCTGGACGCCGCCGACGCTGCCGCCGACATCACCGGCACCGCCACCGACGCCACCGACGCCACCGACGCCGCCTCGACCGTCGCCCGTCTGAACGCCGCCTTCGCCGCCGGCCGCACCAGGCCGGTCGCCTGGCGCAAGGCGCAGCTGCGCGCCCTGCGGCGCCTGCTCGTCGAGCAGGAGGCCGTCTTCGCCGCCGCCCTCTGGGCCGACCTCGGCAAGAACGCCACCGAGGCCCACACCACCGAGATCGGCTTCACCCTCAACGAGATCGACCACACCCTGCGCCACCTGGACCGCTGGCTGCGCCCGCGCCGCGTCCCGGTGCCGCTGTCGCTCCAGCCGGCCCGGGCCCGCACGGTGCGCGAGCCGCTGGGCACCGTGCTGATCATCAGCCCGTGGAACTACCCGCTGCAGCTGGCCCTCTCCCCGCTGGTCGGCGCCCTGGCCGCCGGCAACACCGCGGTCGTCAAGCCCAGCGAGCTGGCCCCGGCGACCTCGGCCGCCCTCGCCGAGTGGCTGCCGCGCGCCCTGGACCCGCGGGCGGTGGTCGTCGTCGAGGGCGGGGTGCCGGAGACCACGGCGCTGCTGGAGCAGCGCTTCGACCACGTCTTCTACACCGGCAACGGCACCGTCGGCCGGATCGTGATGGCCGCCGCCGCCCGCCATCTCACCCCGGTCACCCTGGAGTTGGGCGGCAAGAGCCCCGCCGTCGTGGAGCCGGGCACCGACCTCGCGGCGGCGGCCCGCCGGATCGTCTGGGGCAAGTTCATGAACGCCGGGCAGACCTGCGTCGCCCCCGACTACGTGCTCGCCGTCGGGGACACCGCGCCGGCGCTGGAGCGGCACCTCACCTCGGCGATCCGGGCGATGTACGGCGCCGACCCCGCCACCAGCCCCGACTACGGGCGCATCGTCAACGAGCGGCACTTCGACCGGCTGTCCGCCCTCCTCGGGGACGGCCGCCTGGTCACCGGCGGCGACCGGGACCGCGCCACCCGCTACCTCGCCCCGACCGTCCTGGCCGACGTCGAGCCGGACGCGCCGGTGATGCGCGAGGAGATCTTCGGTCCGGTCCTGCCGATCGTCCGCGTCCCCGACCTGGACGCGGCGATCGCCTTCATCACCGCCCGCGACAAGCCGCTCGCCCTCTACGCGTTCACCGCCTCGGCCCGTTCCAAGGCCCGGCTGACCGCACAAACCTCCTCCGGCGCCCTGAGCTTCGGCGTCCCCAACGCCCATCTGGCCGTGCCCGGACTGCCGTTCGGCGGCGTCGGCGAGAGCGGCATGGGCGGCTACCACGGCCGGCACTCGCTGGACACCTTCAGCCACACCAAGGCCGTCCTCGACAAGCCGCTGCGCGCGGACACCCTGCGGCTGGCCTACCCGCCGTTCACCGCGCGCAAGTCGGGGCTGCTGCGCCGGTTCCTGTAAGACGGGGCCACATCCCGGTTCCTTCCGGTTCAGGCACTCCACAGGTAGACGCTGAACGACGTGGCCTCGTCCCCGAGGTCCCACGACCGTCGCTCGGTGAACACCCGGCGCCCGCGCCCGAGTTCGCGCTCGCACCCACGCTCGGGCGCCGGCTCGGGCGCCGGCTCCGGCTCCGGCGCGTCGGCCGTCGCGGTGAGGACGGACAGGGCCATCCTCGTCATCGCGGCGCCACGCAACGGCCGGAGGGACTGCGTCGTCTCGGTCATGCCGCCAGCTTCTCGGCCCCGTTCACCCGGTTCCCGGACATTCCCCTGCCGTTCACCCGATCAACGGACCGGATCGGATGCGGACTTGACGCCTCCGGGGAAGAGCCGGCCGAGGCGGTGGTGCAGGACGCCCGGGGGAACGCCCCGCCATCGTCGACGACCACCTGCCGCGGTTCATCAGCGGCGCGGTCAGTGCGGCCCGCTAGCCTCCGGACATGGCGAACTACGCGTATCTCTGCGCCACCGAGGTGGCCTCCCTCTACCCCTCCAGTCAGCTGAAGGGCTTCGATCCGCAAGGCGGGGTCGTCGCGCACGACGTCTCCGGCGTGCCGCTGCTCTGGCTGGCCATGTTCCGTCCGGCGGACCTCGTGACCGGGGTGTTCACGATCGACGAGGACGACCTGGACGACGACGAGGAGGCGGAGGTGGAGGCCACCGCGCCGCTGGTGGCGAAGGAGCGGGCACTCGCGCAGCTCGACGCGGCGCTGCCGGTGCTGAACGCGCTGTTCGCCGCCGAGGGTCCGCTCGACGCCCATGCCGCGCTGCTGCGGCAGGCGGTCGAGCAGGCGCCGGGCGCGTTCGTGACGATCGAGCTCGACGAGATCGAAGGGATCTGGGAGGAGGAGGGCACCTTCCAGCCCACCCTGCGCGCCGCACTGGCCGGCCTCGACGGCGGCCTCGCCGGCAGCGCGCGGACCGCCGCCGACCGCGCGCGGCTGATCGAGCTGTCGCGGCTGCGGCCCGGCCGCCCGTTCCCCTCCGCCCGGCTGATCGTCGACGGGCTGGAGGCCGGTGACGACGACTACTGGAACCTCGTGCGACTGCTCGGCACGAGCTTCGCCGCCGAGGTGCCGTGGGAGAGGGCGGCCTGATTCGATCGACCGCAAGGAAGTGATCGCCAGAAATTTACACAACTGCCATCTGACAGTTCTGCCACTTCCCTAACTTGGGTGGGGCCCGGCCACGGACCCGCGGCCGGGCCCCACCAGAGTGAGGCCGCACATGACGCACGACGGCACCATCGGCATCGTCCAGATCTCCGACACCCACTTCCGCGCCGCCCCCGGCACCCGGTCCTTCGTCGCCCACGAGCCCGAGGACGGCCTCGCGGCGGTGTTCGCCGACGCGGCGGACGCGATCGCGGACGCCGCCCTGGTGGTCGCCACCGGCGACCTGGCGGACCTCGGCGAGCCCGGTGCCTACGACCGGCTGGGCGGGATGCTGGACACGCTGCCCACCCCCGTCTACTGCCTCGGCGGCAACCACGACCGGCACGACCCGATGCAGGCCCGGCTGCCCCGCCCCAACGTGCACGTCGAGCCCGCCGTCCAGGTCGGCAACTGGCTGATGCTGCTGCTCGACACCAACGCCCACGGGCGCGAGGCCACCGACGACGGCGGCTACCGCGACCTCGACGACCGGGTCCACCGGGCCGCCCAGCCCGGCCTCACCCCGGTCGAGGAGCAGCGCGCCCGCGCGATCCTGACCGCCACGGGGGCGGAGCACGTCTTCCTCTGGCTCCACCAGCCGCCGCTGCCGCAGACCGCCCCGGACACCGAGACCTACCGCGAACTCACCCGGCTGGTCCGCGACTTCCCCACGATCCGGGCGATCGGCGCCGGCCACCTGCACGGCGACCTCTCCGGCGAGTTCGAGGGCCGCCCGGTCCACGTCTGCCCGTCCAGCTTCATGAGCATCGACGCGCCCAACCGCATCCTGGAGGGCCCCGGCTACCGCACCTACCGGCTGCACCCCGACGGCCGCGTCGACACCGAGGTCCGCATCGTCCCCGGCCCGATGACCGAGGCCATGCGCGCCACCCCCATGCCGGCCTTCCTCGCCGACATGATGGCCGGCCGGATCACCGGCCGGGAGCTCAACGCCCTCAGCGACGACGAGTTCGAGGCCCGTTACGGCGAGCGCCGCCCGCTCGCCCACCGGTAGCCACGCGGCCCGGCCGACCGCCGCGCCCGATTGTCGGTGCCGGATGACAGGCTGCGCCCATGAGTTACGACCTTGCCGTGTGGGAGGGCGAGCGGCCCGCCGACGACGCCGCCGCGAGCCAGTGCTTCGACGACCTCTACGAGAGGTACGTCGGCACCGACATCCCCCCGACCGACCGCATCGCCGCCTACGTCGCCGCCCTCCTGCAACGGTGGCCCGACCTGACCGAGGACGAGCACGACATCTCGCCCTGGTCGACGGGCCCCCTGATCGGGGAGGCGAGCGGCCCGCTGATCTACTTCCCGATCCGCTGGAGCATGGTCGAGGAGGCCGCCGTCCACGCCTCGCAGCTGGCCGCCTCGATGGGCCTCAACTGCTTCGACCCGCAGTCCCAATGCCTCCTGCCGGGGTGACCACGAGGATTTCCGGGTTCCCGCCCCCGGCGCACCCGCGGCGCCGCCCTCGGCCCCGTCCTCGGGCGGTCGGGAGTGGGAAGTCGGAGCGTCCGGCTTTCCACTCCCCTCGTGCGGGCGGCTAGATGATTGATGCCAAGGGCTCGTTGGCGCGCATGAAATGAAGCGAGGGAGTCCAAAGGTCGGTTGTGACGCCTGACCTGGACTCCCTCGCGACCGCACTCTACGTGAAGACCGACGACCTGCTGAAGGAATCGCCGCATCTGGCGCCGTGGCGACCCGAGATCGGCATCGCACCCCGGCTCGGTGACGCCGAGCTGGTCACCCTTGCTGTGATGCAGGCCCTGCTCGGCTTCACCTCCGAACGCCGCTGGATCCGCCACGCCCAGGCTCACCTGCGGCACCTGTTCCCGTACCTGCCCGGGCAATCGGGCTACAACCGGCGGCTGCGCAAGGCCGCCGACCTGATCGCCCACGTCAACCGCCTCCTCGCGACCGGCACCTCGATGTGGACCGACACCGTGTGGGTCGTCGACTCCACCCCGGTGGAGTGCGGGCGCTCCCGGGAGACGGCCAAACGCTCCGACCTGGCCGGATGGGCCGAGTACGGCTACTGCGCCAGCCACTCACGCTACTTCTGGGGCCTGCGCCTGCACCTGCTGTGCACCCTGCACGGCCTGCCCGTCGCCTTCGCGTTGACCGGCGCGAAGGCCGACGAGCGCGAGACCCTGCTCGGCATGTTCCACGCCGAGCCCGACCTCGTCGCCTCCCGCCCGGGCCAGACCCTGATCAGCGACCGGCAGTACTACGGCCGCGTCTTCGAAGAGGAACTCGCCACGTGGGGCGTGCGTCTGCTGCGGCCGGCCCGCAAGGGCGAGCCCTTGCGGGCCGGCTCCGCGCTGTTCAAGCCGTTGCGGCAGGTCATCGAGTCCGTCAACCAGACCTTCAAGGCCCAGCTCGACCTCGAACGACACCAGGGCCGCACCCCGGGCGGCGTCATGGTCCGCGTCCTGCAACGCGTCCTCGCCCTGACCTCCGCTATCTGGCACAACGACCACACCGGCCAACCCGTCATGCGCTCGCTGACCGCCTACGACCACTAACCCTTCGCATCATTCATCTAGCCGGCCGGCGGGTACGGGTGGGGGTGGCCGAGGTGGGGGAAGACGGGGAGGAGGTCGGTGTGCGGGGGGATGTGGTCGCTGGTGATCTTGCCGCCGGAGATCATGGCGAGGCGGGCCGAGGTCACGTCGTCGGTGAGGGTGCGGCCGTTGGGATAGGCGGCGGGGCGGGAGCGGTCGTAACGCAGGATGTCGGGGAGGACGAGCTTCAGCGTCTCGGTGGCGGCGTCGGTGGTGTAGTCGCCGGTGTGCTGGAGGACGGCCGTCCACGGCTGGCGGTAGGTGTCCCAGTCGTCGGCCGGCTCCCCCGTGTTGTACACGTCCTTGATCTCCTCCGCGTTGAAGTAGGCGGTGAGCGAGGGGTGGGCGCCGCGGTCGACCGAGACGAGCCGCCCGTCCTGGTGGAGGCTGACCCGCGCCCACACTCCGATCGTCGGCTCCGGGCCGAGGTCGGCGTCCGGCACTTCGAGGGCGATGCCGAAGACGTTGGCGTCCTTCATCGCGTCCTTGCCGGTCCAGCTGAAGTTGTTGACGATCCCTTCGAGGTCCGCGAAGAAGGGATCGCTGCGCAGCCCGACCGAGAGCCGGTACCCGCCGTAGGGCGAGGGGATGACGTGCGGCGCGTCACCGAAGGCCACCGGGGCGTCGGCGAACACGACGTCGCCCGAGTCCGCGTGCTTGCGCGCCGCCTCGCCGGTCGCGCGGCGGACGGTGACGCTCTGGGCGGCCCCGGCGCCCCCGCCGCCCGGCGCGGAGAAGGTGAACGAGTACGCGACGTCGGCGCGATTGTCACCGTCGTTGTCGATGTTGATGCGGTAGACCGCGTCCGGGTGGAACTCCGTGCCGCCGGTGGGGGCGTAGGGGTTCACGTTCATGATGAGGACGGTGCGGCCCGGGGCGTCGGCGGCCGGGAAGGCGAACAGGTCGGTGAGGTCCAGCCGGGCATCGCCGCGCGGTGAGCGGAGGTTCGGTCCGCTGAGGTGGTGGGACATGGCGGTAGAGCTACCAGGGTGCCCCGCGCGGACCGGGGAGGACACCCGCGAACCCGGCTCCTGTCCGCCGATCGGCGGACAGGAGCACGGGACGGCCGGAAGCCGAAGCGGCGGCCCACTGCCAACCCCCGTGTCGCGGCGGCTCGAAGCGCACCGGCCGCGACCGTGGCAGGGGGCCGGGGAAATCGATCGGTCCCGCGGCCGTACTGCGCTCCTGGGCGGAGTCCAGGATGTCTTCGTCGCGACCAACACTCCCCTGCCGGCGGCGCGGTGGCTACGCTCTTGCGCGAGGACGCAAAGGCTTCGAGCGTCGTCGAGCGTATCGAGCGATCCACGCCAGCACCGCCAGGAAGCGCGCCAGGGATGCCCCGTTGATACAGATCCGTCTGACGACCGACGACCTCGACCGGATACGGGTCGCCGAATCGCCCGACTTCGGTTACGAACTCGCGCTGAGCGGGCGGCACTTGGTCGTCAGGCCGCCCGGCCGCCAGCTCTCGGCGTGGCGCCTGGACGTCGCCCGCGCCTGGAACCCGCGGCACAACCGGCTGTTCGACCTCTATACCGACCTCTACCTGCCGGCCTTCTTCGACGAGGCCGTGCAGCCCGCGCCGGCGCCGGTCGATTCCGCCTCCCCGCCCGCTGTCGCCCATCTGCGGGACCTGGCCCGGTCCTCCGCGCTGACGCCGTTCACCCGCGCACTCGCCGAGGGCAACCCCCGGGCGGCCACCGCGCTGGACCGGATCCTCGCCGGCCTGCGGGCCACCGCGCTGGACCCCTACCGCCGGCGCATCTCCTCCCTCGTCGCCACCGCCTCCGCGACCACCCGGGCCCACGCCGCCGTCGGCGGCCCGGACGGCCTGCTGCGCTCGATCCACCCGTCCGTCGACTGGGACGGGCGCCACCTGCGGCTGAACACCCGGGTCGACTCCGTGGACTCCCTCGAAGGACGGCCCTTGATCTTCCAGCCCTCCGCGCTCGCCACCGGCATCACCTTCAACCCGCTCGCCGACGCGGTGATCGTCAGCTACCCCACCGCCGCCACCCCCCTCACCCGGGACCCCGAACTCCACGCGCCGCCCCGGGCCTTGCAGTCCCTGCTGGGCACGACCAGGGCGGCGGCCCTGGTCGCCGTGGCCCGGACCCCCGCCCTCACCACCGGACGGCTCGCCGCCACCCTCGGCGTCTCCCCCGCCGCCGCCTCACGACACGCCTCCGTCCTGCGCGACGCCGGCCTCATCGCCACCATCCGCAACGGCCAGACCGTCCACCACCACCCCACCCGCCTCGGCCTCGAACTCGCCCACGGCACGGCCGCCGATCAGAGCACCCAGGACGCCGTCTCCCCGTCCGGGGCCGTGTAGCCGACCAGTTGCGGGCCGCCGGGGTCGCGGTGAGGGTGAACCACTCGCGGCACGGCCGGTGGTCGCGACGCCAGGTGGTGTGGGCGGTCTCGACCAGCCGCCAGAGGTCGCGCGGACCGCTCGCGGTCACGGCGGACGGGCGGCCGGGGTGGTCCGGGTGGTCCTGGACGTGGACGGTCGAGCCGTCGTTCGGGTCGTGGAGCGTGCCACCGGACCGCACGACGGCCGGGGGCGACTGCCCTGGCCTCCTTCCCGGCGGCCTGTCGCAGGTCCCGCAGCGTGCTGCCGATGTCGTTCCTCACGCGGTGCCGTACCGCTCCCACCAGGACTCGAACAGCTCGGCGTGGCCAAGGGCCGCGTCCCTGAGGGCGATCCACTTCCCGGGACCGAGGGTGGAACTCGAACGCCCGCACCGGAAGTCGGGCGGGCCGACTTCCTGTGCGGGGCAGTGGTCACCGCCGCGACCGCCCGTCTCCGGGAGGCCGGGCTGGCGACCTCCGAGGAGAGCAACACCTCCTGCTGCTACGCCGTCCAGGACAAGGTCTGGGTGCACGGCCCCGGCAAGGAGCCCTGGGAGGTCTACGTCGTCACGACCGACGCCGAGGCCGAGGGGGCGGCGACGGCCTGCGGCTGACGAACGCCCCGGGTGTCAGTGGGGGCGGGCAGAGTGGCGGGCATGGTGGATGGACTCGATGGGCTCGACGCGCTCGACTGGGCGCGGATGCAGCACGCCTACGGCACCGCCGAGGAGGTGCCGGGCCTGCTGCGGGAGCTCGGCTCGCCCGAGGAGGAGGAGTGGAGCGGCGCGCTCAGCAGGTTCTACAGCGCCGTGCACCACCAGGGCGACGTGTACCGGTGCACGGCCGCGAGCGTGCCGTTCCTGTTCGCGTTGGCGGGCGACGGGGCTGTGGCCGGGCGGGCGGCGGTGGTCGAACTGCTGGTCAGCATCGGCAGTTCGGCGGACGCGGTCGGCGGGACGGCAGAGGACGCGTCCGACCTCTCGGGGCACTTCGAGGCCCTGGGGATGATGCGGGAGCGGGCCGAGGCGTTCATCGGGTTCGCCGCGGACGGCGACCCGCTGGTACGGCGGGCCGCGATACCCGCGCTCGGGCTGTTCGTCGACGATGCGGAGCGCGCCGTCGCGGTGCTGCGGGAGCGGCTGCCCGCCGAGCCGGGGGTGGTCGAACGGCTGCGGCTGGTCGAGGCGACGGCCGACCTGGCGCTGCGCAGGCCCGAAACGACGGCGCCCGCGAGGGCCTGGCTCGGCGCGCTCGCCGACGACCGCGCGCTCGACCCCGCCACCCGACTGGCCGCCGTGGTCCACCGGGCCCGCTGCGCAGCGGAGTTCGACGCCGAGGCGACGGTCCGAAGCGCCGTCGCCCTGCTGCGCGAGGAGACGGCCCCGGCCGACGCCACCACGCCCGCACCCGCACCCGCCCCCGCACCCGCGTTCCCGACCCGGGCGGGCAGTGCGCCGGCCCACCTCATCGCCGCGTTCGAGGACCTCGCCCGGCGGTCGGTGGTCCACTCGCCGGTCACCGACCTGCTGCGCACCTTCCACGAGGTCCTGGGCGCACGCCTCTCCGCGCGCACCGCGCTGCTCGCGGAGCAGCTGAGCAGCGGCGACCCGGGTGCCCGGCTGGACGCCCTGCGGATGGGCGGGGAGGTCATCCGCTCCCGGCGCGGCGACCACGGCCCGCTGGTCACCCTGATCGCCGACCGGCTCGCCGACCCGCACCCCGAGGTCGTCGCCGAGGCCGCCGCCGTCCTCGCCGACTGCCACCCGGTCGCCGGACCGGCCCGCCCGGCGCTGGCCGCCCTCGTCGCCGCCCAGCGCGCGCGGCACGGCCCGCAGGTCTGGGCCGCCGAGTCGCCCGTGCTGCGCCGGGCCCACCAGAAGGCGGTCCTCGCGCTGGCGCGGCTCGGGGACGAGCGGGCCCTGCCCGGGCTGCTGGCGGCCCTGGACGGCGGGGCCGA
This sequence comes from Kitasatospora sp. NPDC004723, assembly GCF_040609255.1. Taxonomy (NCBI): domain Bacteria; kingdom Bacillati; phylum Actinomycetota; class Actinomycetes; order Kitasatosporales; family Streptomycetaceae; genus Kitasatospora; species Kitasatospora sp. NPDC004723. The sequence goes on along the minus strand of NZ_JBEXJT010000017.1, from coordinate 120,458 downwards.
CGCCTGGCAGGCGGTGCAGGTGGTGACGTGCCTGCCGGACGCGGCGGCGGAGCCGTTGGTTCCGGGGCTGGTCGAGCGGCTGCGGGTCCTCGATCCGGAGCAGCCGCACATGACGTCGGAGGTGGCCGGGACACTCGCCGCCCTGGGGCCCCTCGGGGGCGCGCCCGCGCTGAGCGCGGTCGAGGAGGTGCTCGACCGGGCCGTGCGGGGGAAGCGGTGGACGGTCGTCTGCGCGGCACTGGGCGCGCTGCGGCGCTTCGGCCCGGCGGCGGCGCCCGCCCTGCCGGTGATCCGGGAGCTGGCGGCGCTGGACGCGGCGGCGGACCCGAACGTGGCGCCCGCCGCGATCGCCACGCTGTGGGCGGTCGGGGCGGACCTGGACGAGGTGCTGCCGCCGGCCCTCGCCCTGCTGGACGACGGGATCTCGTTCCGGGTCGACGGGGCCACCGACGTGCTCGGCGCGATCGGCCCGGCGGCGGCCGCCGCGCTGCCGCGCCTGCGGGAGCTGCTGGACCACACGTACGAGTGGGTCCGCGTGCAAGGCGCCGCCGCGCTCTGGGAGATCGGCGGCGAACCGGAGGCACCGGCCGTGCTCGGCGCCCTGCTTCCGGCCTGGGAGCGGAATCCGTACACCGCCAGGCGCGTGGTGCCCTGCCTCGAACGGATGGGCCCCGCCGCCACCCCGGCCGCCCCGCTGCTGCGCGCGCACCTGGAACTGACCGAGCGGGTCGACGGGTCCGGCAGCATCGAGGAGGACGAGAAGCTGCTCGCCGCCTGCCGCGCCGCCCTCGCCCGGCTCGGCTGAGCCGCGTCGGGCCGATCCCCCGGCCCGAGCCACCCTTCGACCCGGACAAAATCGCTGGTCACAGCGCCGGGAGACGGGGAGAATTCCCGGCCATGAGCCTGATGTCGTCACACTGGCCGCTTGCCGGACTGCGGCTGACCACCCCCCGGTTGGAGTTGCGGCTGCCCGGCCCCGACGAGCTCGCCGCGTTGGCGTCGCTGGCCGCCGAGGGTGTGCACGACCCGGACGTGCAGCCGTTCACGGTCGCCTGGACGGACGCCGCGCCGGAGCAGCGGGCCCGGGGCGTCCTGCAGTACCACTGGCGCTGCTGGGGCGAGTGGCGGCCGGAGAACTGGGAGTTGAACCTCGTGGCGCTGCACGACGGCGTCGTGGTGGGCACCCAGGGCATCAGCGCCCGGGACTTCGCGATCCGTCGCGAGGTCCGCACCGGCTCGTGGCTCGGCAGGAGGCACCACGGCCAGGGCCTGGGCACCGAGATGCGCGCCGCCGTTCTCCAGCTGGCCTTCGCCGGACTCGCCGCGCGGCACGCCGTCTCCGGCGCCTACGCCGACAACACGGCGTCGCTGGGGGTGTCGGGCAAGCTGGGCTACCGCGACGACGGCATCGAGCACCATGTGGTGCGCGAGCAGGTCGCCGTGCTCCGCCGGCTGCGCCTCGGCCCCGAGCAGTGGCGGGAGCACCGGTCGGTCCCGGTGGAGATCGAGGGGCTGCGGGAGTGCCTGCCCTGGTTCGGCGTGGACTGACCACCTCGGCCACCTCGGCTGGCGAGGCCCGGGCGGTCACCGCGCCGCGCGTTCCTCCTTCGCCTCCGCCACCGCCTCCCGGACGTCCGGGTCCGGGTCGTCGGCGAGCCGGTCCAGCAGCTCTCCGACCCCGGGGGTGGACCAGGCGGTGACCGCCCACACCAGGACCGCCCGCACGCCGGGGTCGGGGTGCGCGGCGAGGCGGGCGAGTTCGTCGACCGGGCCCCGCGTGCGCCCGGGCATCCAGAACCATTTGAGGGCCTCCCGCAGTTGGGCCGGGTCGCCCGGCTCGCCCGCCGCCGCGATCCTGGCGAGCAGCACCCGGGTCGGCGGCGGCGGACCGTCCAGCGGGTGCGGCAGCCGCTCGCGCAGCCGCCGCGCCCCGTAGCCGCCGCGCCCCTGGCACCCGAAGCAGGTGCAGGGGCGGGTGCCGTGGGCGTCCGGCTGGTACCGCCAGCCGACCACCTGCGGCGCGGAGCGGATCCGGTGCACCTCCCCCGCCCTGATCGCCCGGGGCACGAACACCTCCCACCCGCGCGGGTCGTCCAGCGCCGCGATCCGCCGCACCGCCTCCGCCGCCGGGACGGTCCGCTGGCGCTGCAGCCACCGGTCCCCGTACGGACCGACCTCCACCGGCTGGGCGTCGTCCAGCCGGACGTGGACGGCCACCCGCCCGCCCCTGCTGTCGAACCGCCCCAGCTCGCGCATCCACTGGTGGGTGAGGGTGTACGACGGCAGCACCGGGAAGCAGTACACCCCGCGCGTGCCGTCCTGGCCGTGGCTCACCGCCCGGATCCCGGACCGCCGGATGCGCGGCGCGTTCGCCGTCGCCGTCAAATGCACAAACATCGCCATGAGTTGGCATGTTATGCGCCCGCAATGACAGCGGCGGCCACCCGGATGCTCTGAGCATTGCGGCCGAACAGGGGTGGTCGGCCCGTGTCTCCCGAAGGAGCGCGCCGTCGGCATGGATGATCTCGGCCCAAGTCCGTTCCGCCCGGGGCCGCTTTCCGCCCGGCCGGCTTCCCAGCTCACGGAGGATCCATGCGACACGCCGACCCCCGCCCGCGAGCACGCGTCCTGGCCGTCGGGCTGGGGCTGACGGCCGCCGCGATCCTGCCCTCGGGCCTCGCCGGCGCGTCCGACAAGTACCAGTGGGCCGCGTTGGGCGACTCGTTCACCACCGGTGTGTTCGTCGGGGAGCCGCGGCCCGCGCTGGGCGACGCGTCACGGGACGGCTGCGACCGCACCGCCAACGCCTACCCCGAGTTCGTCGACCGGGCGCTCGCCGAGTCCCCGCCGGGCGGCAGGCCCGTCCGGCTGACCGACGCCAGTTGCAGCGGCGCCACCGTCGCCGACATCGCCACCGCCCGGCAGACGCCGATCAGCCCGGTCCAGCCCCCGGCCGGCGGCTGGAGCGCGGTGGATCCGCAGACCACGCGAGCCGAACTGGACGACGGCACCGACGTCGTCACCATCGGGATCGGCGCCAACGACCTGCCGTTCGGCGTCATGCTCATCAAGTGCCTCGAACTGGGCCAGGCCGGCCGGTCGTGCCGCGGCCACTACACCGATCCGCCCGAGGGCGAGGCGAGCATTCAGGACAGGCTCGCCCGGCTCCAGGACCAGTTCATCGGCATGCTGGCCAAGGTGCACCGGGCCGCGCCCAACGCCAAGGTGATCACGGTCGGCTACCCGGCCGTCCTGCCGGAGAAGGGCCGCACCTGCACCGGCGGCGACCTCACCCAGCTGGGCTCGATCACCGCCGACGACATCGACTGGCTCCGCGACGACGTCCTCAAGCAGCTGAACCGCACGATCCAGCGGGTCTCGGACGCCTTCGGCGACCGCTACGTCGACGTCTACGCCCCCAGCGTGGGCCACGACGCCTGCCGGCCGGAGGGGACCAGGTGGGTCGAAGGGCTCTGCGGTAACGCCGAGGCCCACTGGCCGGGTTCATTCCTGAACTGCGCGGCGATCGACAAGCGCACCACCCTGGCCCACCCCAACGCCGCCGGATACGCCGACACCGCCGCCCACGTCGAACGGGCCGTCCGCGCCGCCCTCCTCGAGCACTGACCGCCCGCCGCCTCCGACCTGCCGCACGCGGGCGCCCCGGAGCCGGCGTCGGAGCCGGATGTCGACGCGCGGGCGTCACTCCCCGACGTCACGCCCGGGCGGCAGGAGTTGCGTGAGCGGTGGCGTCCGCGCCGGGCCACTCGGTGGCCAGCATCGCGTACACGGCCAAGTCCGCCCGCTCGCCCTTGAGCAGCTCGCCCTGGACGAAGAACGCCTCCCGGCGCATGCCGAGGCGCTCCATCAGCCGCATCGACGCGCCGTTGTCGCCGTTGCACCGGCCGATCACCCGGTGGAAGCCGTGCCGTTCGAACGCCAGCCGCAGCACCTCGCGGCCGGCTTCGGTGGCGTACCCGCGGCCGCCGTGGTCGGGGTTCATCACGAAACCGATCTCGGCGCGGCCCAGTTCGGCGCTCAGCCAGTCGAGGTTGAACTCGCCGATGAGCCGCCCGGACTCGCGCAGCTCCACCGCGACGGCGAGGTTGGAGCCCTCCCCGGCGAGTTCGGACTGGGTGATCCTGGTGGCCAGCGCGGTGCGGGTCTCCTCCCGGGTGCGGGTGTCCCACAGCAGGTAGCGGGTCACGTCCGGGCGGCGCTGGATGTCGTGCAGGTCGTCGAGGTCCGTCTCGGTGAAGGAACGCAGCACCAGCCGGTCGGTGACAACAGGGTCCACGGGTGAGGCTCCGGATCGGATCGTTTGCTGAAAGGCCCAACGGATTCTACTGAACTCGATGAAGCGGCTCTCCCGACCATCGCGGGATGTGGCGACTTGAGGGAGGTCATGACGCTGTGGTGGATCACGCATACGATCCACTACCTTATGGAGTCAAGTGATTGCTCTTGGTCATCACTTAGCACATGATCTGACCTCCGGAAGGACACCTCCGTGACTCGTTTCGCCCGCTTGTCCGCACTCCTGGCCTCCGCGATCACCAGCACCGCGCTTCCGCTCGTGGCCGCCACGCCCGCCCATGCGGCGGCCACCAGCTACTGCGCGGCGGATGCCAAGTGGAGCTACGTCTGGGGCGAGCGGTTCCAGCAGGAGGTGGAGTCCAAGCTGTGCCTGGAGACGGAGTTCGGCCAGATCACGGCCACCGTCTTCTCGCACTGCAAGGTCGACGGCAACTTCGGCTGGGCCGAGGACTGGTGTGACGTCAACAAGTCCAAGTACCGCCTGACCGCGCCGGACGGCACCGTCTACAACGGTGCGATTCCCACCGGACAGGGCAAGGGGGCGTGGACGCTGCGCTCCGAGACCGACCACCCCTGCTCCACCGGGACGTGGAAGTACGAGATCAGCTCGTCGACCACCTTCTACTACAACGGCAAGCCGACGGTCGACACGTCGCAGAGCAAGGAGATCAACGTGTCCGAGTGCGGCTAGGAGGCACCCTGGGATCGAACAGCAGTGTGGGGCGGCGCCGATGGCCGGTGCCGCCCCACACCTCGTCAGCCGTCCCGTTCCGCCCCGCGACGACGTGTCCGTCACGCAGCTTCGCCCGGCCGTTCGGGCGCCTGCTAGCGTGTCCGAATGGATGATCTTGGGGCGACAGTCTGGCCTCCCGCACCGATCAGGACCGACAGGCTCGTGCTCCGCGAGCCCGAGGCCCGGGACCGGGCCGCGTTCATCGAGCTGCTCGCCTCACCGGAGGTGAACGCCTACCTCGGTGGGCCCCGGCAGCGCGAGGAGCTCGAACGCGAACTGCCCGAGGTGCCCGAGCAGTGGGCCGGGAGCTTCGTCGTCGAGCTCGACGGGGAGATGATCGGACAGGTCCTGCTCCGGAGGGCGACGGGCCACCGCCGCCCGGCCGCCGCGGGGAAGCTCGACCTCGGCTACCTGTTCCTGCCGCAGGCCTGGGGCTGCGGCTACGCGGCCGAGGCGTGCGCGGCGGCACTCGACTGGCTCGCCGGCGTGCTGCCCGGCGAGCCGGCGGTCCTCACCACCCAGAGCGCCAACGCCGCGTCGATGCGACTGGCGGCGAAGCTGGGGTTCACCGAGGTGGAGCGGTTCGAGGCCTGGGACGCCGAGCAGTGGCTCGGTATGCGGAAGGCGGCCGCGCTGTCCGGTTGAGCGTACGGCGGGCCGCCGGGGGGCTGGACTCGCCCCCCGGAACCGCGGACGCGGACGCAGGGCGTCGGGCACGTGCCGCTTCCAGCCGTGCGATCAGTGCGCCTTGGGAGGCGCCCAGTGGACGGTGATCCTGTTGCCCTCGCCGGCGACGGTCGCGACAGCGCGCCGGGTACGCACGGCGACGGCTCGCTCGTTCTCGCGCGGGGGACGTCGGCCAGTCGACGGAGAGGTCCTTGGTGTACGGGCGCCTCCCGGCCTGCCGCCGTGCGCCCCTTCGTGCGTTTCGTGCGCCCTTCAGATCGTTCGTGCGTGCCTCCACTATCGTCGGAGCGCCCGTTCGGCGGCGCGGTTCGGGGAGGTTCGCCGGGAGGATGGCCCGATGCAACAACGGGACCGGACGCACGGGTTCGTCGAGGCCTGTGCGCACGACGGGGGCGGCTACTGGATGTTCTCCGGCGGCAAGGCCCTCAAGTACCCCAACTCGGGCACCAGGCTGGTGTACCGGCCGGCTCCCGTGGCGGTCCGCTGGCCGATGATGCCCGAGCCGTTCCGTCACCGGCTCGACGCCTGCACGCACGCCGGGAACGGTTACTGGTTCTTCTCCGGAGACCGGGCCCTCAAGTACCCGAACTCGGACTCCGCCGGCCACCTCGTACGCCCCATGGCCACCCTGACGACCTACTGGCCCGAGATGCCCGCGCCGTTCGCCGCCGGGATCGACGCCTGCGTGCACGACGAGGGCGGCTACTGGTTCTTCTCCGGGGACCAGGCCGTGAAGTTCCCCAACTCGGGCCGCAGGCCGGTGCGCGAGCCGGCCCCCATCACCGCGTACTGGCTCCGCCTTCCCGAGCCGTTCTCCGGGAAGATCGACGCGATCTGCCACATCGAGGGCGCCTACTGGCTCTTCTCCGGAGGCCAGGCGCTGAAGTACTCCGACAAGGGCAACACGATCCTCGCCGGCCCCGCCCCCGTCGCCTCCTCCTGGCCGTCCCTCGTCTGGTGACACCGCGCCGCTCCGCCCCCGCACCGCCCCGACCACCGCACCGCTTCCCGGATTCCGCGCGGCCCGCAGCGCAGGTCGCGACAGGCAGGAAGGACAGGCAGCCATGCCGGCGCCCCAGCAGGAGAACCCACTCCGAGGACTCCCTCCCGACCCGTTCGCACGCCCGTTCCTCACGGCCGCCAACGGCGAGCTGCTCGTGCACCGCCGCCGCCCCGACGGAGCGGTCGAGACACTGTGGCGCGACCGACTCGTCGACGGTTCGGAGTCGACGACGCTGACGGACGGGAAGTTCGTCCCGAGCCGGTCGGAGATCGCCGCGCTGGTCGGCTCGTTCGCCGGTGTCGTCTCCTACCCCGCCAAGAAGGTCATGCACCGGTTCGACCAGGCGGGCGGAGAGCACGCCGTCGAATTCATCCCGCGCGGCGCCGGCCGCCACGGCGGCCCCCACCTGGTCCTGGCCTGCAGCGAAGGCGACTACCTCGGGCTGCGCGTCTTCGACCTCTCGAAGAAGGACGGCCTCCGGCCGGTCCAGCAGCTCCGGCTGCCCTCCTCCCACGCGCTCCACTGGGACGAGCCGACCAGGTCCCTGTGGGCGCTGGGCACCAACGTCTTCCCCCGCGTCCGCCACGACCCCCCGCTCAAGGCCGTCCACGGCGAACTGCGCCGCTACCCCGTCGGGGACAGCGGGGCCGGGCCGCTGGGGGAGCCGACCGTCTACCGGCTGCGCGACTCTCCGAAGGTCCCCGGCTACAAGGACGACTGGCGCGACGGGCCGCACGACCTCCTCCTGCTGCCGGACACGCGAACGTTCCTGATCTCCACCGACCTCGACGTCTTCCAGTTCGACATCCACACGGCCGACCCGAACCGTACGCCGGAGGAGAACTTCACCCCTGCCCGCCACGGCGTCCTCAAGGGCTTCACCCCCCGCCGACCGAAGGACGGCCTCGGCAGCATCAAGGCGATGAGCCTGTCGCCGGACGGCAAGGACCTCCTCATCGCCCAGGCCGACGACGACTTCTACTCCACCCACCTCGTGTCGTACCGCCTCGACACGCAGGTCCGCTCCGACCTCCAGCTGCCTTACAAGACCTACAAGGCCCGCTGGTTCACCGCCCCGGACGTCGAAAGCTACTGAGCCCGGAGCGGGGGCAACCAGCTGACGGGAGAGGCCTCACCGCTCGGACAGCCGGGTGCGGGAAGCCGGCCTCCGTCAGCCCTGCCGGGCAATCGGGGGGAGGGCTACCCGCGCCGGTGGCGGAGCCAGGCGCATCCGTGGGAGCTCAGCACGTGCCACGGACGGCCGGGTGCCTCGGCGGCGCGGGGCGTCCACAGGCCGGTGCGGATCGTGCCGAAGGCCGTGGCGGACCGATCACGAGGTCACGCTGTCCGCCCGACGCTCCGCTGCCCGGGAGTGTGCTCCGGGCTCGATCAGAGGGCGCAGGACGTCGTCCCGCCGTCCGGGGTGGTGTAGGTGACCAGTTGGGGGCCGCCCGGGGCGGCGGTGAGGGTGAACCACTCGCGGCGGGGGCGATGGTGGCGGCGCCAGGTGGTGTAGGCGGCCTCGATGATCTGCCAGAGGTCGCGCGGTCCGCCGGTGGTCACGGTGGACGGGCGGCCGGGGTGGTCCGGATGGTCCTGGACGTGGACGGTCGAGCCGTCGTTCGGGTCGTGGAGCGTGCCACCGGAGCGCACGACGGCCGGGGGCAGGCGCAGGCCCGCCCAGAAGGAGAAGCCGTGGTCGTCCAGCACGCGGGCGCCGACGACGCTCGTCCGTTGCCGGCCCGCGACGGGGACGTCGTGGGCCGGCGCCGGGCTCCCGTCCGCCCGCAGGGGCATGAACGCGGCGGGCCGGTGCAGGAACCGGCCCGCCGCGCCGCCGTCGGGCAGCTTGGTGAGGCAGGCCACCGCGCCGCCGCCGAGCGCGTTGCCGATCGGCGCGACGATCAACCCGCCCGTCACGCACTGGTCCAGCCAGGCCGGTGGGAGGCGGCGGACGGAACAGGTCGCGATGATCCGGTCGTACGGCCCGCCGCCCGGGCAGCCGACCGCGCCGTCCGCCCGCCGCACGACGGCCGCCGCGAAGCCCGCCCCGGCCAGCCGCTCCCGCGCCGTGTCCGCGAGGCGCCCGGTGCGGTCGACGGTGGTGACGTTCCCGGCCCCCGCGAGGTGGCAGAGCAGTGCGGCGTTGTACCCGGTCCCCGTGCCGACCTCCAACACCCGGTCGCCGGGCCGGACATCGAGCGCGTCCAGCATCTCCGCCATCAGCCCCGGCGCCGTCGACGACGACGTCGCCACCCCGCCCACCCCACTGGCCGGCGCGTCCTCGGCGTGCACCCCGTCCACCTCGGTGACCAGCACCTCGTCCGCGTAGACGGCCCGCAGCCACCCCTCGTCGCCGCTCCGCCAGGGCCGGTGCACCCCGTCCTCGGACCGGTAGAACGCCGGTACGAACGGATGCCTCGGCACGTTCAGGAACGCCTCGACCACCCGCGAGGACAGCACGGAGGCGCCCCGCTCGATGTCCCGTGCCAGCCGGATCCTCGCGTCGAGTTCCGCGGTCATTTCTCGTCCTCTTCCAGGTAGTCGCAGATGGCGGCGGTGATGGGCAGCCCCGTCGCCTGTTCGACGAACCCGTACTGCCCGTTGGGGTTGACCTCGAGTTTTCCGACCTCGTGAGCGAACTCTGCCGCGCTGACCTGCTGTTTCACGTGGCGTGCATGTTCGCCATGTGCGTTCACGGGGTGGACCGGGTTTCGAGGAGTTGGGCTTCGAGCTGGGCAATGCGCCGGTCCTGGAAGCGGTTGTTGGACCGGGCGGCCTGGAGGCGTTCTTCGAGGGTGCGTTTGGCGTGCTCGGACTCGCGGAGCCGTTGCTTGAGATTGGAGTTTTCCGCAGTGATGCGATCGATGGACTCTGTGGTCTGTTCGGTTTCCAAGTCACGCATATGGCCCATGAGTTGAGCAATTCTTCCGCGCTGGGTCCGGACCTCGGCGTGCGCGGCTTTGAGGGCGTCCTCGGCGTTAAGGGCGCGTTCTCGCCAGGCCGTGTCGGTCCCAGTCCGGGTGACGTCTGCTGCGACGCTCCCATGCGTGGCGGCCTGGTCGGTGGCCTGACTGAGGAGCTTTCGGGCGTCAGAGTTTTCGTAGAGGAAGGTGCGCGAGACGTGTGCCCGGCGAGCGACGGCAGCGGCGGTGACAGGGGCTTTCTCACGTCGCAATGCTGCGACGGCGGCGCTGACTTGGTTCACTTTGGCCGCCGTGCGCTGGCGGCGGGCTTCGAGAGCTGCGGTCGTTCTTGGCAGGGGGACCTGCTCGTTCATGCCGGGATCTCCTCGTCGGCGGGGTCGCTGTCCGTGGCGGCGAGGGCAAGGTCGGTGGCCCGGAAGCCAGTGCTCCAGAGCCGCTGGAAGTAGTCCTGGGGGCGTCGCAGGTCCAGCGCGAGAGCGTCATCGAGCAGGCCGAGACCGGCCAGGGCTTTCTCCAGGCCGTCGATGGCGCGGGCGGTGGGGGCGAAGACCTCGTAAAGGTAGTCCGCGGTCGCGTCGTCGGGGGCGCGTTCGGCGATGGAGTGCCACTGCTCGCGTTTGCGGCGCCAGTAGAGCAGGTCGGCGCCGGACATGACGAACTTGTCGCAGTTCTCGCAATCGAGGTTGAAGGGGCAGGCGCCGCCGTCGACGACGGGTTGGAAGGTGCAGAACCCGCCTTCGGTCGGGGTGCTGCGGCGGGCCAGGTCGATGGCCAGGGCCTCGGCCTGGCGGCGGTTGAGAGGGGCGAGGTGGCTGGAGAGCAGTTCGCCGGGGCGGGCGGCGCCGGGGCCGGCGACCCAGACATGTTGGAGGACGTCGTCGATCTCGGAGACGGCCACTTGCGCGTAGTGCTCGGCCATTCGGTCCGAGACCTGGCCGAGGTAGCGGCGGATGTGGGAGAGAGAGGCGCCGTGCCGCAGGAGTTTGGTTGCCAGGGTGTGCCGGGCCTGGTGGGGGACGACGTGGCCGAGGTCGAGGTCGTCGACCCAGGGCCGGAAGTGGCTTTGGAACCAGTTGTAGGACAGCGCCCGCTGGCCGTCGCGGCTGCGTTGGGTGGACGGGAACAGGGCCATCGCGGTGCGCTGGCGAGGTGTGGCCTGGCGTCCGCCGTGCTGGTCAGCGAAGCGGGCGAGGGTCTTGCGTTGCCGCTCGGCGAGCCGGTCGTAGAGCGGTTCGGGGATGCGAATGGCCTGATCGTAGTTGCCGACTTTGGTCTGGTCGTGCCAGAGCATGGGCAGGCCGTTGTAGCGGCCGATGCATTCCAACTTCAGGTTGATGATCTCCCCGGCTCGGCGGCCGGTGTAGACGATCGCCTCCCAGATGTCCCGCATGCCCTGGTCGCCGGGGTCATGGGCCGTCGCCAGCAGCTCCAGGTTGCCCTGGTCGGCGAGCGCGCGGGCCACCTCATCGGGGAACGGGCTGCGGCGGCGAGTCGCGGTTCGACCGCCCGAGGGCATGGCGACGATGAACTCCCGTGACAGGCCCAGCTGTTCGCAGATGCCGGTCTCCAGAGCGCTTCGGAGCACCTGGCGCGCCCCGTTGAACAAGGTCCGCCGCAGGGCTGGCGTGACGACGACCTTGCTCGTGTGGTCTCGCGAGGAGAGCACACGAGCGGGCAGCTTCATCCGCTCCTTGCGCCGGATCTCGGCGACGTAGCGCTCGGCGTGTTCGGCGGTGAGCTCGCTCGGATCGTGGCCTCCGTCGGGGGCATGCGCCTGCAGGAAGGCGCCGAGCTCCAGGCATCCCTTGCGGGCGACGTCCATGAAGACGGCGGTTCTGGGGCACTGTGGCGAGCGAAGCACCGCGGCGAGGTGGTCCCAGAGCAGGTCGCGCAGCCACCGCTGTGGCACGTCAGTCAGCGGGTAGAAACCGGAACGGCCCTTGAGCAGGACTCCGAACAGCTGGGTCTGGAGAAATCCGGCCTCCCGGGCGTCCTGCGGGGTGAGGTAGAGCAGCTGGAGCTCGGCGAGGACCTCACTCGCGATCATGCGTTGGTAGCAGTTCTTGACCGCGGAGAGGTCCAGATCGGTCAGACAGTTCAGCTCCTGCCGGTGGCAGAGGTCCACCAACCCCTGGATCCACGGCAGTTCCCAGGCCCGCCGCTGGTCTCCGCGGCCGTGGGCGTGCAGGCCCCACTGGATCTCGGCCCTCAACAGTGGTCGAAGCCCGCGCAGGTTGATCTCGCCGACCCGCATCACCGGTGGCTGGGTCGCGCACCAACGACGGAAGACAGCCTCGTCCTGGAAGTTGATGGGTATGGACAGGCCGCGCTTCTCGTGACTGTTTGACCATTTCGCTGGCAGCGACGCTCCGCCCGGCCTGTCCGCAGCGCGGTAGCGGTCCAGGTGCAGCGTGCACAACCCCAGCGGGGACTCGGCCAACTCGTCGCAGGCCCGAGTCCGGCACTCTCCGTAGCTGTCGCACGGCATCTGCCCACTGACCCACACCTCGAAGTCGGCGTCATCGCCTCTCGTGCGCTGGTGGTTGCTCCAGCGGTTGCGATGCCGGCGACACAAGGCCAGCTCCCGGTTGAACGCAGGCCGCCCAGGACAGATGCGGCACCGGACCGCCTCCACCATCCGGCTGGCCTTCAAGGGCTCCGCAGTGTGCACGAAGTCGCTCTTGCGCCCGCCATCGTTCTTCGCCCGCTTCCACTGCTCGGCGTGGATGGCGCACAGATCGTTCTTCGCCCAGCGCGGACGCTCGCAGTCCACGACCGAGCAGTGCCAGGGGTAGACAGGGTGCCGGTTCGGGACGCGGATCACCTCCTCCCGAAAGACCGGCTCGAAGCCCGGCCCCTCGATCAGCGCAGTCAGCACCTCCAGCCGGTCCCGGGCCTCGCGCCGGTGCGGGTCGGGCATGCTGGCGGTCAAGGACAACACGCTCATTCGCCCTCACCCCACGCCTTGTTCAGGGCCCGCGCGAAGTCCGGGTCGTGGACGTCGGCATGCGCGTAGATCTCGTCGACCGTGGTCGCCGAGGCCCAGCCACCCGCTTCCCGGGTGATGATCAGGTTGCCGCCGGAGGCATCAAGGACGGCGGTGGCGAAGGAGTGCCGGAATCCGTGGGGTTTGACCCGGCCCAGCTCCGCGCGTTCCCCCGCCCGCCGCAGCATGCGCCGGGCGGCATCCGTGGTCCACGGCTGCCCACTCTGACCGCCGTGCAGTTGGACGAGGAGCATGCCATGCCCGGCCTGCCGGGGGTACTCGGTGGTCATGTACTCGAAGTAGGTGTGGATCATTGCCGGGCTGACCCGCCGGATCAGCCCGCCCGTCACGGCGCCGTCTTCAATTGCCCACTCGGGCTTGGTCTTTGCTGCCGCCCGATTCGGGTTCGCCGGCCGGTGGCAGACATGCACGTGCGGCGAGCGGCACTGCCCGCACCCGGCACCCTCCCGCAGGTGCAGGTCCTCCAGGTGCAGGCCGCACAGCTCCCCGATCCGGAAACCGCCGTCGGCCAGCCAGGTCACCACCATCCGGTCCCGGGCCGAGTTGACCACCGCCAGAAGCGTCTCCTTTGCCCCCTCCGGGGCCATCTTCGGATGCCGCCGCCGCACCCGCCGCGGGGCCAGCGGATTGCTCGGCATCGCCGTCTTCACGTGCCCGAGCAGAGCGCGGTTGCGGTCCGCGCGGCTCGGCAGCCGGGTCCGGTCCAGTTGCTTGCCGAGGTCTTCGTTGACGCCGAGCGCGGCCTGGTGAAGGTAGAAGCCCTTCAGACAGGCCGCCGCCAGCGACAGCGTCGCCTGCCTGTACGGCCGCTTCCCCTCCCGCCACGGCTGTCCGAACGGCCCGGACGTCTTCGCCCCGACCGCCCCCATGTACCGCTGAAGATCCGACAACGCCACCGCCGCCAGCGGCAGGCACTCGCGCTCCAACCAGCGCAGATGGTCCACCAGCAGGTAGGCGTACGTGCGATCGGTCCCCGGCTCCCGCGTCCGCAAGAACCGATCCGCCTCTGCATGGACCGCACCCTCGGGCCAGACGATCGTGTAGGCCCGCGTACCGTCCCGCCGCTCCAGAACCTGCACCCGCAGGTCCCCGATCACCAGCTGCCGGCTCATACCCGGCCCCTGGACCACATACCGAACATCACGTACATGGCCGGTCAACGAGTACGCCACGATTCAGGACACGGGCACCACGAACATCACGAACAGTCAGAAAGGAGGTCGGTAAACTCCAGGAACACCCACTCCCCGGACGGCGTCACGACGAAGTCGAACGCCCCGTAGGGCAGGCCGAGTCGCGCGAGCATGCGGTGCACGCCGGCAGCCACCTCGGCCGGGGGCTCGCACACGCGGTAGCGGAGGCTGTCGTAGTCGCTGCGCCAGTCGACCCGGGCGGCGTCCGACTCCGCGTGGATCTCGGCCGCGAACAGCCGCCCGCCCACCGCCGTGAGCCGGACCTCGTACGCCTTCGGCACCCACTCCTGGAACAGGTGCGCCGTGGCGGCGATGGCCGGGTGCCCGACGTCCTCCGGCCGGAGCACGCTCGCATACACCGCCAGCGACTCACCGCCGGCGGTTCCCCGGATCGGCGTGAACGGCTTGTAGACGACGGGCCCGCCGATCCGCACCGCGAACTCCCGCGCGGCCTCGGCCCGGTTGGTGATCAGCGTCCGCGGCACCGCCAGTCCGCACTCCGCCGCCACCCGGAGCTGGAGCGGCTTGGACTCGGCTTCCTCGGCCCGGCCCGGCGGCGGCAGCCACCGGGCCGGGAGAGCGGACAGCAGGCCGCCGAAGCCCCGCCGGGCTTCGGCGGCCACCACCGCCCGGGCCTCCGGGGCAAGTCCGGGCGGGAACTCGCACGGTGTGGGGCGGCGGTAGTAGACCGAGCGGACGGCGGCCAGGTCGAGGGAGCGACGGCCGGTGGCGAGCACCCCACCCCACCCGGAGGGCGACCCGTCGAGGCCCGCCGCCACGGCGAGCCTCGACGGGAACCACGCCGTGTCCGCCCGGAAGACCGGCACCGCACGCCGGTTGAGCTCCTCGATCACCAGATCGGCGGTCGGATCGAACGCCCCCGTGACAACGAGAACAGTGCCGGAACCGGACATCTCAGTCGTTGCTGCTTCCGGGGTCGTCCGGCGCGTCCAGCTGCCCGGACGGCTGCGTCGGCCCGTACGTCTTGGGCGGGTTGCTGGTCATGTAGACGCCGGGCGGCAAACCTGCGTAGCTGCAGGTCTGCGTCTCCTCGTCGTACACGACCTCGGAGGCCAGGGCGCCCCCGCTCCCCGTGACCGGGCTCAGGAACCGGAACGCGAACGGCCGCGCCGCCCCGCCCAGTTCGTCCAACACCGGCAACGTCGCAGTGGACATGGATCTCCCTCTCCTTCTGCTCACCTCACGCGGTGAGCAGGATTCAAGGTAGAGCCGAATCCGATGGACAGTCAGGAGGTTTCACGTTGCCGCAAGAACTCGTCCCTGATGGCGGCGAGCATCTCCCGCATGGGCTCACCTTCGAGGGAGAGCTGCTCGAATTTCCTGAACCGCGCCAGGTAGAGGTCCAGGTCCTTGGGGTCCGTGGTGGAGACCTCAGCGTGTGGGATCTCCACGATGACCAGCCGGCTGTCATAGACGATGAAGGAGGACGAGCTGACCTCGGTCATCCGCGCCGATAGCGGGACGATTCCGATGCGCACGTTCGGAAACCGGGACAGCGTCACGATCCTGTCGATCTGGAGTGCCATTTCCACGGGCGAGACGATCAGCCAACGAAGGACCGACTCCGTGATCAGGTAGTGAAAGCGCTTCTCGGGTTCAAACAGCACCGCCTGCCGTTCGAGCCGCGCGGCTATCGTGCGCGACAGGACATCGGGGGTGAGCCCCTTGGGGCTCAGGACGGCCCGCACATATTCCGGAGTCTGGCAGAGCCCGGGGACACAGGACGGCTGAAAGACCCGCTGGATCGCCGTCTCCGCCTCGACGGCCCGGATGCTGTCCTGGTGGTGGTGAAGTCCCGTTCGCCGGAGGAAGCGCCAGGCCACGACCTCGGTCGCCTCCCGGCGGGCTATCTCGACCAGGTCGGACCGCACGGCGTCGGGAACGCCGATGGCGGTGAGGATCCGGTCGACGTCGATGGTGGTCGGCTTGGCCTTGCCCGTCTCGATCCTGCTCAGTTTGGAAGGAGACATGGCTGCGCTGCGGGCGACTGCCTTGGCCTCCTTCCCGGCGGCCTGTCGCAGGTCCCGCAGCGTGCTGCCGATGTCGTTTCTCACGCGGTGCCGTGCCGCTCCCACCAGGACTCGAACGGCTCGGCACGGCTCAGCGCGGTGTCCCTGAGGGCGATCCACTTCTCGGGGCCGGATTCCTCCTCGGCCCCGGTGAACACCCCGCCGTCGGCGTACGCCATCGAGACGACGGTCGATTCGTCGAACATCCAGAAGTCCGGTGCACCGGCCAGCGGGTTCGGCTTGTCGGTGACATCCAGGATGTAGAACTCCTCGCCCGCGGTGGCGTTCTTCCGGTAGCCCCAACCGAGTTCGAACCGCAGGTACGGGGTGAGCGGCCGCGACAGGACGTGTACGCGGTACATGCGCCGTCCGACGGACGTGTTCCGCCGGACCTGCGTCAGCCATGGGGCGTTGTAGTCCTGCGGCTGAGGTTCACCCGCGAGGAATGCCTGATAGGCGTCGAAGTTACCGGAGCCGCTGTAGTCGTCCAGCGTTTCGAGGCGGAAGGCCTCCTGCTGGAACGTGTCGAACAGGGCGCCGAAGGCGTCAGGAGAGATGGTCACGGGCAACCCTCACCAGCAGATCGATCGGAATGCGCACGGCCGTCTCCGTCTCCGGCAGGCTCATGGTGGCGAGCGCCTCGGGGTCGTCCACTTTGAACCCCTGCACCACGAGCTCGCCGGTGTCGGTGGAATAGACGGTGGGGCACGGCCCGTGGTCGCACGAGCTGTCGAGCAGTGTCAGTTTCACTGATGCTCCCTCGATTGCGGACGGCGTCAATCTTCCCGATCCCGACCCTGGCGCGGCAAGGGGATGCTGTTGCGACAACGCGAAATCGGGTCGAGGCCGGCTCAGGACCGCGGCTGTTGCCAGTACTCCGCGAACGGAACCGCCCGGGACTCGGCGATCTGCCGATAGTGGAGGTACTCGGGGGTGGCCTCTGCGGGGAGCTTCTCGGCTCCGATGAACCTGCCGTCCGTCGTGTAGTGCATGCGGTAGACGTCGGTGTCGTCGAACAGCCAGAAGTCGTGGTCCGGGAGCCCGGCCACCTGCTGGTCGGCGCGGTCGATGATTCCGATGGTCTCGCCCGCCGTGATGTTGCCGGGGTAGGCGGCGAGTTCGTACCGCAGGTAGTCGGTCAGCGGCGAGGTGAGGACGTGGACACGGGCCACCGTCTTGCCGTGGTCCGTCATGGACCGGACCCACGGGTTGTCGGCCCACTCGGGCGGCATGGGGTCGCCGGCGAGGAAGGCCTCGAACTCCTCCCGCTCCTCCTCGACGTCGTAGAGGTCCAGCGTCTCCAGCCGGAACGCGGTGTGCTGGAAGTTCTCGAAGAGCCGGCCGAATTCGGTTCCGTCGATCATGGAAGTAGTCCTCCAGGATGTTCACAGGCACACGGACGACGGCCTCACCTTCGGGCAGGCCGATCTGGGCGAGCTGTTCGGGGTCGGTGACCACGTAGCCCTGCACGAGAAAGGCGGTCTCGTACTCCGTTCCCCACAGCGTCGGGCAGGTGCCGCTCTTGCAGTTCGAGTCACCGGACAGTTTGCTCAGAGCCGCTGGTCCTCCTCGTTCCGTTGTCGAGGTCGATACTTCAGGCTCGCCCCGCCGGTAGGCAAGGCCATCGGCTTTCCAGTACAGGAAAGAGCGGAGCTCGAACACCGGAGCGGGACGTCAGCCCGGCCGACTTCCTACGCGGAGCCGCAGACCGAGGGCGGTTCGTGCCTGTTGGAAGTCGGTGCTCACATGCCGGACGGTACCTCAGCGGCGAAAGGTCGGTGCGGCGTGGCGAAGTGCCAGGCGGCATCGCGGACCTGGCAGGCGCGGGCCACCTGGACCGGGTCGGTGATCAGCTCCACGCCGGTCAGGTCGTCGTCGGGGTCGAAGTGCAGCAGGGCGATGACGCGCGAGTCGAACAGCCAGGTGTCCTCGGCCGGAAGGCCGTGTGCTCGAAGTTCTCGAACATGCCGTCGAACTCGTCGAAGCCGATCAGCACGGGCTCCCGGCCGACGGTAGGGAGCTGCGCCACCTCGTCGGGGTCGGTGACGGCTTCACCCTGCACCAGCACCTCTCCGGTCTCGACGTCCCCGTAGAGCGTCGGGTAGCCGTCTTTCCCCGAGTTGCTTCCGATGTACCGCAGTCGTCGGCTCACAGCCGCCCCCTCGCTGTCGGTCAGGCCGGTTAAGAATGCCGTGGGACCGGCCCGGGCGGATGGCTGATTCTCGAACATCCATCCAGGACGTCAAAAAGCTCCCACCCTGCCAGGGCCCACCGCCGGCTGCGGCCACGTCGCGAATGATCTCACCATCCTCGTCCTGTTGCGCCGATCGGGCGATCGCAGCAGGGCAGAGCGAGGAGGAGCACGGTGGGCGCGGGAAGCCGGGCCTAGCTTGATCACGGACGCCTCGGGCCAGGGTCGGCCGAGGGGTCCGGTCCGACTTCGCGCAGTCGGCGCGCGGACCACACCATGCCTGGACAACCAGCCTCCCGGAGGAAGCATGAGTGACGTATCGGAATACGAGCTGAAGCTCGACTGGGTTCGGATCGACGACATCAGCGAGGACTCCGACGACCCCGTCGGCGAGATCTACGGCAGGATCGAGCTGGACGAGGTGACCTTGTGGCAACCCACCGTCGACGGCATCCTCGGCGGAAAGATCGCGACCCATATGGGCATGCGGGCCGGCGAGTTCTTCAAGTTCCCCAAGGACCGGTCCTCGCGACGGCACTTCGATGACGACGCTCCGCAGCAGTCCGCCCCCTTCCACCTGAAGATCCAGCTGATGGAGAAGGACGACTGGAACGCGGACGACAAGATCGCCAAGGTCGATGCGGAGATCCGTCCCGACCCGAGCGACTTCAACGGCAAGGCGAGCGTGACCACGGAGAAGATCGCCTCAGCCGACGGCAAGATCACCTACCGATACACGCTCACACGAATCGGCTAGCACCTGTCCGGCCCCGGGGCACGGCCCGGGGCCGGTTGCCATGACCAGGTCTGCGGGCAGCACGGCCGGCAGCCTCGGCCAGCGCTACTCCACTTCCCGTGTTGAACTACAGATCACGGTCAAAGGGTGCAGGGGGCTGTCGGCCGAGGGGAGTTCGCTCGGTTGGCTGCACAGGAAGTCGGGCGGGCCGACTTCCTGTGCAGTCGGCCGGCAGGACCGGTAGCTGTTCGTTCGGGGAGGGGAAAGCAAGTTGTCGGTTCTTCATGTCATCACGGGTGCACCGGGGGCCGGGAAGTCGACGCTGCTGGGGCACTTGGGGGCGTACCCGTTCGGGAGTGTCGACTTCGATGAATTGCCGGAGCCGGATGGCAGGCTGCTGGGCATCGGCATCACCTCGCCCTCGGCGAGTCCCGTGTGGCCCGCCTACAACAGGCTCTGGGTGAAGATCGCGAGCATGATGCTCCGGGCCGGCGGGCCCGTGCTGATCCTCTGCCCCTTGACGCCGGGCGAATGGGCAAGCGCGGCCGCAGACGTCGTGGACCCGCCGCGCACCTCCTGGGCACACCTCGACTGCGCCGATGCCGACAGGCGCGTACGGCTTGCCGCGCGCGGGTGGGGCCCGGATCGGATCGAGGACGCGATCGAGGACGCCGAAGAACTCCGGCGCTTGGTGGACCGGCAGTTCACCACCACCGGCCGGAGCCCTGCCGAGGTGGCTTCGGCCGTCGCCGACTGGATCGCCAACGGCCCGGAGTAACACCCTTCGAGCGACGACGTTGTCGAGCAGGTACCGCTGTCCCGGGGTAGGCCGGCTGTCCAGGCTCCGCACCCGCTCGAACCGCTTGCCGAGGCCCACCTGCTCCCGGCGCGACCGGCACCACGGGTCCTCCAGGTCCCAACCGGCCGCCTGCCCCGCGGCGAACCGGCGGTAGGTCTCGGTGAGTTCGTCGGACCGGCACCGGCGACGGGTCTCCCGCCGGAAGGCCGTGTGCTCGAAGCTCTCGAACATGCCGTCCAACTCATTGAAGCCGATCAGCCTGTGTATTAGCACAGCGGGAACCCAATGCCCGCCTGGTGCACCGGACGATCCGCTTACGCTCCCAAAGTAGCCCACAGGCATCGAAATGGACTGGACCCCGGATCAACCGGCGGACCATCACGAGCGGTTGAGAGCAGCGTCACATGTCAAACCAGGAATGGCCGCGCAGTCAGCGGCCTGCCAGAATCGACTCATCGCCGGTTGCGCGCGAGGGACACCTACTCGCCGTAGAGTGCGCGCGCTGAAGGTCTAGCCAAGGGGGGCTTGATGATTCAACGTGTCACAATAGCTCTTGCGGCCACCGCTCTGACGGCTGCAGTCACGACCGGAATATCGTCGGCCGGTCCTGATCTGACCGACCAGCAGTTCGCAAATCTGGATGTCGCCCGACAGATGAAGATCCTCGACCCGCTTCGGGCTGTGGAGATGCCCTGGGGGAGCAAGGGCGATCAACCCACTCCGACATCTACGGGTCGCTCGCGATCGACGCCCCCAAAGGGCGCGTCGTGCTGTACGTGACAGACACTACCAAGGCAGACCGCCTGGTCGCAGATGCCAAGAAGTCGTCACCCGCCATCAACATCGCGCTGATCAAGGTCGCGAAGTCGAGCCACTCCCGCAAGGACCTGGCCGCAGCTCGGGATCAGGTCGTGGCCGAGGCCGAGTCGAAGAAACTGCCGTATCCGGTCCACGCCGTCGCATTGAATCCGGATGCCAGCGGCCTCAGGATCGTTACGGACAAGGCCAATGCTGCTGCCCCTGCCGCGAAGTCCGAGGTCGCACCATACAGGACCTCCATGGGGGCGGAGATCCCCGTCACGCTGGAGGCGGGCGAAGCACCGGAAAGTCTTGAATGGCGCTGGAACGATGTCCGGCCATTCATCGCCGGGGACTACGTAGAAGTCAATGGGCACGCGTGCACGACGGGTGCCGTCGCAGGCATTGGAACCGGAGACTTCATCCTGACGGCCGCTCACTGCTTCCCCGAGAACTGGGAGGTCTATGGCAACGCCTATCCGTCTCACGACCTGAACCATCAATGGACGGGAAACCGTATCGGAGTTGTCACCAATGTGTCCCCGCAGTGGGACATGGAGGCAATCTACACAGGGGCTAGTGGAGGAGTCGGGGCGACATCCGACGAAGCCGACAACGTCCAGAATCAGTGGTACCGGGTGGAGGGCGTCGCCTACAGCTACAACGGCGACTGGGTGTGCCATGACGGCATCACGTCCTACTACTCAGGGCACGGAGTGCCCTGCGGCATCAAGGTCACAGACAGCGATATCTCGTGGACCTCCCGGGAGCCCTACTGGTGGGACGGAGTTCGTCACACCTCCCGTGGCGTCTGCGGGCACTCCGACGGCTGGGGGGCTGATCACGGTGACAGCGGCGCTCTGGTCTTCGCCTTCAGCGGTGGAACTCGCCAGGCCCGGGGAAGTCTTTCAGCTTCCGACAACAACACTGTCTGCTGGACCGAAATCAAGGACTACTTCAAGGCAGTCGGACTGAGCCTCTCCCCTTACCACGCTTGAACGAACCGGATCAGCGAGCAGAACGGGATCAGTTGACATGAAAGGGCACCGCCGAGCGACCGTATGGTCGGCAGGGTTTCTCACGAGCCTGCTGCTCACCGCATGTGGCAGCGGTTCACTGTCGGCCGGCGGAGACGGGGGCCCCAAGTCACCACCTTCGCCGATCGACGCCGTCACCTACGCCGCCCTGCAAAACCTGGAGTCGGCGCTCGGGGAACAGGGGCGCACGAACTTCCAGGACACCTTCGGCACGCTTCAGCTCGACCCGGCCGGGCGGCGGGTTGTGCTGTTCGTGACCGACGAGGAGCGGGCGCGGGGCCTCGTCGAAGCCGCGTCGGCGGCGCACCCGGGCATCCAGACGTCCTATACCGCGATCCAGAAGTGCCGGTACTCACGCGGCAGGGTCGACCCGGCGATCAAACTGATCGGGGAAGCAGCAGGGTCGAACAAGCTCCCAGCCCCCGTCTACTCCGCCGCCATGCTCCCTGACGGTTCCGGCATCAAGGTCACCACCACCAAGGTGGGTACGACATCCAGGGAGCTCAAAGACGCCGTCGCCAAGCTCGCCGGCGACATCTACGTCTCGTACGAGGAGGGAGGGTCGTTCGAAAACCTCGACCGTACCGCCACGATGGTCCCCCCGGGCAGCGCTTCGGCGCCAAGATGAGTTGAGTGTCGACCCCTGCCATCCGGACGGCGGGGGTCGGCATCGGTCTGACGGCATCGAGGTCCTGGCTGAGGAAGCCGGCGAACAAGGTGAGGTTACCGTCGCGCGCGTTCAGGGTGCGAAGCGCCGCCCCGCGTGGCCATGGCACAACCCACAACCGGGGGCGGCACCACTGCCGTCCACAGGTGGGTGGACGGCCGTTGGGCCCAGCGGAGAGGCTGGCCGTCAGACGGGACTCGGCCGTGTCGGTCAGCCTCGTGAGACCCGACCTGGTCGGTAAATGCCTCGACATTGGGTCCGGTGTTCGGGGACGCTTCGCACGATGACGAGAATCGACGACACGCCGCCCGCGTGGGACGAGCGCACCCAGCTCACCACGTTCCTCGACTACGCCCGTGACACCGCGCGTGCCAAGTGCGACGGCGTCTCTGCGGAGGACGCCCGCAAGGCCCTCCTGCCGGGCTCGCCGCTGATGACGGTGAGCGGGCTGATCAACCACCTCCGCTGGGTCGAGTACTCCTGGTTCCAGGTGGTCTTCCTCGGTGAGGAGGACCAGGGCCCCTGGACCGAGGAGGACCCTGACCGCGAGATGCGTATAGCCGTCGACTTCCCGCTCGCCCAACTGCTCGACGAATACGCCGAACAGAGCGCCCGCTACCGCGAACTGGTCGCCGGGAACGACCTGGACACCCGCGCCAAGCGAACGGTCCGCAACGGCCTCCACGTCGACCTGCGCTGGATCCTCCTCCACCTCACCGAGGAGACGGCCCGCCACAACGGCCACCTGGACATCCTCCGCGAGATGCTCGACGGCACGGTCGGCAGCTGACGCCGGCGGGGTCACGGGCGGAGCCGGAGTCGGAGTCGGATCGAGGCGACGGTGACGGTGCCGTGGAAGACATGGCCGCGCTTGTCGAACCTTGTGGCGCGGACCGACGAGTCGCGGTGCGCTGTGCGCTCGACGATCGTCCACGCTTCCGGGGATCGAAGCCCCGGTTGCCCCTCTTCCGGGTGAATTCCTCGGCAGCCCGGAACCGTTCGCGGCAGTCCGGTTCCCGGGTGGTGAGGATGGCCGACGCACCGGGCTCCGGCCACGCCGAACGCTGAGGGGTACGCCCATGTGGAAGTCACTACTGCTGCACCGATCGCTGCGCCGTACGGCGGTCGCCGCGGCCGGCTGCCTCGCCCTGCTGGCGGGTACCGCCCCGGCGTCGACCGCGCAGGGCACCGCGAACCGCGCCACCGGTCACCGGCTCCTGGCGGACTTCGCCCACCCCACGCCCTCGAAGCGGGAGACCGTCTTCGACCCCGTCTACCTCGTCCAGGCCAACTCGGGCCGCGGGGCGACGTTCGAGGTCTACGCGGGCTGGGACTACGCGCTCCTGACGAACCAGCCGGGCAACGGCACCGCCCTGGTCTTCACCCTGCACGCCGACGACCTCACCTACAGCATCGAGTCGACCTCCGCCAACTGGGGCGAGTACCGGACCTGGTGCCTCTACGGAACCGACATCAGGCTGGAGAAGAGCAGCTGCCGGACCCGCTGGCAGATCGAGGACCTGGGCGGCGACGAGTTCTACCTCAAAGTGGCGGAGTCGAAGAAGAGGATCAAGACCAGCAAGCTGCAGGACCGGAAGCGTTGGCTGGCCGCCGAGGAGGAGATCTTCATCGTCAACGAGGAGTTCGTCAGGTTCAAGCTCGTCCACCCCTGATCCCGGGCTCGCTCAGCACAGGCGGCCGTCCGCCGGTGGGTGGACGGCCGCTGGGCGCCGAGCGGGGAGGCCGGCCGTCAGACCGACTGGGCGAAGGCGAGGAAGGACTGCCAGGCGGCCGGGGTGAAGGTGAGGTGGGGACCGGACTTGTCCTTGGAGTCGCGGACGAGGACGGCGGACGTCGTCTCGGCGACTTCGACGCACTCGCCGCCTTCGCCACTGCTGTGGCTGCTCTTGCGCCAGCCGACCTCGACGCAGCAGGCATTGTCGTTGAGGCTGTGGCTGCTCTTGCGCCAGGCGATCTCGACGCACTCGCCGCCCTCGTTGCTGCTGTAGCTGCTCTTGAACCACACCAGATCGCTGCTCATGGCTCTCCCTGAAGTGCGGGTGCTGTAGCGCGCGTTCAGGATACGGAGCGCCCGTCCCGAAGGCCATGGCACAACCCACACACGGCGGGGACGGCACCCACACAAACAGCGGCCGTCCACCGATGGGTGGACGGCCGCTGGGCGCCGAGCGGGAAGACTGCTCGTCAGACCGACTGCGCGAACTCGACGAAGGACTGCCAGGCCTCCGGCGAGAAGGTGAGGTGGGGACCGGACTTGTCCTTGGAGTCACGCACCAGCACGGTCGACGTCGCGTCCGCGACCTCGACGCACTCGCCACCATCCGGCCCGCTGTAGCTGCTCTTGAACCACACCAGATCGCTGCTCATCGCTCTCCCAGAATCTTCTCGATCAACGACAGGGACTCCTGCGGAGTATGCGCTTGCGCCCTGAGAGTGCCATATCGAGCATTCATGACACGGACCTCCTCCTGGGCCGTGATCAGCCTACTGCTCGTCTGCACCTCGATGTAGGCCATCTGCGGACGTCCTTTGGGGGTGATCAGGATGAACGGCCCACCCGTCCCCGCGCTCTCCGTACGGTCCAACGGCATGACCTGAATCACCATCCCCCGCATGCTTCCCACCTTCAGCAGGTGACGCAGCTGCTCCTCGTGGATCTCCCATCCACCGAGGGGCCGTCGGAGGACACTCTCGTCGATCACCCAACCAAACACCGCACGGGGCCACTTCGTCAGGATCTCCTGCCGCGCCATGCGAGCCGCAACACGCGTCTCAATGACCTCCTCGGACAGGAGCGGCTGGCTCATCGAGAAGACGGCGCGCGCATGAGCCTCGGTCTGAAGCAGCCCCGGAACGCTGTAGAGGCTGACGCAGTGAAGCTCCTCGGCGATGGCTTCGAGCCCCGCGTAGCCCCGGAACCACTCAGGGTGCCGCACTCGCGCCTTGGCTTTCGCCCGTTCGATGTCGTCCGCGATGACGAGCAGCAGCCCGCCGGCGTCCAGCACCTTCTCGGCCGCCACCAGCAGCTCCCTCTGCGGCGTCCGCTTGCCCTGTTCAACCGCGCCGATCAGACTCTCGGTGTAGCCGACCGCCTTGGCGAACTCCTTCTGCGTCAGACCCGCCCGCTCACGCAGCAGCTTGATCTGCTTGCCGACGGCCCGGAGGAAGTCCGACACCTCCGACAGGTCCTCGTCCAGCTCCGGACGCGCCACCACGTCGCCGCTGTCTCCGCCGGTTCCCTTAACTTCGGTCATTACGACCTCCCCATTTTCCGGTCACGGCCGACCGCCGTCACGCGACACTTTCCGCACACACACAGGCACTCACCGTGCCCACCAGATGCGTCGTCAGCCTAAGCCTGGGGGGGCAGGCTTTTCCCCATGAAGTCCGAAATTCCCCTCGACGACCCCGAGCCGCGCGCCCACACCGCGCTCCTCACTTCCACCCCCAAGGGAGCCGCCATCGGCCGCCGGATCGCCCGGCAGCAGCTGACCGCCTGGGACCTCAACTCCCTTTGGCCGGAGGCGTTTCACCACGCGTTGATCATCGTCGCCGAGCTGGCCGCCAACGCCTCCACCCACGGGCGCACTCCGGGGCGCGGGTTCGAGCTGCACCTCTCGCTCACCACCGCGCGCCGGGCGTGCACCACCGTGCTCCGGATCGAAGTCTCGGACTGCCGAGGCGACCGCCGACCCGTCCTCCCGTCGGCGGCCTGCCCGCCGGACTCCCAGTCGGGGCGCGGGCTCACCCTCGTCGACGCGCTCGCCGACCGTTGGGGCACCCTGCCCCGGGAGCCCAACGCCAAGACGGTCTGGGCCGAACTCGATCTGCCCGTCGCCGAGTTCAAGACCGCCCCCGACCCCTCCCCCACCGACGATGTCGCTGCCTGACCAGACCCCGCACCCCCAGCACAGCCCGGCCGCCGCCGCAGCCTACACCGTCCTCCCCTTCGCCCTCCTCCTCGCGCTGATCGCCTGGATCTACCCGGTCCTGAAGTACCACCACGACCTGCGCCCCACCACCCCGGCCGCCACAGCAACCGCGCCTGCGACCGCGACCCCGACCCCGACCCCCAACCCCTGACCGCCGCACAGGAAGTCGGCCCCGCCGACTTCCTACTCCCCCTCCGCCGCCGGCCGCCGGGCGTCGACCTCGATCTCGATGCGCATCCGGGGGTCGGCGAGTCCGCAGACCATCATCGTGGCCGCGGGCCGCACCTCCCCGAAGTACCGCCGCAGCACGGGCCAGCAGGGCTCGAAGTCCGCACGCTCCGGCAGCAGATACCGCACCCGCACCACGTCGGCGAAGGTGCAGCCGGCCTCGGCCAGGGCCTCGCCGATGTTGCGCAGGCACTGCTCGGCCTGCTCGACGACGCCGTCGGCGATCGTCATCGTCCGGTAGTCGAATCCGGTGGTCCCGGAGACGTGCACCGCATCCCCGACGACCACCGCCCTCGCATAGCCGATCTGCTCCTCGAAGGTCGAACCGCTGAGAATGGCGCGTCGCTCTGTCATGCGGCGAACGCTAAGCACGCTGCGGCGATACGTCCAATACCCGAATAACCATCGCCTGATATCCCTAGGAATATGGACCGCCCCGAACTCCCGCTCCCCCAGTTGCACGCTTTCACCGTGCTCGCCGAAGAACTGCACTTCGGCCACGCCGCCGCCCGCCTCGGTATCGCGCAACCGCCGCTCAGCCAGCAGATAGCCCGGCTGGAGACGAAGGTCGGGCACCCGCTGTTCGTCCGCGCGTCGGGGCGGGTCGCGCTCACCCCGGCCGGGCGGGAGCTGCTGCCGGCGGCGCGGCGGGCGCTCGCCGACCTCTCCGACGGGCTGGCCGCCGCCCGGGCGGTGGGCAGCGGGCGGGCCGGGCGGCTGCGGATCGGATTCTCGGCCTCCCTCGCGCTGACCGTCCTGCCGGGACTGCTCGCCACCTTCCGCACGCGCTACCCGGACGTGGATCTCGACCTGCGCGAGATGACCACCGCCCCGCAGCTCGCCGCCCTCCAGGAGCGGACGATGGACGTCGGGCTGCTGCGCGAGCCCCCGGACGACGCCGAGGCGGGGCCGCTCGCCTTCCGGACCGTGCTCACCGAGCCGTTCGTCGCCGTGCTCCCCGCGGACCACCCGCTGGCCGCCCAACGCGCCATAGACGTCTCCCGGCTGGCGGACGAGCCGTTCGTCCTCCTCCCCCGCCCCGTCGGGCCGCGGCTCTACGACCGGATCACGGGGCTGTGCGAAGCGGCGGGGTTCGCGCCACGGATCGTGCAGCACGCCGTGGAGTGGCAGACGGTGTGCGCGCTCGTCGGCGCGGGGCTCGGGGTGTCGCTCGCCCCGGCGAGCATCCGGCGCCTGCGGCTGCGGGAGGTCGCCTTCCGCCCGGTCGAACCACGCACCGCCCGCACCCTGGTCGCCGCCGCCTGGCGGCGGGAGGACCGGAGCCCCCTGGTGGCCAACCTGCTCGCGGCCCTCGGCGAGCGCGACGGCTAACGGTGCCAGTTGCTCCAGTTGCCGCCCGTGTCGCGCTCCTTGTACCAGCTGTTGCCGTCCGTGCCGCGCGCCTTCAGCTGCAGGTAGTTGCCGCTGTGGGCGCTGATGGTGGCGTCGGAGGTGAGCACGCCGCCCAGCGAGACCACGGGGCTCGCGGTGTTGTTCGGGGTCATCCAGGTGGTCCAGATCGCGTGGTCCGCGCCGACGAAGAACGACTGGCGGGTGCCGTCGTCGAAGTAGTACATGGGGATGTTGAAGCCGTACCCGCCGCCGCAGAGGAACTTCGCGCCGGGCCAGCCGATCCAGTTCTCGGCCGTGGTCGCCGGCTTGGTGCACATGTAGTTCACCAGGGTGTCCACCTGCGCGGCCTGGGCGGTGCCCGCCGTACCGGCGACGGTCCCCGCCAGCGTGGCGGCGACCACGGCCGACGACGCGACGGCCTTCCCGAACCTCTTCATCCCCATGACCAGAACCTCCCGTTGACGGACCGGCCCGCCCACCGGTCCGGCAGGCGGTGCGAAGGCCCTCGCCGCCCATCCTCAGCTGCGGATTCACCGCGTTCGGCGGTCAGCGACGAGGACGGCCCGAGCGGCCGGGCAGGAGTGCCCGGCCGACCTCCCGACGACTGCCCGCTCGCGCGGAAAACCGCTTGCCGGGGGCACGCGGGCAGTGCTGATACTGCGGCATGAGCAGAATCGCGCAGGTCATCGTGCTGGCGACGTACGCGGACGAGGCCATGGAGCCGCTGACGCGGGAGGACTCGCCGGACTGGCGCTTCAAGCCGCTCGACCTGTTCGCCGGCGGGTGGGTGATCGAGTTCCACGGGATGCGCCCGCGGACCGGGCTGCTGCGGCGGCTGGAGTCGCTGGCGTGGCCGCACCCGGAGAGCGTCCAGGTGCTGATCCACGACGAGGAGGACGACTGCTACGGGCTCTGGATGATGCGGGACGGTGTCCTGACCGAGGTGCCGGTCCCCGGTCACCGGCGCTACTACGGTCCGGCACCGACCGGCGACGACCCGCCCTCGCCGGGCTCCCTGTGGCGGCCGGACACGGCGGCGACGGCCGTCGCCGGCTGGGCCCGCACCACGCCCCAGGATCCGCGCCCCGCCTGGTGACGCCCGCCGGGCCGGGCGGTCCCGCGGAAAAGCGCGTGCCCGCACGGAACGGCCGGTGCGAGACTGCGGGCCATGAGCGAACCCGAACTCAGCGAGCTGGACTACCTCCGGGAGATCGAGCGCCTCGCACACGACGTGACCGTCGAGGCGTCCGCCGAGGACCGGCTCTCGTACGCGGAGGATCCGCAGGACGCGACGCCGTTCCAGCGCAGCGTCAACGCGCTCGCCCGGGCGGTGCGCTCGTACCACTTCGAGGGCGACGGCTGTGTGGAGGACCGCCCCCTCCTCAAGCTGGCCGCCGCCGCGGTCCTGAAGCCCGGGGCCATGCCGGCGGGGGCGGAGGAGGAGTACGAGCAGGCGTGCGCGCGGTTCGGTGTGGAGCCCCGGCCGGAGGGCTGGGCGCTCTGGCACACCTGGGGCGAGGGCGGGCTCCAGGTGACCATGGTGGTGTCGGCGGTCGGGACGACCGAGGGGTTGTTCCAGAACTGGTCGCTGGGCCGGGAGTTCGACCCGGTGGCGCCGCTGCCCTCGCAGATCGCCCTCGTCCACCACGGCTGGACCGGCCCGATGACGTTCGCACCGCGCGGCCTCCGACGCTTCGGGCTCACGGGGACACCGCTGTCCTGACGGCCGCGGCGGGAGCCGGCGCTCAGCGCGCCGGGACCGGGCCGGGGACGAGACGGGGCACGAGACGGACGTAGGCGACCATGCCGAGGACCTCGACCAGCGTCTGCGTGACGACGACGGAGGCGGCGAGGGCGAGCGTGTCCGGCAGGGCGAGGGCGAGCGGGAGGACGACCAGGGAGTTGCGGGTCGCGCCGGTGAAGACGATCGCCCGGGCGGCGCCGGTGCCGAGCCCGAAGAGGCGGGCGACGGCCTTGCCCGCGAACGCCATCACCACCAGGAACAGCACGTAGAACGGGACCATCCCGGCGACGTCGCCCAGGCTGTCGCCGAGCCTGGGGACCTGGGAGGCGACCACGGTCAGCAGGGTCGCGGCCATCAGCGGCACCATCGTGGTGCTCGCGGCGGCGGACACCCGCTGCCCGGCCGGGCGGCGGGCGGCCCAGGCCTGGAGCAGCCAGGCGAGGGCGAGCGGGACGACGATCAGGGTGAGGAAGGCCCGCAGGAACGGGGCGGCCTCGACGGTGTCGGCCAGCTCCGAGCCCATGAACAGGTAGAGGAACACCGGGAGCAGCAGCATCTGCGCCACCAGCAGCAGCGGGGTGGCGGCGAGCAGGCGGCGGCTGGAGCCGCCGGCCAGGCCCGAGAAGACGATGACGTAGTCCACGCACGGGCAGAGCAGCACCAGCAGCGCGCCGATGCGCACGGCCCGGTCGTCGGGCAGGAAGGTGAACATCGCGGCCACCACCAGCGGGACGACGACGAAGTTCACCGTCAGCGCGGCGGCGAGGAAGCGGGTGTCACGCAGTGAGCGCAGCAGCTCGGCGGCGGGCACCTGGAGGAAGGTGACGAACAGCAGGGCGCCGAGCACGGGGTTGATGGCGTGCTCCAGTCCGGGGGCCGCGCCCGGGGCCAGCCGGCCAAGCAGGCCGCCGAGCGCCATCGCGGCGAGGTAGATCGCCACTTGGTGCCGTTCCATCCGCTCGACGGGGCCGCCGCCGTCGCCGCTGCCGCTCGCCGGTTCCTGCTGTGACACTCCCACTGCTCCCTCGTGCGTCGGCGTCGGGCCGCCACGGTGGCGGGCCGGGGTTCATCCTCGCAGGTCAGGACGGTCGGGCCGGATGGGGCCAGGTCGGGCGGGTCAGGAGCCGTCGGGGCAGGAGGCCTTGCGGCGCTTCTCGAACTCCTTGGTATTCATCAGCTTGTAGTCCCAGTCCCAGCCGCCGGCCGCCCAGGTGCCGACGGGCAGGCCGAGCAGCACGTCGCCGGGGACGGTCACGCTGAGGGTGCGGTCGCGGGCGACCTCCACGGTGTAGCGCTTGTCGGCGACGACGCCCTCGGCCAGCGCGCCGTGCGAGGTCCAGCCGGGCGGCGGGTCGCCGAGGTCGACCTTGTCGGTGGCGGAACGGCCCTCGCGCGGGCGGACCTCCACCTTGTCCGTGCCGGGGAAGACCTTCACCCGGACGGCGTGCAGGCGCTCGTCGTGACACAGGCCGGTGCGGACGACCACCCGGCCGGACTCCATGCGGACGCCGATCAGCTGCTCCTGCTTGGGCTTCGGCCCGCCGCAGCCGACCGTCGCCGTCACGGCGGCCGTCACCATCACCAGCACCGTTCTCACCCCGCACCGCCGCACCCCGTACCTCCTTCGCACCCACCCGATCGGACCCGACCGGACGATCCTGCCCCACGGGCCCCACCCGCCGCACAGGAGGGACCGGTGGAGGCGTTGCGGGGCGGGCCGTCGGGAGGGCAGCGGCCCGTGCCCCGAGGGGAAAGGGGCGCGCCCCGCACCGGGGGGGCCGGTGCGGGGCGCGGGGTGGGGCGGGGCGGGGTGGGGTGGAGTGGGGCAGGGGTGTCAGGCGTCGTAGCGCAGGCCGTGGCCGAAGCGGAACAGCGGGTCGGCGGTGTCGAACGGGACGTCCGGGCGGCTGGCCTCCACGGCCGCCATCGAGGACGGCAGGTCGAACGGCAGCGAGCCCTGCGGGCGCTCCTCCCCGAACAGGACCCGCACGAAGGCCTGCTCCTCCGCGCCGAAGTTGACCGTCAGCGCGGCGGCGTGGCCCGCGATCCCGGTCAGGATCGCCGGACGGTCCAGGTACACGTCCACGACCGTCGGCACGGTGGCGCAGATCCGCCGCACGCGCTCGACCTCCTCGGCCGGGAAGTCCAGCGAGCCCGCGCGGAAGAAGGACTCGACGGTTCCCGCCTCCCCGCGCGGCTCGAACGGCGCCGCCAGCCGCAGCACGGCCACGTCCGCCTCCTCCGGCGTCGCGACCAGGGCCGCCCGGTCACCCAGGACCTCGGCGGACAGTCCCTCCGCGTACACCTTCAGCGCGCCGCCCGGGGCGAGCGGCAACCGGGCCGGGCCGGCGTCCGCGTTGGCCAGCAGGACGAACGCGGCCGCCTGGGCGGCGAGGCCCTCGGCGCGCGCCCCGGCGGAGCCGACCAGCAGGTCGGCGGCGTCCTCGTCCAGGTACGGCCGGTCGAACAGGCCGAGCCGGAACTTCTCGCGCAGCAGTCGGCGCGCCGAGTCGTCGAGACGCTGCTCGGTCACCTTCCCGGCCGTGACCAGGTCGACCAGCACCTGCGGACGGCACTCGCCGCCGAACTGGTCCACCCCGGCGTCCAGGGACTTGAGCATGCGCTCCTCGTAGGTCAGCTCCTCGACGCCCCAGAACTTGTCGCCGAGGATGGCCCAGTCGGTGCAGACGATGCCGTCGTAGCCGAGCCGCTCGCGCAGCAGGCCGGTGATGATCCCCCGGTTGAAGCCGAAGCCGACCTCCTCGTACTCGGTGCCGACCGGCATGCCGTAGTAGGGCATCATCTGGGCGACGCCGGCGTCGATGACGGCCTTGAACGGCGCGAGGTGGTAGTCGAAGTGGTCGCCCGGGTAGACCTGCTCGCGGCCGTACGCGAAGTGCGGGTCCTCGCCGTTCAGCTGCGGGCCGCCGCCGGGGAAGTGCTTGGCCATCGCGGAGACCGACTCCGTGCCGACCTCCTCGCCCTGGAGTCCGCGCACGTAGGCGACGGCGAGCTTGGAGGTGAGCTCGGCGTCCTCGCCGAAGGTGGTGCTGATGCGGGCCCAGCGGGGCTCGGTGGCGAGGTCGATCTGCGGGTGCAGGGCGACCCGGATGCCGACGGCCAGGTACTCGCGGCGCACCGTGTCGGCCCAGCGCTCGACCAGTTCGGGCGAGCCGACGGCGGCGAAGCCCAGCGGCTCGGGCCACTGCGAGAACGGGCCGGCCATCAGGGCGGTGGCGGGGTTGTCGGTGAAGGAGTGGCGCGGGTCGCTGGAGATGGTGACCGGGATGCCCAGTGGCCGCTCCAGGACGGTGCGCTGGAGGGTGTTGTGCCAGGCCGCCAGGTCCCGCGCGCTGCTCGCCCAGAGGATGTTGAAGTGGTTGATGCGCCGCTCCAGGAGCTTCGCCATGGACGGCATGCCGAAGAGGCCGGGCTCGTCGAGGGCGGCGGTGTGGCCCAGCGGGTGGAACATCAGGCCGACCTTGTCCTCCAGCGGCAGGCGGCTCAGCAGGTCCTCGACGCGCTGGTCGACGGAGAGCGTCGGGTCCTGGTACGGGAAGCGGGCTTCGGTGCTCATGACGGGGGCCTTTCTCGGTGGTGCAGGGGGGCGGGGAGTCGGGAGGGTCAGACGGCGCTTCTGATCCTGGTCACCAGCAGCGCGCCGGCCAGGCAGAACACGGCGGCGAGGCCGAACCAGAGCGAGTAGCCGGCGCCGCCGAGCAGGGCGTTGCCGACCGGGATGACGACCACGCCGGCCAGGAACGGCGAGAGCGAGGCCGGCAGGGTGTTGGCGATGTTGAGCACGCCCAGGTCCTTGGCCGTGTCGTCCTGACTGGGCAGCAGGCTGATGGCGAGGGCGTTGTCGACGGCGAAGAACATGCCGGCGCCGATGCCGAGCACCGCTTCGAGGACGAGCAGGGTGCCGAGGCCGGCGTCGCCCAGGTACGGCGTGACGGTCACCACGGCGAGCACGGCCGCCATCACCAGGCCGCCGCCCATCACGAAGGGCTTGCGGCGGCCGACGCGGTCGGAGACGGTGCCGCCGACGACGCTGGCGACGACCAGGGTGGCCACGCTCAGGCCGTTGGCCAGGGCGTTGAAGCGCAGCTGCTCGTCGGTGTCGTCCATGCCGAACTCGGCCGCCAGGAAGAGCGTCAGATAGCCGGCGAGGGCGCCGTAACCGAGCATGATGAGGAACTTGCTCAGCCAGGCCCAGCCGAAGTCCGGGTGCTTGCGCGGGTCGAAGACGAAGGAGAGCAGCAGGCTGCGCAGGTTGAGCGGCTCGTCCGGCGGGGCGGTGCGGACGCGGTCGGGCAGCCGGGCGGCGAACCAGAAGCCGAGGACGACGGCGATGGCGGCCGGCACGGCGAAGCGCAGGAGGTCGCCGGGCAGCACGGAGAGCAGGACCGAGCCGATCATGATGCCGATCGGGGTGACCGCGCCGACAATGCCGGACACGCTGCCGCGCCTGGCCTCGGGCACGTGGTCGGCGACGGTCGCTCCGGCGGCGGCGAAGGCGACGTTGGCAGCGCCCTGGGCGGCGCACCAGGCGACCAGCAGCAGCGGGACGTTGGGGGCGAGGGCGCAGGCCACCAGGGCCAGGGCCATGACGGAGATGCCGCCGACGATGAAGGGGCGGCGCATGCCGAACCGGGAGGCGCAGCGGTCGGAGAGGCGGCCGGCGAGAGGCTGGGCGACCAGCGCGAACAGGGCGCCGGTGCCGCTCACCAGCCCGAGCTGGGCGGGGGCGTCGTCCAGGCCCACGAGGTCCTGGATCTTGACCGACAGACCTCCCATGACGGGGGCGAGCACGGCCAGGTACATGCCGAACTGGCCGAGGGCCAGTCTTCGGACGAAGCCGTGCGGTGCCTGCGGCGCGGGGGTCGCCGCGGGCAGGGGCGGGGATTCGAGCATGGGGGAGCTCCTTGGAGGCCGGCCACGACGGCGGGGCGGAACCGGCCGCGATTGCGGGGGTCGCGGCGTGGGGCCAATTGCTACACACGTGTAGCTTTCTGTCAAGCAACCCTGCTACCGTTCCCCCATGACCACCTCAGGAGCCGGGGCCCGCGCCGGGGCCCGAGCCGGGACCGCCACGGCCGGCGGGTACGCCAAGGGACGCGCCCGGCGCGCCGCGATCATCCACAGCGCCGCCGAGCACTTCGCGCAGCGCGGATTCCGGGCCGTGACGATCCTCGACCTCGCCGCCGCGTGCGACATCTCCCGGGCCGGTCTGCTGCGCTACTTCCCCGACAAGGACGCGCTGCTGCAAGCCGTCCTGGAGGACCGCGACCGGCTCGACCGGGAGCGCTTCCAGCCCTACACCCGGCTCGGCGGCGGCCTCGGCGTGCTGCGCGGGATCGTCGACCTCGCCGGGCACAACGAACTCACCCCCGGGCTCATCGAGCTGTTCGTCCGGCTCTCCGGCGAGGCGTCCGACCCCGAGCACCCCGCCCACGCCTACTTCGCCGAGCGCTACGAGCGCATCCGGCGCGGCACCGCCCACGCCCTGCGCGAGGCCGGCGAGGCCGGCCACCTGCGGGCCGGCACCGACCCCGGGGACGCCGCCGTCCGGCTCACCGCGCTGATGGACGGCCTGCAGACGCAGTGGCTGTTCGACCGGTCCGTCGAGATGGCCCGCCATGTGCGCGAGGCCGTGCTCGCGCTGCTGAACGAGCGGGGCGCCGCCGCCTTCGAGGCGCTCACCCCGCCCGCCCTGCCCGACTGACCGTCAGTTCGCCTCCGGGCATGCGTGGTCGAGGATCGCGTCGACCTCGATCTCGACGAGCCACTCGGGGTCGATGAAGCGGGACACCTCCACGAACGTGGTGACCGGGCGGACGGCGGCGAAGCGCTCGCCGTGGGCGCGGGCGGCCTCGCGCCAGGCGGTCACGTCGGTGAGCATGATCCGCGTCCGGACGACGTCGGCCGGCCCGGCGCCCGCCGCCTTCAGCGCCGCCTCGGCGATGTCCAGGCAGCGGACGGTCTGGGCGTACACGTCGCCCACCCCGACCGTGCCGCCGTCGTCCCCGATCGGCGCCGTTCCGGCGACGGCCACGTGCGCGCCCTTGCGCACGGCGCGGGAGAATCCGATCTCCGGCTCCAGCGGGGAGCCGGAACTGACGTTCTGTCGATCTTCGTGTGCCATCGCGCCATCATGGCAGGGACCGACGACCGGACGGCGGGGCCGAGTGGGGCCGGCCGAGCACGATCGCGATCGCCAGGAAGACGGCGGCGATGCCGAGGAGTTGGAGCGCGGACAGCGTCTGGTCCTTGACGAGGTAGCCCAGCAGCGCCGCCGTCACCGGGCTGGCGAGCGCCAGGAAGGAGACCGTCACCACCGGCAGACGGGCCAGGCCCCGGAACCAGAGCAGGTAGCTCAGGACGGCGCCCAGACCGGCGAGGTACCCAAAACCGAGGACGTTGGAGCCGGTCAGTCGCTCGGGAAGGGGCTCCAGCGACAGCCAGCACGGCAGCAGGACCACGCCGCCCGCGGTGAGTTGCCACCCGGTGAAGGTGAGCAGGCCGACGCCGTCCGGGCGGCCCCACCGTTTGGTCAGGGTGAGGCCCGCGGCCATGCACAGCGCCCCGCCGACGGCGGCGAGCACGCCGGTGCCGTCGAGCGGGACCGCGCCCTTGAGGACGAGCAGCGCCACTCCCCCGGCGCCCAGGGCGCAGGCCAGCGCGCGCCGGGCGGTGACCGGCTCGCCGAGGACGGCGGCGGCGAGGACCACGACGAACATCGGCTGCGCGGAGAGGATCACGGCGGCGACACCGCCCGGCAGTCGGTACGCGGCGACGAAGAGCAGCAGGTTGAAGGCGCCGATGTTCAGCACGCCCAGCACCAGGGCGCGCCACCACCAGACGCCGGCGGGCAGTCGGCGGCCGGACGGCGACCGGCCGCCGAGGGCCAGGAGGAAGAGGCCGCCGGGCAGGGCCCGGACGGTGGTGGCCAGCAACGGCCGGTCCGGGGGCAGGAGTTCGGTGGTCACCAGGTAGGTGCTGCCCCAGACCGCCGGCGCCAGGGCGGTCAGGGCGACGGTGGGCGCGGTCGTCAGGCCCACGCGGTGTCCTTCGGGGTGTTGTGCCCGGTGCCGTTCACGTGACGCTCCTCTCGGCTGCACGGGCGCACGCAAGCGCGCCCCGGGGACGGGAGTTGAGGGGAAGGGCACCAGTCTCGCGCCGGGCGGATCAATGAGTCCAACACATGCTTGTCACCCGACGCATCGCGTATCACGATGGATCGATGGAGCTCCAGCAGATGCGGTACGTCGTCGCCGTGGCCGAGACGAACAGCTTCACCAGGGCCGCCCAGCGCTGCCTGGTGGTGCAGTCCGCGCTCAGCCACCAGATCGCCCGCCTGGAGAAGGAGTTGGGCGCGCGGCTGTTCGAGCGCACCAGCCGCCGGGTCCGGCTGACCCCGGCGGGCGCGGCCTTCCTGCCGGCCGCCCGGCAGTGCCTGGACGCGGCGGAACGGGCCGCCGCCGAGGTCGCCGCGTCCCTCGGGGAGGTGCGCGGACGGCTCACGGTGGGGCTGATCCCCTCCGTCGCCGCCGTGGACATCCCCGCCGTGCTCGGGGAGTTCCACCGGCGCCACCCGAAGGTCCGGGTGAGCCTGAGCGTGGGCGCGAGCGACGACCTCGTCGAGCAGGTCCGGCAGGGCGCGATCGAGGTGGCCTTCCTCGGCATCCCCGTCACCGCCCGCCCCCGGGGTGTGATGGCGCGGGAACTGGCGCGGGAGCGGCTGGTCGCCGTGGTCGCCCCGGACCACCCGCTCGCCGGGGAGAGGTCGGTGGACCTGCGGCGGCTGGCCCCGGAGGTGTTCGTGGACCTCCCGGCGAAGACCGCCGGCCGGGCCCAGTCCGATCTGGCCTTCGCCGCCGCCGGCCTCACCCGCGAGGTCGCCTTCGAGGTGACCAACGCCGACTACCTGGCACGGCTGGTCGGCGCGGGCCTGGGCGTGGCCCTGCTGCCGCCCTCGTACGTCGCGGGCCTGACGACCGGCATGGTCACGGTCGAGGTGACGGACGCGCCCGCCCGCGCCGAGTACGTGGTCTGGGGCCGGGAGAACCCCCACCCGGCCGCGGCCGCGTTCCTGGAACTGCTGGACCTCTCGGTGCAATGAGCGGGCGGACCGCGGGAACGCCGCCCGGGGCACCCGCGGGTCCGCGGGTGCCCCGGGCGGGGGTTCGGTCCGGCTTGCCCGGCGTGCGTCAGGCCGGGTTGTCGGCCACGGTGAGGGCCGGCGGCCAGTCGGCGGGGATGTCGCCGGTGACCGGGGCGTAGAGGCGCAGGGTGACGGTGAACTTGCCGCTGGCGGGGATGGGGAGCCAGTTGGCGCTCTGCAGGTCGGTGTCGGCGGGCGGCGCGGCCTGGATGTAGAGGGTGGTGGCGCCGTCCGGGCCGGTCTGCGGCACGGCGAAGTGGCCGACGGCGTAGATGCCGGCGTCGTTGGCGACGAGGTAGCTGTCGGCGTCGTACGCGGTCAGCGACCAGAAGGCGTCGACAGGCGGCAGCTGGCCGGCGGGGAAGGTGAGGGTGTAGGCGATCTGCGTCCCGGACTCGTCACTGGCGGACGCGCTGGCCGTGGGGTAGAGGGCGTCCTTGGGGAGGTTGGCGCCGAGCCCGATCGTGGCGACGTAGGCGCGCTGCAGGTAGTCGGTGCCGTAGGTGCCGATGCCGGTGGTGAAGAACGTCCAGCCGTTGACCGGCGTGGGGCCCTGGTGGTGCTTGATGAGTTCCAGGCCCTCGGCCTTGGCGAGGTCCAGGACCTCGCGGCCCGGCAGCCGGTCCTGGTCGTAGGGGTGGACGCCCAGCTCGGCGAGGAGGGCGGACGTCCGGTCGTCCGGCGGGTTGAGCGGCGTGCGGTTCAGCAGGGCGGAGAGCTCGTCGAAGAACTCGGGCCCGCTGAGCCGGGTGATCAGCTCGGAGGGCGGGTCGGTGCTCAGGTCCGGGTCGTAGCTGCCGCTCGGCGGCACGTAGCCGCCGCTGTCGGGCCACGCGCTCAGCGGCAGCAGGCGCATCTGATCCTGGTAGCCGACGACGGTCTGGACCTCCTGGTCGCTGTCGTTGTCGAGCTCGATGCGCCCGATCAGCCACACGGTGTTCGTCGGCATCGGGAGCTGCTGGAGGCCCTCGGCGAGTTCGCCCTTCCAGTCGGGTCCGGTCAGCGCGTAGGCGTAGACCTCGGCGTCCTGCGCCTGGTCGAGGACCGGGGCGGCGACCGGGTCGATGCTGCTCGGGTCGGCGACGGTGTTCGACCAGGCGTCCATCAGCTGCATGAGCCAGTAGCGGCCCTCGTCCATCACCGGCACCTCCAGCACGATCGGCTCGGCGGAGAGGTCCAGCCAGGCCTGGGTGTAGAGGGTGTCGACGTTCGGCCGGACCACGTCCTTCGACTCCGGCGTGGGCAGCGTGGTGTGCTGGCAGAACTGGTTGACCGGCGCCTGCGTCGCGTTCACCTGCTCGGTGTTCGTCTGCAGCCGGCGGGTCAGCTCCATCATGATCAGCGCGTAGCCGAAGACGTAGAGGTCCGTCGCCGCGGCCTGCGGGTCCTGTGCGGGGGAGCTCGGAGAGGTCATGCCGTGATCCGTTCCGGTCGAGGGTTGGAGCAGCGACGCTAACGTCCGGTTCTGGACGGCCACAGCGGCAGAACAAGCCGATGTGAAGGGGCTTCACAAATGGAACCTTTGCTTCCCCTCGCCTCGTCGGTCACAGAGGCCACACCCCCGGGCCCTGCGGCGCCTCGGGCCCGACCGCCCGTCGTAGGAGTTCGCGACGCGGATCGCGGTCGGCGACCGGCGCGAGGGCCGGCCCGGAGCCGGGTGGCGTGAACCGGTCGGGGAGACCGGCGTGCACCGATAAGGCGTTAGATCAACTTTTCCTACTGGAATCCGAGGAAATGGGAGTCCGTTTGTGGACGGTGTGCGAGGATCACCGTCGGCCACAGGCCACTCCGCCGGTTCCGTGCTCCCACCGGCAGCCGAGTGCTCCGCCGCGCCGGACCGCGATCGCCCGTCCTGGCGCGGCCCACCCCCTGACGAAGGGCATCCATGTCTCGTTCCCCCCTCGCCGCGACGTCGGCCCGTCCCGGCAGGCGGGCCCCCGCGGCCCTCCTGGCCACGGCGGTCACCACGTTCGGTCTGCTGGCCGGCGCGAGCCCCGCTCACGCCGACTCCGTGGTGCAGATAGCCGGCCCGGCCGGGCCCGTGCCGGCGAACACCGGCTACACCGTCACCCTCGACGTCCCCAACACCAATCCGAACTCCCGCGCCAACTCCACGTACCTCAAGATCGCGCTGTCCGGCGCAGCCGCCACGGTGACGTCCGCGACCACCTCGAGCAACTTCTGGAGCTGTGACTTCACCGCCGGATCGTCCGGCGAGTGCTGGCACCTCGCCAACCTGGTCGCTCCGGTGTCGATCACCCTCACCGTCGTGCCGACGGCGGGCGGGACCGTCACCACGGGCGTCGACGCCTTCAACGACGCCCTGCAGCCGGTGGGGAAGGACTCCCTCAGCACGCGGGTCCAGGCCCCGGCTCCGGTGGTGACGGGCCTCGCGCCCGGCCACGGCCCGCTGGCCGGCGGCAGCACCGTCGTGCTCACCGGCACCAACCTGACCGGGGCCTCCGCCGTGAACTTCGGTGCCGCGGCAGCCACCTCGTTCACCGTGGACAGCGACACGCAGATCACCGCCACCGCTCCCGCCGGGAGCACGGCCGGGGCCGTCGACGTCACCGTCACCACCCCGGGCGGCACCGCCGCCGCCGCGAAGTACACCTACGACACCCCAGCTCCGGTGGTGACGGGCCTCGCGCCCGACCACGGCCCGCTGACCGGTGGCAACGCCGTCGTGCTCACCGGCACCAACCTGACCGGGACCTCCGCCGTGAACTTCGGTGCCGCGGCAGCCACCTCGTTCACCGTGGACAGCGACACGCAGATCACCGCCACCGCTCCCGCCGGGAGCACGGCCGGGGCCGTCGACGTCACCGTCACC
The DNA here is from genome assembly GCF_040609255.1 of Kitasatospora sp. NPDC004723. Classification (NCBI taxonomy): domain Bacteria; kingdom Bacillati; phylum Actinomycetota; class Actinomycetes; order Kitasatosporales; family Streptomycetaceae; genus Kitasatospora; species Kitasatospora sp. NPDC004723. The sequence goes on along the minus strand of NZ_JBEXJT010000017.1, from coordinate 80,058 downwards.
ACCCCGGGCGGCACCGCCGCCGCCGCGAAGTACACCTACGAGGAGGGCTCGTACGTCTTCTCCAAGACGGCCGACCCCGCGTCGGGTTCGACGGTGAAGACGGGCGACAAGGTCACCTACACCGTGACCGTCGCTCAGAAGGGCACGGGCGAGGTCAAGGGCGCGACCGTGACCGACGACCTGTCAAAGGTGCTCGACGACGCCGCCTACAACGACGACGTCAAGGCCACCTCCGGCACCGCCGAGGTCAAGGACGGCAAGCTGACCTGGACCGGCGACCTGCCGCAGGGCGGCAGCGCGACCGTCACGTACTCCGTGACCGTCAACGGCAACGGCGACAAGCAGTTGGACAGCGCCGTCACCACGCCGGACACCAAGCGCGGCACCTGCGACACCGAGAAGGCCTGCGCCACCGACCACACCGCGACGGTGGCGAGCACCCCGTCGCCCACGCCGACCTCGACGGCCACCTCGACGCCGACCCCCACGCCGATCCCCACGGCCACGCCGACCGATGCCGGCCAGACGCCCGGCATCCCCGCCCCCAGCGCGTCGACCACGGCTCCGGCGGCCCCGGGCCCCTCAGCCTCGCCCGCCCCGGTGGCCCCGGTGGCCGCGCAGGCGTCGGGAGCTCTCGCGAGCACCGGTTCCACCGCGCTCACCACGACGGCGGTCAGCGGCGCCCTGCTGATCCTCGGCGGCCTCTCCGTCGCTTTCAGCCGCCGGCGCCGCCGCCTCGGCTGACCGGACCGGCCTGACCCTGACGGGGTGAGGGCGTCGGCCGCGCCGGCGTCCTCACCCGGGGAGAAGACATGCAGGACGAGGCCCGTCTCGCCCGGAGCGTTCGGCACGTGCAGGGCCTCGAAGTCCGGGGTGAGGGTGCCGGTGAGCACGTGGTGCAGGCGCTTGCAGCCCGCCGTGCACATCACCACCTCCCCGGAGTCCCAGATCCGTCGGAACTCCGCGCCAGTGGAGGAGAGTTCGGTGGTCAGCGCGGTCAGCTCGACATCGTCCGGCCAGGTGCCCGACGCCGCCCTGAGCTGGCGGCCGCCTCGGCGGCGCGCTGCGCCCAGTCGGGGAAGACGGTGCGGGAGGCGGCGTCCCTGAACAGGAAGCGGGCCTGGTTGCGGTCGCGGCGGGCCTCGTCCCCCACGCCGCCGAGGAGTTCGGCGCCCAGCGGATTCCAGGCCACCACGTCGAGGCGGTGGTCGATGACGAGCGCGGGCAAGCCCGCGCCCAGCGCGTCCAACATCCGCCGCAGCACCGGGCCGACCCGAGGCGTGGGCACCGGCGGGGGTGGCGGGCGCAGGCCAGGGTGTCCAGGTGGCGGCGCTGGAGCCGTTCGCCGCGTACGGGACGGTGGGCCTGGCGGAGGAGGGGTTCGCGGCCGTCGCGGAGGCGTACGGGCGGCGGCTGGACGGGCTGTTCACGGAGCGGCCGGTGCCGTTCCGGCGGCTGGACGGCGGCGACTACGGGCGGGACATGCGGCTGCGGGAGGGCGTCGGGCGGCCGGGCGCGAGCGGCCTGGCGCTGCACACGCGCTGACCGGATCGCCTCGGCGTCGTGAACGGCGCCTCCGGGGCGTTCGGAAGCGGGTTCAGAAGGAGGCCAGGCCGAGGGCTTCGCGCAGCGAGGCGTAGAAGACGCAGAGCAGCAGCCAGACGCCGAGGCCGGCGGTCACGGCGGCGAGGATCCGGCCGAAGCGGCCTCGCCGCTCCTTGGGGCGGCGCAGCTGCCGCACGCCGAGCACGGCCACCAGTACGGCGAGGGCGCCCAGGGCGTAGGCGAACACGGGGCTCAGGCGGTGGGCGAGTTCGGCGAGCACGAAGGCGGCGGCCAGGGAGCCGGTGGTCAGCAGCGCGAGCAGCGTGCCGCCGACCACCTCGATGACCGCGTCCAGCAGGAACGCGCCGATCGCGTACAGGCAGCCGCGAACCGGCCCGTGCGGGGGGTCGGCCACGGGCGTCGGATCGCCCGGCTGGTGAACGGGTTTGCCGAGGTCAGGGGTGCCGAGGCTCTCGTCGCTCACCTCCACCACCCCAGTCGTCCCTCGCCCGTCGCCGCACGCTAACACGGGCGGCGGGGAAGGACGAGGGCCGGATCGGGGGCCGGGGGTCAGGGACGGGGTGGGCGGTCGTCGAGGAGGGCCTGGCCGAGGGGGGTGAGGGTGTGGCGGACGCCGGGGCCGGAGCGTTCGGTGGTGAGCAGGCCCGCGGCGCGCAGGACGCCGGCGTGGTGGCTGGCGGTGGCGGCGGAGGTGCCGGTCCGGCGGGCGAGTTCGGCGGTGCCGGCCGGGTCGGCCGCCGCTCGCAGGGTGCGGGCGCGGGTCGCGCCGAGCAGGGCGACCAGTGCGCCGGCCGGCTCCTCCGCGGCGGCGGCCCAGACGGTCCGGTAGGTGGCGAGGTCGCGGGCCAGCGGGTAGTGCAGCACCAGCGGGTGCTCCGGGCCGCGGTTGTCGGTCATGACCAGCGGCTCCGGCCAGAAGAAGGTGGGCACGACCAGGATGCCGCTCCCCCGCAGCCGGATATCGGCGTCCAGCGGGCAGGGCACCGTCAGCACCGGTGACGCCCAGCGGATCTCGGGGTGCAGCGAGCCGAGCAGGCCGTCCAGTCCGGCGTCCACCGTGGCCAGCGCCCGCAGCGTCCGCTCGGTGTGGGCGGCGGCCAGCAGCTGCGACCAGTACGGGGCGACCGCGAAGGCGTGGTAGTCGCGCAGCCTGCGGTCCACCACGGCGCGCCACTCCCGGGAGCCGCCGTGCAGCTCCCGCACCCAGCGGGGCGTCCTCGGCCGCAGGTACTCCAGGACCTTCAGGTCCGCCGCCCACCGCCGGCGCGACAGCGACCAGGTGTGGTCCAGGCTGTCCGGCAGGCTGTCGGTGGCGGCGTGCAGGAACGCCTCCGGCGCCTCCGCCGCGCCGGCGGGCGTCGCCAGCTCGAACAGCGGCCCCAGGTGGGGACGCAGGCGTTCGCGGGTCCGGCTGCGCCACCCCTCCAGCGCCACTCCTCCCACGTCGCGGGTCTGGACCAGCGACAGGCTCAGGACCGTCTCGGCGAGCGGGTCGGGTGCCCGCGCGATCCGGACCCTGGTCAGGTCGTCGTGGGTGAAGTGGATACGCAGCAATCCGGTCCCTTCCGTCGGCCTCCCGGCGGGGTTCGGCGACGTCCCGGCCACGTCCCCCACCGCTCCCTGCGGCCCCGGGCGGCCGTGAGCCCACCGTAGCCGCGACGGTCGGACGCGTAGGGCGCGTTGCGCGGCTCTGACCGGTTCGTGGCGCCGCCCGGACATTACCCCGTCCGAATTCGATGGAGCTCGAACGGTTTTGGGACGAACTGCGGCGGTTCGTGAGACCGGCGGCCGGGGACGCCCGGACGCCGTCAGACGTGCGCGCCCGGGGCGGCGGTGGAGCCGGCCTGGACGCCCAGGGTGCGTTCGGCCTTGGCGACGGCGGCGCGGTAGTAGAGCGAGGCGAGCCGGGCGTCACCGGAGTCGCGCTGGAAGAAGCCGAAGGCGAGGGCGACGCCGCCGAGGCGTTCGATGCCGAGGAAGCCGTTGAGCCGGACGCCGGCGAAGGTGCCGTCGAGGCGGACGGCCGGGGCCTCCTTGCGGTCGCCGAGGGTGAGCGGGGTGACGGTGAAGGTCACGGCCTCGCCGGTGCTGTCAGTGAAGGTGAGGCTCCGGCAGTCGGCGAACGCGGCGGTCGCGGTGGCGAAGTCGGCGGTCAGGCGCTCGGGTTCCTCGGCGGTGAGCGACTCGGTGACCATCGGGTTGCCGTCGGGGCCGTCGAACTCGACTTCCTGGTGCGGGGTCCGGGACGGGCTGTGGGCGCCGGTGCGGTTCAGCAGGGCGCGCAGCGCGTCGCAGCCGGTCACCGGTGAGGCACCGGCGCCGGGTTCGGGTTCGGCCTCCGGCTCGGGCGAGGAACCGGGGTCGGGGGTGGATCCGGGGTCGGTGGGGACCTCGGTGAAGTCGGGGCCCAGCTCGGTGGCGGTCAGCAGGGCGGACCTGAGCTGGTCGTCGGTGGGCGGCCCGGTGGCGGCGCGGACGGTGGTCACGGGCGCGGCCGGTACCGATCCGGCGGCGAGCTGGGCGGTGCCGAGGGTGAGCACGGTGGTGACGGCCGCGGCGGTGAGGGCGAGGAGAGGCCTCGGGAGAGACATGCGGCCCCCGATCGATGAGGTCGGACAGGGACAGGCGTCCAGTGTCCCACCGGCCACCGGGACTCGCCCGTCCGACCGGAATCGCCGCAGGTCAGACCGTGTCCTCGGGGGTCGGCGGAAGGGTGGTGACGGTCTCCGCGAGCCACTGCACCCAGAAGGTCTCCAGGCCGATCCCGGCGCGCAGCACGGCGTGCTGCAGCGGGTCGCCGTCGCGCCGCTCCCCCGCCGGGAAGTCGCGCCGCTCGATCTCCTCGTAGTGGGCCAACCGCTCCCGGTGCAGGGCGAGATGACGGCGCAGCTCGACGTCCAGACCGGACGTGCCGACCACCGCGGCGGCGCGCAGCCGCAGCAGCAGCGGGTCGCGGACCGGCCGGGGGTCGTCGGCGGCGGCCGTCCACCGCTCCAGTTCGGCGCGGCCGGCGGGCAGCACCTCGTACTCCTTCTTCTGCCCGCGCACCGGCCCGGCCTGCGGGAGCGCCCGGATCAGGCCGGAGGACTCCAGCCGGCCGAGTTCGCGGTAGATCTGCTGGTGGGTGGCGGACCAGAAGAAGCCGATCGACTTGTCGAACCGCCGGGTCAGCTCCAGACCGGAGGACGGCTTCTCCAGCAGGGCGGTGAGGATGGCGTGCGGCAGCGACATGGCACCGATCCTAGGGGTGCCGATCTTGGGGGCCGCTGCCGCACGCGGGGCGGGGGGCGCTCAGGGCGCGGGGTTCGCGATCAGGGCGCGGGGTTCGCGATCAGAGCGCGGCGGCGAGTTCGGTGCCCTGCTTGATGGCGCGCTTGGCGTCGAGTTCCGCCGCCTCGTCGGCGCCGCCGATCAGGTGCGGGGTGACGCCGAGGGCGCGCAGTGCGGCGTCCAGGTCGCGGCGCGGCTCCTGGCCGGTGCAGAGCACGACGGTGTCGACGGGCAGCAGCTGCGGCTCGCCGTCCAGGGTGAGGTGCAGGCCGGCGTCGTCGATCCGCCGGTAGTCCGCGCCGGCGACCATGGTGACGCCGCGGTGCTTGAGCTCGGTGCGGTGGATCCAGCCGGTGGTCTTGCCGAGCCCGGCGCCGACCTTGCCGGTCCTGCGCTGCAGCAGGTGGACGCGGCGCGGCGACGCGGGGCGCTCGGGGCGGGCGAGGCCGCCGCGCTCGCGGTAGTCCGCGTCGACGCCCCAGTGGCGGCGGTGCACGGCCGGGTCGAGGCTCGGCGCGTCGCCCGCGTCGGTGAGGTACTCGGCGACGTCGAAGCCGATGCCGCCCGCGCCGAGGATCGCCACCCGCTCGCCGACGGCGGCGCCGTCGCGCAGCACGTCGAGGTAGCCGAGCACGCTGGGGTGGTCGACGCCGGGCAGGTCGGCGGGGTCGGGGGTGCGCGGGGTGACGCCGGTGGCGAGCACCACCTCGTCGAAGCCCTCGGCGGCGAGCGGGCCCGCCTCCACCCGTGCGCCGAGCCGCAGTTCCACGCCGAGGGCGTCGAGCCGGTGGCGGTAGTAGCGCAGGGTCTCGGCGAACTCCTCCTTGCCGGGGATGCGGCGGGCGATGTCGAGCTGGCCGCCGATGGTGTCGGCCGCGTCGAACAGGGTGACCCGGTGGCCGCGTTCGGCGGCGGTGACGGCGCAGGCGAGTCCGGCCGGCCCGGCGCCGACGACGCCGATCCGCCGGGCGCGCCGGGTGGGGGCGAGGACGAGTTCGGTCTCGTGGCAGGCGCGCGGGTTGACCAGGCAGGAGGTGATCCGGCCGCTGAAGGTGTGGTCGAGGCAGGCCTGGTTGCAGCCGATGCAGGTGTTGACGGCCTCCGGGCGGCCCTCGGCGGCCTTGGCGACGAAGTCGGGGTCGGCGAGCAGCGGGCGGGCGAGCGAGACCAGGTCGGCGTAGCCGTCGGCGAGCAGCTGCTCGGCCAGCTCGGGGGTGTTGATGCGGTTGGTGGTGACCAGCGGGACGGAGACCGAGCCCATCACCCGCTTGGTCACCCAGGCGTAGGCGCCGCGCGGCACCGAGGTGGCGATGGTGGGGATGCGGGCCTCGTGCCAGCCGACGCCGGTGTTGATGACGGTGGCGCCGGCCTGCTCGACGGCCCGGGCGAGGCGGATCACCTCGTCGAGGGTGGAGCCGCCGGGGACGAGGTCGAGCATGGAGAGCCGGTAGATCAGGATGAAGTCGGGGCCGACCCGCTCGCGGACCCGGCGGACGATCTCGACCGGGAAGCGCATCCGGTTCTCGTACGGGCCGCCCCACTCGTCCTCGCGGTGGTTGGTGGCGGCGGCGGTGAACTCGTTGATCAGGTAGCCCTCGGAGCCCATGATCTCGACGCCGTCGTAGCCGGCGCGCCGGGCTAGCGCGGCGCAGCGGACGAAGTCGTCGATGGTCCGCTCGACCTCGTCCGCGGTGAGGGCGCGCGGCGGGAACGGGCTGATCGGCGCCTGGACGGCGCTGGGGGCGACCAGGCCGGGGTGGTAGGCGTAGCGGCCGAAGTGCAGGATCTGCAGGGCGATCCGGCCGCCGGCGGCGTGCACGGCGTCGGTGACGACGCGGTGCTCGTCGGCCTCCTGCTCGGTGGTGAGCTTGGCGCCGCCGTCCCAGGGGCGGCCGGCCTCGTTGGGGGCGATGCCGCCGGTGACGATGAGGCCGACGCCGCCGCGGGCGCGTTCGGCGTAGAAGGCGGCCATCCGGTGGAAGCCGCCGGGGGCCTCCTCCAGGCCGACGTGCATGGAGCCCATGATCACCCGGTTGGGGAGGGTGGTGAACCCGAGGTCGAGCGGGCGCAGCAGGTGGGGGTAGGGCGCCGGGGTGCTGGCGGTCGTCGTCATCGGGGCGTCTCCTGGGGCGGACGGGGGCGGCGGCCCCGGGGTTGTTACCACACGGTAGGGGACGCGGATCCGCCTATGCAACCAGTTGCATAAGTGACCCGGGGAACACCGACGGGCCCCGCCCCGGGACTTCCACTGACGGATCATCAGTTCACGTCGTATCGTCGGAGGGGCGACGGACGGGGTCAGCGGGACTCCGGCGAGGAAGGGGGACGGCCGTGCGGGGTGGATCGGTGGCGGTGGTCGGCGGCAGCATCGCGGGGTGCGCGCTCGCGCGGGCGGCGGCCCGGGGCGGCGCCAAGCGGGTCACCGTCCTGGAACGCAGCCCGGGCCACCTGGAGGACCGCGGGGTGGGCCTGTGCATCCTGCTGGACCGCTACCGGGAACTCGTCCGGGCCGGCCACATCGACGACGGCATCCGCCACCACCCCGTCACCGCCCGGCACTGGGTGGCCAGGGACGGCGAGGGCTCGCCGCGCGGGCGGGCGCTGTGGGTGCAGCCGATGGCGATGCACTCCTACCACTGGGGCGTGCTCTGGCAGGGTCTGCGCGAACGCACCCCGGAGAGCGTCGAGTTCCGCCCGAGCACGGCCGTCACGGCGGTCGGCGGCTCCGACGGCGCCGGGCCCGCCTGGGTGGAGACGGCGGCCGGCGGGCGTGAGGAGCACGACCTGGTGGTCGGCGCCGACGGCCACCGGTCGGTGGTGCGCACCGCCGTCTGCCCCGAGGCCCGCTCGGAGTACGCCGGGTACGTCGCCTGGCGGGGCAGCTTCGACGCCCGGCTGCTCGACACCCTCCCGGGCGGCGCGGCCCGCTGGCCGGAGCAGGAGGTGATCACCGCCTGCTACCCCGGCGGCCAGGTCGTCCTCTACCGCATCCCTGGGCTGGACCCCGGCTCCACCCTGGTGAACTGGGTCTTCTACGCCCCCGCGCCCGCCTGGCTGCGGCGCGCCGACGAGGACTCCGACCCGCTCGGCTTCCCGGTCGGCACGCTCGACACCGCCCGCCACGACGAACTGGCCGAACTCGCCGAGCGCGTCCTTCCGCCGTACTGGGCGGGCGTCGTCAACCTGACCCCGGTCGCGCGGATCCTGCTCCAGCCGATCCACGACCTGGAGACCCCGCGGCGCACCGCCGGCCGGCTGCTGCTCGCCGGCGACGCCGCGACGCTCGTGCGCCCGCACACCACCAGCGGCGCGGCCAAGGCGCTCCAGGACGCCTGCGCCTTCGAGGACGCCTGGCGGGCGGCCGACCACTGGGCCGAGCTGCTGCCCGGCTACGACCGCGAACGCGGCGCGGCCGGGCGCGCGCTGGTGGACCTCAGCCGCCGGCTCGGGCGGGCGCAGGTCAGCGAGGCGCCGGACTGGTCGGCGATCGACGAGCCGGGCATGGTCGCCTGGTGGAGCCGACAGCTGGGCGCCACGGGCGGGTTCGGCGGCCTGGCGCTGGGACGGTAGGCCGCAACGCCGCGAACCACCGGCCGGCCACCGGGCGTGGACCCGCTCGGTCGACCGCCCGGTGGACCGCCGTTCCCCCGTCGGGTCAGACGTTCACGCCGTAGTCGGTGGCGATGCCGCGCAGGCCGGAGGCGTAACCCTGGCCGATCGCGCGGAACTTCCACTCGGCGCCGTTGCGGTAGAGCTCGCCGAAGACCATCGCGGTCTCGGTGGAGGCGTCCTCGGTGAGGTCGTAGCGGGCGATCTCCTGCCCGTTGGCCTGGTTGACGATCCGGATGAACGCGTTGCGCACCTGGCCGAAGTTCTGGAACCGGGCGTCCGCGTCGTAGATCGACACCGGGAAGACCACCTTGGCCACCTGCGCCGGGACGGCGTCCAGGTCGACCTTGATCTGCTCGTCGTCGCCGTCCCCGCCACCGGTCAGGTTGTCGCCGCTGTGCTCGACCGAACCCTCGGGGCTGCGCAGGTTGTTGAAGAAGACGAAGTGCTGGTCCGAGACCACCTTGCCGTGCGCGTTGCAGAGCAGCGCGCTGGCGTCCAGGTCGTAGTCGGCGCCGGTGGTGGTGCGCACGTCCCATCCGAGCCCGACGATGACCGCCGTCAGCCCCGGCGCCTCCTTGGTCAGCGAGACGTTGCCGCCCTTGGCCAGCGAAACTCCCACGATTGCCCTCCTCGGTCGCTCTCCCTGCCAACGAATCTACAGCACTGTAGAGATCACGAGCATCCGTCACCCGACAACCGCCGGGACACGCCGCCGGAAGACAGGCAGGGCCCGCCGGATCGGCGGGCCCTGCTGTCACTGCTCCGTACTGCTACGGATCCTTCCTAGTCCCGGTCCTCCTCCACGAGGGTCCGTTCGATCCTTCCGGAGAAGACGTCGTTGCCGGCATCGCGGAGCCCGTGTGCGGTGAACCGTCGGGTGAAGTCGTCGTGGGCGACGACCTGGCCGAAGGCGTACGCGGGATCCCCGAGGTCGGGGGCGCAGTCGGCCAGGCCCAGTTCTGCCATCCTGGCCTCGACGAAGGCCGACCAGGCGGCCGGGTCCTCGACGTAGAAGTCCCAGCGCCCTTCGACGCTCAGCCGAACCGTGTCGGGGTCGACCGGTTCCGCCTCCTCCGGTTCGCCGTCCCCGTCCGGTTCGCCGTCCCCGTCCGGTTCGCCGTCCTCGTCCGTGGCGAAGAGGTCGTTGAACGGGTGTCCCCACCCGTTGTGCTCCATCACCGCCATGGCATAGGCCCGGGCGGCCGCGCGCACCGCCTCCCCGGCGGCCACCGCGTCCACCGGATCCGGATCGGTTCCGGCCATGACGGACGCGTGGCGTTCCAAGGCCTCACTCAACAGCCCCACCGAGTGCTGGACAGCGGACATGATCACCTCTTCCTGTTGTGCCGCTTCGTGGACTTCGGCGTCTTGCGGGGCTTCGGAGTCCCCCACCTGAAGTGCTCGGTCCGCGCCAGCTGCCCGTTGCCGCGACACCCGGGTGGTGGGGCGGGTTCGGGGCAGGTCAGCACCCGATCTTCGCACCGTCCACGGCAGCCTCGGCGGTGGTCCGGAAGGTTGCGTCAGCCTCCCCCGGCCTGAACGTTATCGTCAGTGTCTCCCATCCCAGTTCGGACCTCCGCGTGAAACACGTCCGCACGTCCCCCGGCCTGGGATCCGGCCCTTCTCCTCCCCAGCCCAACCCGGCAAGCTCCCTCTTATAGAATCCGATCAACTCCTTTTGACTTCCGCCATACGTATACACGCGACTGCTGGACAGCCAGGAATCCGCGGAACCGTCGCCAACGCACTCGGCCGCATTCGCCGATTCCTTCACCTCTTCCGATCCGCTCGGCTTCACAGCAAAGGCATCCAGCTTGTCAAGCGCGGCCAGGCGAGCCTCCTGGCCCGAACACCGGTCGCCCTCCTCGGCCAGAAGCGGCTCGACCGCAAGCGCCACCGCCACCACCAGACCGAGAACGGGGACCGCTATCGCCAAGCGAGTCGCGATCCACACTCGTCGGGCATCCATCACGAACTCTCCCTGCCGTCCTGTTCAGCACCATTCGAACGGAGAAGGGGCCGAACGACACACTGTCAGACGGGTCGGCCGGCCTGGTTACAGGAACTCAGAAAAACTACCGTCCGTCCGCCAAGAGCACCGACCGCACGACCCAGCCGGTCGGCCTGGCGCTCGTCGCATGAGTACGGGCCTCCCCGGTGGATCCGGGGAGGCCCGCAGCCGGCTCGGCTCTGGCGTGGGGTGACCTCTTCGTAGGCCTCCTCGACGACGTTGAGGACGTCCTGACCGCACCAGTCCCAGGACGTGGCGAAGGCCGAGGAGTCCGCCAGGACCTCGTTGCAGACCTTCGCCCCGGAAAGAACCACCGCACAGCGCGCGAACATGGCAAGATCATTACCTTCGTCGTGCTTTTACGTGCTTTGGCGGATGAGTTCTAAACTGACCATGTCTCCACCGGATCCGCCGGGAGGTCCCCCATGCGTCAGCGGCACAGCTTTCACCTCGACCGGGGCGGCCACTCCGTCACGGTCAACGTCCGGTCCGGCTGGATCACCGAGACCGAGGTGCTGGTGGACGGCAAGGAAGTGGCCTTCCACCGGGTGCACGGTCACGGGGTGTATCCGCTCACGCTCGCCGCCCAGCTGCCCGGGCTGCCCGAGGAGCCGGCGCAGCCGCTGGCCGTGCGGCTGGAGCGGACCGGCGTGGCCGAGCGGCCGCTGCGCTGTTCGCTGGAGCTGAGCGGGGCCGTGCACCCGATGGCGGAGCGGACCGAACGCTGAGGGCTCAGCCCGTCTGCGCCACGATCTCCTCGACGGCCGCGCGCGCCCGCTCGGCGTCCGCCGGGACGAGGCCGATCCGGGTGCGCCGGTGCAGGACGTCCTCGGCGTCCAGCGCGCCCTCGTGGGTGAGCGCGTAGGCGATCTCGGCGCGGCTGACGTCGATCCCCTCGGCGACCGGCGCGCCGTGGCCCGCGCCCAGCGACTCCTCCCCCGCCGCCAGCACCTCGCGCGCCGCGCCGCCGTGCCGGGCGAGCAGCGAGGCCGCGGCCTCGCCCCCCTCCGGCAGCGGGCGGCTGTCGCGGTGGTCCGGCGCGCCGACCAGCGGCAGGCGGGCCGTCCAGCAGGCGCGGGCGGGCAGGCCGCGCAGCCGGACGGCGGTGTCCACGGCGTCCTCGGCCATCCGGCGGTAGGTGGTGAGCTTGCCGCCGACCACGGTGATCACCCCGTCCGGGGACTCCAGCACGGCGTGCCGGCGGGAGAGGTCGGCGGTGGCGCCGTCGCCGGTGTCGATCAGCGGCCGCAGTCCGGCGTAGGCGCCGAGCACGTCGTCCCCGGTCAGGGCGGTCTCCAGGGCGGCGTTGACGGTGTCGAGCAGGAAGTCCAGCTCGGCTGCGGTGGGCTGCGGCTCGTCGGGGATCGGGCCGGGCGCGTCCTCGTCGGTGAGGCCGATCGCCACCCGGCCGAGCTGCTGCGGCAGGGCGAAGACGAAACGGCTGGTGGAGCCGGGGACGGGCACGGTGAGCGCGGCGGTGGGCCGGCCGAGCGCGGCCGCGTCGACCAGCAGGTGGGTGCCCCGGCTGGGGCGCAGCCGGATGGACGGGTCCACCTCGCCCGCCCAGACGCCGGTCGCGTTGACGACGGCGCGGGCGTCGAGGCGGAACGATTCGCCGGTCAGGGTGTCGGTGAGCCGGGCGCCGGTGCCGGTCACCTGCTCGGCGCGCACCCGGGTCAGCACGGACACCCCGTACTGCGCCGCCGTCCGGGCCAGCGCCACCACCAGCCGTGCGTCGTCGACGAGTTGGCCGTCGTGCGCGACCAGCGCGCCGGACAGCCCGGCACCGCGCAGGCCCGGCACCAGGGCGCGGGCCCGTCCGGCGTCCACCTTGCGCACCCGCGGCAGCAGCCGGCCCGGGGTGCCGGCGCTCAGCCGCAGCGCGTCGCCCGCGTGGAAGCCCGCGCGGACCAGGGCGGCCTGCCCCGGCTTCATCAACCCGTCGAGCAGCGGGACGAGTTGGGGCAGCGGCCGGATCAGGTGCGGGGCGGTGCGGGTCATCAGCACGCCGCGCTCGACGGCGCTCTCCCGGGCCACGCCGATCCGGCCGGAGGCGAGGTAGCGCAGACCGCCGTGGACGAGCTTGGAACTCCACCGGCTGGTGCCGAACGCGAGGTCGCGCGCCTCGACCAGGGCCACGCAGAGCCCGCGCGCGGCCGCGTCCAGGGCGACGCCCGCGCCGGTCACGCCGCCGCCGATCACCAGCAGGTCGATCGCCGGCCCGGCGGCGAGCGCGTCGAGGTCCATCTCCCGGCGGCGGGCGGTGAGTCGGGTGGTCCCGGCGAAGGGCCCGGCGGTGGTGGTCATCTGCGGCCTCCGTGGCGGTCGGTCTGCTGATGGTCGGCGTACTGACGGTCGATCTTCCGGCGGTCGGTCCGCCGGCGGTCGCGAGGCTACGGCGCGAGGTAGCCGTCGAGGGCGCGGGCGAGTTCGCGCCGCCAGGCCGCCTCCGACAGCAGCGGTGCCACCATCCGGTGCGACTGGACGGTGGACTGGGCGATCAGCAGCACCATCGCGGCGAGTTCGACCGGCTCGCCGGCCCGGATCGAGCCGTGCCGCTGGCCCTGGGCGATGCCGGCCCGCAGTGCCTCCAGCAGCCCGCGCTGGCTGGCGCCCAGGCGGTCGACCACGTACTCGAAGAGCGTGTCGGAGTCGGCGGAGCGCAGCAGCGCGCCGAGCACCGGGTGGTCGCGCAGCCGGACGGCCACCTCGACGACCCCGTCGACAAACGCGGCCCGGTCGGTGCCGGTGAGCCGGACGGCGTCCCGGGTGGCCGCGATCTCGCGGGTGAGCAGCGCGCCGATCACCGCCCGTACGTCCGGCCAGCGCCGGTAGACGGTCGGCCGGCTCACCCCGGCGCGGCGCGCGATCTCGGCCAACTGGGTGCGGCCCACGCCGAATTGGACGATCAGGTCGGCGGCGGCGTCGAGGATCGCGTCATCGGTGCCGCGCTCGCGATGGTGCTCGTTACTACTTGACATGATGTGTAAAACTGTAACGCATGACCCCCGAGAAGCAAGCGGCGCCGGCCGGTGCGGCCGCCCTGCCGCTCCCCCCGATGAAGTGGGACGCCTGGGGCGACCCGGCCCTCGCCAAGGAGCTGTCCGCCGACGTCAAGGGCCTGCTCGCGGCCGCCCTCGGCGTGACCGGCGACGCCGCCCCCGGGCCCGACGCCTCGGAGGTCGTGCTGCGGCCCTCCGCCCTCACCCCCGACGACCTCGCGGCGCTCGCCGCCGCCGTCGGCGAGTCCCACCTCAGCACCGCCGACGCCGACCGCCTCCCCCGGGCCGGCGGCAAGTCCACCCCCGACCTGCTGCGCCGCCGCTCCCGCGAGCCGCAGGACGCACCCGACGCCGTCGTGCTGCCCGGCGACGAGGACGAGATCGCCGCGCTGCTCGCCGTCTGCGCCGAACGCCGCATCGCCGTCGTGCCGTTCGGCGGCGGGACGAGCGTCGTCGGCGGGCTCGCCCCGGAGCGCGGCGCCTTCGCCGCCGTCGTCTCGCTCGACCTGCGCCGCCTCGACCAGCTGCTCGACCTCGACGAGACCTCCGGCGAGGCGCTGCTGGGCGCCGGCCTCACCGGCCCGGCCGCCGAGGCCCTGCTCGCCGAGCGCGGCTTCGAGCTCGGCCACTACCCGCAGAGCTTCCGCTACGCCACCATCGGCGGCTTCGCGGCCACCCGCTCCTCCGGGCAGAACTCGGCCGGCCACGGACGGTTCGACGAGATGGTGCGCGGGCTGCGCGTCGTCACCCCCGCGGGCGTGCTGGACCTCGGCCGCGCCCCGGCCTCCGCCGCCGGGCCCGACCTGCGCGAGCTCTTCCTCGGCTCGGAGGGCACCCTCGGCGTGATCACCGCCGTGCGGGTGCGGGTGCACGCCCTGCCCGCCGTCAAGGCGTACGAGGCCTGGTCGTTCCCCGACTTCACCACCGGCACCGCCGCGCTGCGCGCCGTCGAGCAGCAGGACACCGGACCGACCGTGATCCGGCTCTCCGACGAGGCCGAGACCATGGTCAACCTCGCCATGACCGAGAAGATCGGCGGCGAGCCCGCGGTGAGCGGCTGCCTGGCCGTCACCGTCTTCGAGGGCACCGCCGAGCAGGTCGCCGCCCGCCACCAGCTCACCCGCGCAGCCCTGCTCGCCGCCGGCGGCAGCTCGCTGGGCGAGGCGCCCGGCCGGGCCTGGGAGCACGGCCGGTTCAACGCCCCGTACCTGCGCGACGCGCTGCTCGACGCGGGCGCGCTGTGCGAGACGCTGGAGACCGCCACCAGCTGGCAGCAGCTGCCGGCGCTGCGGTTCGCCGTCACCGCCGCGCTGACCGAGGCCCTGCCCGGTTCGCTGGTGCTGTGCCACATCTCGCACGTCTACCCGACCGGCGCCTCCCTCTACTTCACCGTGGTCGCCGCGCTCGGTGAGCAGCCGCTGGAGCGCTGGGCCGCCGCCAAGCAGGCCGCCGGCGACGCGATCGTCCGCTCCGGCGGCACCATCACCCACCACCACGCCGTCGGCACCGACCACCGCCCCTGGATGGCGGCCGAGGTCGGCGAGCTGGGCGTGCGCATCCTGCGCGCCGTCAAGGCCGAGCTCGACCCGGCCGGCATCCTCAACCCGGGCAAGCTGATCCCATGACCGACCGGAGAACCATCGCCCGCGTCGTTCTCCTCACCAACCCCGCAGCGGCCGCCGGCCACGCCGAACCGGCGGCCCGCCGCGCCACCGCCCGCCTGCGCGCCCACGGCATCACCGTGGACGCCCGGGCGGGCGCCTCCGCCGCCGACTCCCTGGCCCTCGCCCGGGCCGCCGCCGCCTCGGAGGACTGCGACGCCCTGGTCGTGGTCGGCGGCGACGGCATGATCAACCTCGGCCTCCAGGCCGTCGCCGGCACCACCACCCCCCTCGGCGTCGTACCGGCCGGCACCGGCAACGACCACGCCCGCGCCCACGGCCTGCCCCGCAACGCCCCCGAGGCCGCCGCCGACGTCATCGCCGCCGGCCGCACCCGCCCCGTCGACCTCGGCCGGATCACCGCCGCCGACGGCACCACCCGCTGGTTCGGCTCCGTGCTCGCGAGCGGCTTCGACTCCCTGGTCAGCGACCGCACCAACCGGCTGCGCTGGCCGCGCGGCCGGATGCGCTACCACCTCGCCATCGCCGTCGAGTTCGCCAACCTGCGCCCCCTGCCGTTCCGGATCACCCTCGCCGACGGCACCGAGATCCGCCGCGACCTGACCCTCGCCGCCGTCGGCAATACCAGCAGCTACGGCGGCGGCATGCTCGTCTGCCCCGGCGCCGACCCCGCCGACGGCCTGCTCGACGTCACCCTCGTCGACGCCATGCCGCGCCGCCGCATCGCCCGCTTCTTCCCGACCCTGCTGAAGGGCACCCACATCCACCACCCGGAGGTGACGACCTACCGCACCCCGTCGCTGCGCCTCAGCTCCCCGGGCATCACCTCCTACGCCGACGGCGAGTTCATGGCCCACCTGCCGATCGAGGTCACCGCCGTCCCGGCGGCGCTCCACCTCCTCGGCCCGGTCCCCTGAGCACGGCCTGCTGGAACGGGGGCGGCGGGGCGTAGCCGTGGTCGAGGACGTAGTGGATCATCAGGGTCGGCGCCGCGAAACCGCCGCCGCCGGCCCCTCGGACGTGGATCTCGGCGCTGCCCAGCAGCGTCGAACCGGAGGTGGCGTGCGGGTTCTCCACCGTCAGGTAGGACCCGCCGCAGAACGGGCACGTGTGCACGCCGCGCGTGACGTTCACCGGGTCGGCCGCCAGCCGCAGCAGGCCGTCCACCAGCTCGACGGGGACGTCGCCGCGCCGGTACGGGTGGGAGTCGTCCAGCCAGCCGACGTTCACCAGCTCGGGCCACAGGTCGTCGTACACGTAGGGCGAACCGTCGGGGTAGTACGGCACGACCGCCTCCGGGGCGTCACGGGATCGCGGAACCGGTCCACCGTACCCCCGGGGGGTGGGGGCGGGCAGGGGCCGGGATCAGTAGACTGGCCGCCCTCAACTCCGTCCGTCACCAGGCCTTATGGGGGGCGCTCGTGGACGTGCACATTTCCGTGACCGGTGGGGAGACCGTCGCGGAGGCCGAGTCGCTGACCGACTGGCTCCGGGGGGAACCCGAGCTCCGGGGCGTGACCCTGACCGGCCGTCCGCCCGGGCCCGGGGAGATGGGGTCGGTGCTGGACACCGTCTCCGTGGCCCTCGGCACCGGCGGGGGCCTGTCGGTGCTCGCCTCCTCGCTGCGCGCGTGGTTCGCGCAGCCGCGGCGCAGCGACGTCCGGCTGAAGATCCGCCGCCAGGACGGCACGGTCGTCGAGATCGACGCCAAGCGGGTGCGCGCCGGGGAACTGGAGGCGATCCTGCGCACCGCCCTGGACGGCACCGACGCCGAGCAGGCCTGACGTGCCGCTTCCGGATCCACAACGGTCCCGGATCGTGCTCGTCGGCGCGAGCGACTACACGGACCCGGACCTGCCGGACCTCCCGGCGGTCCGGCGCACCGTCACCGACCTCGCCGCCCACTTCACCGACCCGGACCACGGCATCGTCCCCGAGAAGCACTGCACCGTCCTGCTGAACGAGGGCAGCCTGCCCCGGATCGGCCAGACGCTGCGGGACGTCGCGAGGGCGGCCGAGGACCTGCTGCTGGTGTACTTCACCGGACACGGGCTGATCGGCGGCGGCCGGCACGACCTCTACCTGGCGCTGCCCCACAGCGAGTACGAGTCACCGGAGTTCAACTCCCTCGAGTACGACAAGCTGCGCGCCACCGTGCTCAACAGCCGCGCCGCCACCAAGATCATCGTGCTGGACTGCTGCTTCTCCGGCCGCGCCGTCACCGGCACCATGGCCGGCAGCGGCACCCCCATCGCGCAGCTGGAGGTCACCGGCACGTACGTGCTCGCCTCCTCCCCGCGCGACCAGGTCTCCCTCTCCCCGCCCGGCGAGGACCACACCGCGTTCTCCGGGCGGCTCCTGCGGCTGCTGCGCGAAGGCATCGTCGGCGGCCCGGAGGAGCTCACCGTTCTGGAGCTCTACAAGCGGCTCACCACCACCATGCGGGCCGAGAACCTGCCGGTCCCGCGCAACCGGGGCACCGAGAACGCCGACCAGACCGCCCTCGGCCTCAACCGGGCGTTCGCCGCCACCGCCGCCGCGGCCCTGCGCGAGCGGCAGGAGGAAGCCGACCAGCAGGCCCTGGGGGGCGACTGGGCCGGCGCGGCCGAGGCCCTGCGCGCCGTGGTCGACGAGCAGACCCGCATCCTCGGCGCCGAGCACGAGGACACCCTGATCTCCCGGCGCGCGCTCGCCCACTGCCTCGGCGGGGCGGGCGACCCGGCGGAGGCCGCCCGCCTGCTGCGCCCCCTGCCCGAGGTCTACGCCCATCTGCACGGCAAGGACCATCCGCAGACCCTGCACACCCGGCAGTTCCTCGCCGTCAACCTCGGCGAGTCCGGCCACCGGATGGAGGCGGTCACCATGCTGCGGATCCTGCTCGCCGACCGCAGCCGCGTCCTGGGCGGCGAGCATGTCGACACCCTGCGGACGCGGCACATGCTCGCCCGCAATCTGGCGCTGTCGGGCGCCCGGGAGGAGGCGGCGGCCCTGCTGCGGCAGCTGATCGCGGAGCGGGACCGCACCCTGGGCTCGAACCACGTGCACACGGTCCGGGCCCGGAAGGACCTGGCGGCACTGGAGGGAGGTGCGCGAGGTGTCTGAGCGGTTCACCGACCGTGCGCACCAGGCCCTCGTCCTGGCGCAGCAGGAAGCCAGGCATCTGAACTACCTCCGCGTCGGCACCGAGCACCTCCTCCTGGGCCTCCTGCACGAGCAGCAGGGTGTGGCCGGCCAGGCCCTCAGAGCACTGGGCGTGTCGCTGGAGAACGCCAGGAAACAGGTGCTGACCGTCTCCAAGCCCGCCCTTGTTCCGGCGCTCGGGCACATGCCGTACACCCGGAGGGCCGCGGCCGTCCTCCATCGCTCGGCCGAGGTGGCCACCGGCCGCCGGCACTACGAGATCGGGACCGAGCACCTCCTCCTCGCCCTCCTCGACGAAGCGGAAGGGGGTGCGGCACGGACACGGGCGGCGCTCGGTCTGGACGGGGCCCGGGTGTTCCAGGAAGTCATGCTCCGTCTGGAGGACCGGGTCACCACGACGGCGCCGGCCGCCCTGGAGTGGGCCACCCGCAACCTCACTCGCGAGATGGCCGAGCGGTCGGCCACCACCGTCCTCGGACGGCGTCCGGAGATCGAACGGATCCTGCAGACCGTCGCCCGGCAGAGCCGCAACGTCCCGCTGCTGGTCGGGGAACCGGGGGTCGGCAAGACGAGTACGGTCCTCGGGCTCGCCCGGGCCGTGGTGACCGGGAACGTCCCCCGGCCGTTCCGCGACCGGACCGTCCGCCTGCTCGACGTCGGCGCGCTCTTCGCCGACCCGCAGCACCACGGGCGGTTCACCGAGCTGATGGCGGAGCTGGTCGGCGAGGTCCAGCGGACCACGGGTCTCGTCCTGTTCCTCGACAACGCCCTCGCCACCGTGCACACCCGCGAGGGCCGGACGACGGCACTGGCGTTCTTCCGACCGGTGTTCGGCAGGCCGGGCGTCTCCGTGGTCGCGGCCGCCACCACCGCCGAGTACCGGCACTGGGAACGCGACTCCGGGCTCGACCGGCTGATCCAGCTGCTTCCGGTGACGGAACCGCTCCCCGCCGAGGTGCTGGCGATCCTGCGTGACGCCGGGCGCCGGCTGACCGAGCACCACGGCGTGGGGATCACCGGCGAGGCGCTGGAGGCCGCCGTCCGGCTCGCCCGCGGCCATCAGCCCGGCCAGGTCCTCCCGGGGGCCGCCGTCGACCTGCTCGACGAGGCGTGCGTGCGCGTCCGGTCCGAATCGATGGCGGCCGGGACAGCGCCGACGGTCACCGGGGCCGTGGTGGAGGAAACGGCGGCCGGGGCGTACGCCTCGCTGCACCTGTCGGCTGTCTCCCCGCCGGTCCCGCACGACCCGTCCGTCTGGTCGATGAGCTGACGTCGCACCGGAAGTCGGCCGGTCCGACTTCCGGTGCGGCGCCGACGGCTCGGCGGCCGTGCTACCCCAGCTCCAGTGCCTCCCAGTCGAACGCCTCGCCCCACCCGGGCGCGCGGCGGGCCCAGGCGGTCATGGCGGTGATCACCGGCTCGGGGGCGTCGAGCAGCACCTGGAAGTGCCGGTCGGGCCCGCCGTCGCGGTGCTCCAGGGTGTACTCCCCGTCGCCCTCGTGCCACACCTGGACGTAGACGTCCGGCTCGTCGGGTATCCGCTCGACCACCAGGAAGCGGTCCTTGCGCCCCCCGATCCGCCGTACCAGCCCCGCCAGCTCCTCGGCGCTCACCCGCGGGTGGGCCTCGTCGTCTTCCGTCCGCACCGTGATCTCCAGCATGACCGCAGATCCTGGCACGGAGCACTGACACCCGGCCGGGCCCTCACGTCCGGGCAGGCACCGTGTCCTTCTCCGGTGCGCCCGCCCGCGCGGACGGCCGGCCGTCGACCGGTCGCGCGCGCAGCCGGTACAGGGCGGCGGCTGTGCCGAGCAGGGCGGCCAGGGCGCAGAGCCGGACCCGCCTCCTCGGCCGCATCCGCCCCTGAGCGGCCGCTTCGGTACGGTGGGGCGCATGGGTGTGACGCGGACGCCGCGGGGGCGGTGGGTGGAGGAGGGGTTGCGGGCGCTCGCGGGGGGCGGTCCCGAGGCGGTGCGGGTCGAGGTGCTGGCACAGGCGCTCGGGGTGACCAAGGGCGGCTTCTACGGGCACTTCCGCAACCGCGAGGCGCTGCTCGCCGAGATGCTCGACACCTGGGAGCGGACGGTCACCGACGACGTGATCGAGCGGGTCGAGGGCGAGGGCGGGGACGCGCGGACGCGGCTGGACCACCTGTTCGTCATCGCCGCGACGCCCGGGGACGGGCCCGCCACCGGGGTGGCGCTCGATCTGGTGATCCGCGAGTGGGCGCGCCGCGACGAGGCGGTGGCCGAGCGGCTGCGGCGGGTCGACGACCGGCGGATGGCGTACCTGCGGTCGCTCTACGGGGCGTTCTGCCCGGACCCGGAGGAGGTGGAGGTGCGCAGCTTCGTGTCGTTCACGCTGCGGATCGGCTACCACCTCATCGACGTCGACCACGGCGGACGCACCCGGGCCGAGGTGATGGCGCGCACCCGGGACTGGCTGCTGCGGTAGCAGCGGTCCCTGGGTCCGTCACGGCCGGTCCGTCATGGCCGGGCCATCACGGCTGGGCCGTCACGGCGTCGGGAACAGCCCGTCCAGGTGGCGGGCAGGGCCTGTCCGTCCCCGGATTCCTTGCCGGCCGGTCAGACGCCTCGCCGTGCCGTCAGGTCGCCGGCGTCGATCGCCGCGAGCAGCGCGGTGTGGTCGGCGGCGGTCCGGTCGGCGTACTGGAGGGCGAAGTCGGCGACGGCCTCGGCGAAGGCGTCCGAGCCGCCGAGGTAGCCGGCGATGGCGATCCGGTCGCCGGAGCGGGCGTGTGCGCGGGCCAGGGCGCGCCCGCAGAGGTCGGCGTAGACGCGCAGGTCGCCGGGGGTCATCCGGGCGACGTCGGCGGAGCCCTTCATGTCGCGCAGCTGACGGCCGTAGAAGTGCCGGCCGGCCGGGCCGGTGGTCCAGCCGAGGAAGATGTCGCTGGCGGCCTGCAGCAGGCGCTGGCCGGTGACGACGCGCTGCCCGCCGTGCACCACCGGGGCCTCGGCGGCCGGGCGGGCGGGCGGCAGGTGCTGCTCCAGGACGGACCGCCCGGCCTCCTTGATCTGCAGGAACAGCGGGTCGCGCGGATCGCGGCCCTCCAGCAGCAGGATGAAGCAGCGGGTGCCGACGCTGCCGACGCCGACCACCTTGCGGGCGACGTCGATCAGTTGGAAGCGGTCGAGCAGCACGCGGCGGTCCTCGGGGAGGGTGGCCCGGTAGTCGCCGAAGATCTTGCCGACCCGGCGCAGTTCGTCGCGCGGGAGGGGTTCGAGCAGCGGCGGATCGCTGACGATCCGGCGCCGGCCCTCCTCGTCCGTCCCGGTGAGCTTGCCGAAGGCCTGCAGGCTGGTCCGCCGGCGGGCCTTGTCGAGGGTCGCCTCGACGCGCTTGCGGCGGCCCGGCTTGCGGACCAGTGGGAAGACTTCGGCGGCGGAGGTCCGGGTGTACCAGACGTCGAGTTCGCCCAGCCCGGCGAGGCCGCGCACGGCGAGGGCGTAGCCGCGCACGGCGGTGAGGGCGGCCCGGCGGGCGTTGTCGTCGCCCTGGCCGTTGTCGCGGGCGGCGACGGCGACGCTGGCGGCGAGCCGTTTGACGTCCCACTCGAAGGGGCCGGGGTAGGTCTCGTCGAAGTCGTTGACGTCGAAGAGCAGCGTCCGCTCCGGGGAGGCGTACAGGCCGAAGTTCAACAGGTGGGCGTCGCCGCAGAGCTGGACGGTGAGGCCGGTCTCGGGGACGGCCGCGAGGTCGGCGGCCATGACGGCGGCGGAGCCGCGCAGGTAGGCGAACGGCGAGTCGGCCATCCGGCCGTAGCGGATCGGACCGAGGTCGGGGAGCCGGTCCTCGGCCTGCCGGGCCAGGACGGCCAGCGGGTCGGGGCGGTCGGCGGCGGGGATCCAGCGGCCGTGGGCGGAACGCGGGATGAGCTCGCGGGCGGCCCGGCCGCGCCTCCGGCGTTCGGTCGGACTGGTCATGGCGCGACTCCTCGACGTGCGTCCGGCGGGCCGGGGCGGGCGGCCTCCTTCCCCGTGACGCTAGGGCAGCCGCCACCGGACGGCACGTCGAAGCGCGGGCGAGCGTCCTGGACGCTCGCCCGCGCTCCGCCGAACGAGTGAACGGGTGCACGGGTGCACGGGTGCACGGGTACCCGGGGGTCGGCGTGCGGCCGACGTCACTCCACGGCGAAGTCCGCCATCATCGCCATGTCCTCGTGCTCCAGGTTGTGGCAGTGCAGCATGTACGAGCCCGGGTAGTCGGTGAACCGCACCAGCACCTCCACCGCCTCCGCCGGCCGCAGGTCGACGGTGTCCTTCCAGCCCGCGTCGTAGGCGCCCGGGTCGCCGCCGTTGCGCGACAGCACCTGGAAGGAGTTCAGGTGCAGGTGGACGGGATGGTGGACGTCGCTGAAGAACCGCCAGATCTCGGTGCTGCCGAGCGCCGGGCCGGCGAGCGCGCGACCGGGCGCGTAGGGCCGGTTGTTGATGGTCCAGTCGCCGCCGCGGCTGCGGCGGAAGCCGAACACCCGGGTGGCGACGGCGTCCTCGGCGTCGAGCCGTTCGAGGGTGCAGAGCCGCTCGGGCACCGTCGAGTCGTCGCTCACCGCTCGCGAGCCGACGTCGAAGAGCATCACCTCCTCGGTCCGTCCGCCGCCGAAGCGGTTCATCAGCCGCACCGCGGTGCCGGGCGGGTAGCGGGAGAAGTCCACCACCAGGTCGAAGCGCTCGGCGGGGGCGATCTCGACCGCGTCGTGCACGATCGGCTCCTCCAGCAGGCCGCCGTCGCCGCCGATCTGGACGAGCGCGTCGCCGCCGGGCGGCTGCGGGTCGAGTTCCAGCCGGTAGAGGCGGGCGTTGGAGGCGTTGAGCAGGCGCAGCCGGTAGCGGGCCCGGTCCACCGCGGCGCGCGGCCAGGGGGCGCCGTTGACCAGGATGACGTCACCGAGGACGCCGTTCATGTAGTCGTCGGTGACGCCCGGGGCGGCGAGCTCGGGGTCGAGGGCCGGGTAGGCGGAGGAGCCGTCGGCGGTGAAGGCGCGGTCGGCGAGCACCAGCGGGAGCTCGCGGTCGCCGCGCGGCAGCGGCAGGGCGTCCTCCTCGTCGTCGCGGACGAGGTGGAAGCCGGTCAGGCCGTTCCAGATGGCCGGGCCGGTGAAGCCCATCCGGTGGTCGTGGTACCAGAGGGTGGCGGCGCGCTGGTGGCCCGGATAGGTGTAGGCGCGGGTGCCGATGGTGGTCCGGCCGAGGTCGACGGCGCCGGCCATTCCCTCCATTCCCTCCGTTCCCTCCATCCCGGCCATTCCGTGCGCGGCGGCGTGCTCGGCGGACGTGCCGACCGGGAACACCAGGTCCACCGGGTAGCCGTCGCTGTCCGCCGGAGTGTGGCCGCCGTGCAGGTGCACCACCGTGGGCACCGACAGCTCGTTGCGGTGGGTCACCACCGTTCGGCGGCCGGAGCGGACGGACAACGTCGGCCCGGGGTAGCTGCCCCCGTACGTCCAGGTCTCGGTGCGCAGACCGGGCAGGATCTCCAGCCGGGCGACCTTCTGGGTGATCTCGTAGTAGTCCGTGGTGGCGTCGGAGCGGACCGGGGCGAGCACGGCCGGCACCGGCAGCGGCACCTGGAACGCCTCCGGCAGCGGGACCTCGCTGCGCAGCAGCCGGCCCGGCCGGCCCTCGGCCAGCAGCCGGGCGGTCGCGGGGACGGCGAAGGCTCCGAGGGCGCCCGTGCCGAGCAGGGCCACGCCGGCGCCGAGGAACCGGCGGCGGTTCACGGCGCCACCTCCACCGGCCCGGTGCCCGCGCCGGAGCCGGAACCGGTGCCGGAGCCGGAACCGGAACCGGTGCCGGACGGCCGGGGCAGGCGCCCGGTCCCGTCCTCCACCGCCGGCGACGACGTGGGCGCGGACGTGGACGCGGGCGCGGGCAGCGTCAGCGGCAGCCGCCACGCACCGACCAGGCAGAACAGGTGCGCGCTGACCAGCAGGACGCCCAGCGTCACGTGCACCCCGACCGCCCGCTCGTAGCCGGTCCCGGTCTGTACCCCGGCCGCGAGCAGCAGCAGCGCCGTGACCACGAGCGGCCACCAGGGCCCCCGCTCCCCCGCCGGACCGGTGACCCGGCGGACCGGCACCGCCGCCGCCAACTGGAGGAGCAGCACGCCCCCCAGGGCCATCGCGGCCAGCGCGTGCACCCGCAGCGCCTCGTAGTGGCCGTTCAGGAAACCGGCGGCCAGCACCGTCTCGGCCAGCACCAGCACGGCCGAGGCGGTCGTGGCGCCGCGCAGCAGCAGCCGCGGCAGGCGCACGGCCGGGGGCGCCGGCGCACGGTCCGCGGAACGTGCCGGGGGGAACAGCGGCAGGCGGGGCGTGCGGATCACCGGGGGACTGCTCAACGGTCGGCCTTCTCTCTGCCGGGCGCCGCGGCGCCATGGGCACGCCGGGGTGACGGGCATGCCGAAGGGCGCTCGGCGCGGGGGTGTGGGCGGGACAGCCGCGTACGGGCACGCGGCACCGGGACGGGCGCGGCCACGAGCGCGGCTGACCACCCCTCACTATCGGCGCGGTGCCCGGCCTTTACGCTCGGCAACCCCGTGCTCCCGCCTGTTCAGCGCGTCTTTGTCACCCGAACGGGCGGTGCGCCACCCCCGCGCGCACCGCCCGTCCACGCCCCCGGTGTGCTCCGGGAGCTCCCTGCTCCGGTGCCCGGAAGGGCCCCGGGGTCCGCTACTGCTTCCCGCCGCTCGAACCGACCGGGTTCGACCGCAGCAGGGCCCGCGCCGGCAGCGCCGTCGCGCCCAGGCAGAGCACCACCGCCGCGGCCGCCAGCGGCAGCGCCGTCCCGGCCGGGACGTGCGGCGCGGCGCCGGTGATCCCCCGGGTGATCGGCACCAGGGTGAGCCAGGCGATCACCGCACCGACGCCCAGACCGGCCGCGGCCACCAGCAGAGCCTCCCAGCGCATCATGTGCCGCACCTGGCGCCGGGTGGTCCCGGCGAGCCGGAGCAGCGCCACCTCGCGGCGCCGGTCCAGCACCGTCATCACCAGGGTGTTGGCGGCCGTGACGGCGGCGAAGCCGCCCAGCACGCCGGCCATCACCGAGTTCGCCCAGGAGCCCATCTCCTGCGACTTGTCGGACTGCGCCGCGTACCCGGCCCGGTCGGTCACCGTCAGCCCGGGCACACCGAGACCGGACAGGCCCCGGGCGACCGCGGCCCGGTCGGCGCCGGGCGCGTCCGCGACCAGCACCTGCGCGTCGTAGGCGGCGGTGACGTGCGCCGCGACCGCCGCCCGGGGCAGCAGCGCCTGGCCGAAGCCGAGCCCGCGCTGGTAGGTGGCGACCAGCAGCGGCTCCACCGCCGTGCCGTCGCCGAGCCAGAACGGGACGTGGTCACCGACCTCGGCGCCCAGGGAGGAGGCCAGCTCGGTGGAGAGCGCGACGGTGTCCGGGGAACCGCCCAGGTCGGCCAGCGCGCCGTCGCGCACCCCGAGGTCCAGCACCCGGGGCAGCCGGGACGGGTCACCGGTGACGCCCAGCGCGGTGGCGGAGAGCAGTTGGTCGCCGGTGCGGACGACGATGCCGGTGTGCAGCACGCCGACCACCGCGTCCACACCGGGCACCCCGGCCGCCTGCGCGACGACACCGGGCGCGCCGGGCCCGGCGGCGGGCAGGCCCGGTCCGGTGGAGCCGAGCACGTGGTCGGCGGTGATGCCGGTGCGCACCTGCTCGCCGGTCTCGTGGCGGATGGTGCTCTGCATGAACAGCAGGGTGCCGCAGAAGGCGGTGACCATCACGATCGGCGTGATCGCGGAGGCCAGCCGGCGGGCGTTGGCGCGGGTGTTGTCGGCCGCCAGCGAACCGGGCGCGCCTCCCGCCCGCAGCGGCAGGCCCAGCACCCAGGCCGCGGCGCGGGCCACCCACGGGCCGAGCAGGGCGACCGCGACCAGGAAGCACATCACCACGCCGAGCGCGGTGTTGGCGGCGTTCTCGCCGTCCAGGTTGGCCGCGACCGCGGCGAGCACCACGCCGCCGGCCGTGAAGACCACGCCCAGCAGGGTGCGGACGACACCGAGCCGGGCCGGTTCCACGGCGGCCGCGCCCAGCGCCTGGCTCGCCCGCATCTTCGCGGGCGGCGGGCGGCGAAGAATCCGGCCGCGAGGGCGGCGAGCGTGCACAGCACGACCGCGATCAGCATCGGCAGCGGTCCGACCGACAGCTCGACGTCGGCCGGGACGACGCCGCGCTCCACCATCCCGTCGAACCACCAGCGGGCCAGGCCCACGCCGGGCAGGATGCCGAGCGCGGCGGCGAGCGGCGCGACCAGCATCGCCTCGGTGGCGATGGTGCGCCGGATCTGGCGCGGGGTGGCGCCGACGGCGCGCAGCAGGGCGAACTCGCGGGCACGCTGGCCGGTGGCCAGGGCGACGGTGGAGACGACCACGAACACCGCGGTCATGGTGGCGGTACCGCCGAAGGAGCCGCCGATCGCGACCAGCATCACCTTGGCCTCGTTGAGCACGGGCTGCTCGGCCTCGCCGCGCCCCTTACCGCTCAGCACCTCGGCGGCGCCGCCGACGGCCTGCTTCACCTGGGCGGTCAGGGTCTTGCGGTCGACGCCCTCGCGGGGCTGGACGGCGATGGCGTCCACCCGGCCGGGGTGGCCGGAGATCCGGTCGGCCTGCTGGTCGGCGAACCAGGCGGTGGGGCCGGCCTGCTGGGCGGCGGCGAGGCCGGAGATCCGGTAGCTGCCGCTGCCACCGGGAGCGCTGAGCGCCACGGTCGCGCCCGGCGCGAGGTGGGCTGCGCGCGCCGTGTCGGCGTCCAGGACGACCTCGTCCACGCCGGGGGCGCGGCCCTCGACCAGCTTGTCCTGCGGGCCGGCGATGCCGAGCGCGGCGAAGCCCCGGCCGGTGAGCGGGCCCGCCGGGCCCGCGCCGTTCCGGGGTGCGCCCTGCGCCGTGCTCTGCGCCGCGCTCTGCAGCGTGCTCTGCAGCGGGAAGGAGGTGTCCGGGCGGGCGGCGGCGACACCGGGCTGTCCGGCGATCCCGGCCACCAGGCCCGCGTCCACCCGGGCCCGCTCGGACAGCGGCTGCTCGTGGGTGTCGTCGTCGCCGTTCTTCTTGTACTTGATGGAGACGTTCGGGTCGGCGGCCACCACGACCGGCGCCTCGGCGTACCGGACGGACGGCACCGAGGCGGTGATGCCGGTCTGCAGCAGCGTGCCGCAGGCCATGATCACGGCGGCACCGAACAGCAGCGCGACGAAGGTGCCGACGAAGGACGCGGGGCGGAAGCGCACCGAGGCGCGGGCGAGTCCGTTGCTCACGCCGCCACCCCCACCGGACGCGCGGTCAGGCTGACCATCCGGTCGGCGACCGTCTTCGGGTCCGGGTGGTACAGCTCGTCGGCGAGCGCGCCGTCGGCCAGGAAGACCACCCGGTCGGCGAACGAGGCGGCCACCGGGTCGTGGGTCACCATGACGACGGTGGCGCCCATGGTGTCCACCGCGCGCCGCAGCAGGCCGAGCACCTCGTGGGCGGTCGTGGTGTCCAGTGCGCCGGTCGGCTCGTCCGCGAACAGCACGTCCGGGGCGGTGATCAGCGCGCGGGCGATCGCCACCCGCTGCTGCTGACCGCCCGACAGCTGACCGGGGCGCCTGCGGCCGAGGTCGCCGAGGCCGACCTGTGCGAGCAGCTCCCTCGCCCTGGCCCGGTCCTGGCGCTCCCCGGCGAGGCGCTGCGGGAGCAGCACGTTCTGCAGCACGGTCAGCGAGGGCAGCAGGTTGAAGGACTGGAAGACGAAACCGATCCGGCTGCGGCGCAGCTTGGTCAGCCGGTCCTCGCTCAGCCGGGTGATCTCCTCGCCGGCCAGGTAGACCTCACCGGCGCTCGGGCGGTCCAGGCCGGCCGCGCACTGCAGGAAGGTGCTCTTGCCGGAACCGGACGGTCCCATCACGGCGGTGAAGGTGCCGTGGCCGAGCGCCAGGTCGATGCCACGCAGGGCGTGCACGGTCTCGCCACCGCGGCCGTAGCTGCGCCGGACGTCGCGCAGCTCGATCGCGGCGTGGGCGGCGGGGCGCCCGGTCGGCTCGGGCTGGGGGCGGGAACGGCGGGGTGCCATGGTGGGCCTTCCTTCGTGGATCGTCGCTGCTCGTCGACGAGTTCCAGGCTAGGAAGGCGGGATGCGGCGGACCATGCAGGCCGCTGGCGGACCGGGGGTGGGGTTATCCCCCGGTCCGGTGTCCGGGCGATGCCCGGGCGGCGTCAGGGCGTGCGCGCCGGGCGCGTGCGCCGGGCGCGCGTTCGGTGGTGCGCTTCGGGTCGGGCGCCGGCGGTCAGATCTGCTCGCCGTCGACGCCTTCGTAGGCGGCGCGCAGCTCGGCGACAACCGGGTGCGCCGGGTCGAGGGCGGTGCCGTCGACCGCGGCGAGCGGGCGGACGCCGACGCCCGCGTTGACGGCGACGGCGGCGACGAAGCCGCCGAGGGCGTCCACGGTGACGGGATCGCGCCGCTGCGGGCCGGTGTGGGCGCCGGCCAGCAGGGCGGCAGTGACGCCGGGCAGCGCGGCGGCGTCCGGCCAGACCAGCTCGCGGCC
Organism: Kitasatospora sp. NPDC004723; assembly: GCF_040609255.1. Taxonomy (NCBI): domain Bacteria; kingdom Bacillati; phylum Actinomycetota; class Actinomycetes; order Kitasatosporales; family Streptomycetaceae; genus Kitasatospora; species Kitasatospora sp. NPDC004723. Next base: position 51,271 of record NZ_JBEXJT010000017.1, on the reverse strand, counting down.
GTCGTACAGGGCGACGTTCCAGGTGGCCCCCTCGGTGACGCGACCCGCGTCGTCGAGCAGCAGGGCGTCGTCGTAGCCGTCGAGTTGGGCGAGCCGGCGCTGGTGCAGCAGGCCGAACAGGCCGACGTGCTTCACCTCCGGCAGCTCGCGCCGGTACGCGACGGTGCGCACCCGCAGCGGCCCCGGCGCGGCGGCCGGTGCCGGGCGGGTGGTGACCAGCAGGTGGGGTACGGCGGGGGCGGAGGGGCGCTCCAGGCCGAGCGCCGGGTCGAACACGGTGACCCGGACGATCACCGGCGCGCCGTCGGCCGGGAGCGCCCGGCGGATCCGGGTGCGGACCTGCGCCCGGTCCAGCTCGGCACCGAACACCGTGCGGCAGTCGCGGACCAGCCGGTCCAGGTGCAGCGCGAGGCCCCGGGTACGGCCGGACTCGGCGCGCAGGGTGGTGAAGTGCCCGTAGTTGAGCAGGCCCAGGGCCGCCAGCCGGGCGGGGTCGGCGGGGGCTCCGTCGATCTCGATCTCTGCCATGGCGTCGAGTCTCCCAGGGGCCCCTGGAAACCGCCGCGCGGGGCGGGGACCGCCGGCCCTGGGGCCCCGGCTAGTCGGCGAGCGCCGGCCGCGGCAGCACCCCGGCGGCCCGGCCGTCCACCAGGACCAGGACGCCCGGGTGCCCCGACCCGAGCGCCGCGCGGGCCTCCGCCACCGACTGCCCGACGCCCACCGCCGGCAGCGCCGGCCCGAGCAGGGCGCCCAGCGGGGCGTCCGGCTTGGCGGAGCCGTCCGCGAGCGCCGCCGCCAGCACCTCCCGGGACACCGCGCCGACCACCTCCGCCGCGCTCACCCCGTACGGGCGCGCCGTCCGCGCCAGGACGGCCGGGGCGACGCCGCCCGGCACGCCGTGCAGCGTCCGCGCCGCCTCACCGACGGTGGCATCGGCGTCGACCGTGACCAGTGGCCCGGCGCTGTCGAGCAGCGGCCGCAGGCCCGTCGGCTCCGCCGGCACGGCGTTCTCCACCGCGCCGCCGGTCTCCACCGCGCCGCCGTCCTCCAGGAAGCCCCACTGCCGCATCCACGCGTCGCTGTGCACCTTGGACAGGTAGGAGCGGCCCGAGTCCGGCAGCAGCACCACGACCAGGTCCTCCGGCCCCAGCCGGCGCGCCACCCGCAGCGCCGCCGCCACCGCCGTGCCGGAGGACGGCCCGGCCAGGATGCCCTCCTCGCGGGCGAGCCGGCGCGCCGTCAGCAGCGACTCGCGGTCCGGGATGCGCTCGAAGGCGTCCGCGGCGTCCCGCCGGTAGGCCAACGGCCAGCGGTCCTCGACGGTGTCCGGGTGGATGAAGTGGCCGATGCTCTCGACGTAGTACGGGCTGCCGTCCCCGCCGCCGTAGACCGAGCTCTCGGGATCGGCGCCGACCACGGTCACCGCGCCGCCGGAGACCGCCTTCAGATGGCCGCCGGTGCCGGTGATGGTGCCTCCGGTGCCGACCCCCGCGACGAAGTGGGTCACCCGGCCGCCGGTCTGCTCCCAGATCTCCGGGCCGGTGGTCCGGACATGCGCGTCAGGATTGGCCTGATTGTCGTACTGGTCGGCGAGCCAGGCTCCGGGGGTCTCCTCGACGATCCGGCGGACGACGTTGAACAGGTGCGCCGGGTCCTCCAGCGGCACGGCGGTCGGCGCGAGCACCACCTCCGCGCCGTACGCGCGCAGGATGTCCCACTTCTCCGGCGCCGTCCGGTCCGCCACCGCCGCGATCACCCGGTAGCCGCGCCGGCGGCCGACGATGGCGAGGCCGATACCGGTGTTGCCCGAGGTCGCCTCCACGATCGTCCCGCCGGGCGCCAGCAGCCCGTCGCGCTCGGCGGCCAGCACCATGGACAGCGCGGCGCGGTCCTTCACGCTGCCGCCGATGCTGAGGAACTCGGCCTTGGCGTAGACCGGGGCGGCGAGACCGGCGCCGAGCCGGGCGAGGCGGATCAGCGGCGTCCCGCCGATCGCGTCGAGTACGGATTCGTGCACTGCGGGTGCGGACATGGCGGGCTCCTCAACTCGGTGTGCTGCGGGTGGTGTCGACAGGCCTCCGGCGGAGCCTGCCCAGGGTGGCGCGCCGGTAGGCCGGATCCTGCGACTCGTCCGCGGTGTGCGGTGGTGTGCGCGGGGTCCGGCCCCTCAGGTCGTCGCCGCGCCGTCCGACGGCCGGGGGGCGGGAGCGTCCGGCCGGGGTTCCTCGGACGGCCGGGGCAGGTCCGGGACGGCCGGAGCCCGGTAGGGCGTCACCACCGCCCGCCCCGCGGCGCGGGCCGCCTGCTCGATGTGCCCGATCCGATAGGCGAGGCCCTCCGGTTCACCGATGTCCGCCCAGCGCCAGGCCTCCGCCCACCACTGCGGGCCGCGCACCAGCGGACGGCCGGCGAGCGCGAGGTGCAGGGCGAGGGTCGAGCGGGCGTAACCGTGCACCCACCCGTCGGCCTGCCGGTAGGCGGCGGTCTCGTCCAGGCGCAGCCGGCGGCCCTCGCTCCCCGCGGCGAGCAGTGGCGTCCAGACCGCCTCGGCCGGGTCGGGCGACGGGCGGTCGGCGACCAGCAGCACCAGGCGGCCGTCCTCCTCCCGGACGCGGTAGGGCGGGAGCTGGGGCATCCGGGCGAGGCCGAGGGCGTGCTTCCAGGAGACCACCCACAGGCCGCGGCGCAGGTGGTAGCGGACGGCGTGCTGCCAGGTCCAGTGCGCCTCCAGCCGGTAGCCGGGCAGGCCCTCGGCGGTGGCGGCCCGGTAGACGTGGTCGAGGGCGGTCGCCGCGAGGCCGCGGCCGCGCGCCGAGGGGCGGAGGTAGAGCGAGGAGACGGCCAACTGGCCCGGGCCCCTGGTCCAGTTGTCGACGGCGACGGTCCCGACCGGCTCGGTCTCCCCGGGGCCGGTGCCCATGCCGGGGCCGGTGCCGGGGCCGGTGCCGGGGCCGGGGCTGGGCCCGGGGCCGGGGCCGGGGGCGCCGTTGTCCCCGGTTCCGCCGGCCAGCAGCCAGTAGCGGCGGCGGTACAGCTCGCCGCCCGGCCACTCGCGGCCGCTCTCACCGAGGCGCTCGCGCAGCCGTCGCTCCTCGGCCGGGCCGATCGCCGCCGGGTCGACGCACTCGCCCAACTCCCCCTCGGCGCAGGAGGCGAGGTCCCAGAGCGCGAATCCACGCCCCTCGCCCTCCCCCACCGCCCGCACCCCGGGCGCCGTCGCCAACCGTTCCTGCGCCCGCCCGACCGCCGCATCCCAGGACCTCACCACGGGGTCCACGATAGCGAGCCATCGGCACCGAACGTAATTCGGTGGACACCGAACGTGAGATCGGATACGAATTCCCTTGTCCGGAACGCCCGCTGACGAGGAGGAGCCCACAGCCGTGCACACCGACCGCGCCCACGGCGCCGTGTTCAGGACGCGGGGGCCGCCCCGGCCGCCCGCCCGGTGGTAGGGGAAACCCGACCTGAGGACTCGACCTGACCGTCATGACCTCGCCGACCTGCGCCGCTGCAATGAAGTGGTGCTGATTCACCGCATCCGTACCGCGCTTCCGTCCGGCCCGGGCCCTGCCTCCCGGCCCGGCTCCACCTCCCGATCCGCTTCCGCTTCCGGTTCCAGTTCCGGTTCCGGTTCCGCTTCCGTCCCCCGCCGCGGCCGTCCGCCCCGCACCGGCCGTGTCCACCGCGTCCCCCGTCCACCGGGTTCCTCCGGTCCGCCCCGCCCACCCGGCGGGCGGAGGGCGCTGTGGTGCGGCGGGTGGCTGGTCGCGGCCGGGTGGGCGGGGGCGTTCCCACTCGTCTCCGGGCTGGGACCGCACCGGAGTTGGGGGCTGCTCGCAGCCGCCGGGTACCTCGCGGCGGCGGTCGCCGTGCTCACGCTGCCGCCGCGGTGGGCGCGGGCCGGATCGGTGACGGTCGCGCTGGCCGGTGCGGTGCTCGCGCCGCTGCTTCTCCTGGTCGCGACCGGGCAGGGGCAGAGCGAGGTCGCCGTCATCGAACGGTCGGGCGAGTTGCTGCTCCGGCACGGAACGCCGTACCTGGCCGAGCCGCACACGGTCGCCGAGTACACCCCCTACCTGCCCGGGATGGCACTGTTCGGGCTGCCCCGCGCCCTGTTCGGCGCGGACGGCTGGCCGACCCGGCTGCTCGGCGACGCCCGCCTGTGGTGCGCCGCCGTGTTCCTCGGCTGCCTGGCCGCCGCCGTCCGCCCCGGACGGCCCGGCACCGGCGGCGGCGTCGGTGTCGGTGTCGGTGTCGGTGTCGGCTTCCCCGGCGGCGGCGGCCTGAACGTGCCCGTTCTCGTGGTGGCGGCGCTGGTCGCCTCACCACCGGTCGCGCTGCCGCTCTGCGTCAGCGGAGTCGACCTGCCGCTGACCGGCCTCTGCCTGCTCGCGCTCGCCCTGGCCGGACGGGCCCGCCCGTTCGCCGCCGGGTCGGCCCTCGCGCTGGCCTGCGCGCTCAAGTGGACGGCCTGGCCCGCGGTCGCGGTCGTCGTCGCCCTGCTCGCCGCCACGGCCGGACGCCGGTCGGCCCTGCGCGCGTTCGCCACCGCCACCGTCGGCACGGCCGCGCTGGTCCTGCCCGGCGCACTGCGCGCGCCGGGGCCGCTGGTGGAGCAGGTGTTCGCCTTCCCCACCGGGCGCGGTGGGCTGCCCACCCCGGCGAGCAGCCCGCTGCCCGGCCGGCTGCTCGCCGACCTCGGCCCCGGCGGCTGGTACACGGCGCTCGCCCTGCTGCTGCTCGCCGGGCTCGCCGTCGCCGCGTCGCTGGTCCGCACCCCTCCCCGGGACACCGTCGCCGCCGCCGACCGGCTCGCGCTCGGCCTCGCCCTGGCGTTCCTGCTCGCCCCCGCCACCCGCTTCGGCTACCTCGCCCTGCCCGCCGTGCTGGCCCTCGTCCCCCGCCTCCCCCTGATCCCCCTCCCTCGCATCACCGGTCCGCACCGTCCTCCCCGCCCGCGGTCCACGCCGCGCGCCGTCCCGTCCGCCGCCCCGCACCCCCGCACACCCCAGGTGGTCCCCGTCCCATGACCGGCACACTGATCGTCACCAACGACTTCCCGCCCCGGCAGGGCGGCATCGAGACCTTCGTCCACGCCATGGCCACCCGGCTGCCCGCCGACCAGGTCGTCGTCTACACCTCGGACGAGCCCGGCGCCGCCCGCCATGACGCCGCGCTCCCGTTCCCGGTGGTCCGCGACCGGTCCCGGACCCTGCTCCCCACCCCGCGGGTGACCCGCCGGGCCGCCGAACTCGCCCGGGCGTACGGCTGCGACCGGGTCTGGTTCGGCGCCGCGGCCCCGCTCGCCGCGATGACCCCGGAGCTGCGGCGGCAGGCCCCCGGCATCCGACGGACCGTCGCCACCACCCACGGCCACGAGATCTGGTGGGCCCGCACCCCCGTGGCCCGGCGTCTGCTGCGGCGGATCGGCGACAGCGTCGACGTCGTCACCTACCTCGGTGCCCACACCCGCGACCGGATCGCACCCGCGCTCGGCCCGGCGGCCCGCCTGGAGCGGCTGGTCCCCGGGGTGGACACCGAACTGTTCCGCCCACGCCCCCGGGAGGCCGACCCGCAGGCGCCGGTGATCCTCTGCGTGGCACGACTCGTCCCGCGCAAGGGCCAGGACACCCTGATACGGGCGCTCCCGCTGATCCGGCGGACCGTGCCGGGCGCGGTCCTCGTCCTGGTCGGCCAGGGGCCGGACGAACACCGCCTGCGCGGCCTCGCCCACCGGCTCACCGAACCCGGCACGGTCGTCTTCGCCGGCGGCCGCGAACACGCCGACACCCCGGACGCCTACGCCGCGGCCGACGTCTTCGCGATGCCCTGCCGCACCCGCCGGGCCGGTCTGGAGGCGGAGGGCCTCGGCATCGTCTTCCTGGAGGCGGCCGCCGCCGGCCTGCCCGTCGTCGTCGGCCGCTCCGGGGGCGCCCCGGACGCCGTCCTCGACGGCGTCAACGGCACGGTCGTCGACGGCCGCGACCCGTCCGCCGTCGCCACCGCGATCACCCGCATCCTCCGCGCCCCCGCCCCCGACCGCGCCCGGATGACCACCGCCGGCCGCCAGTGGGTCCGAACCCACTGGTCCTGGGACACCACCGCCCACCGCCTGGCCACCCTCCTCGCCGAGAGCCCCACCCCACCCGAGCAGGCACACCACCAGCCGCCCAGCCGCCCCGACCAACCCCGGCGCTGACCCCGCGCCCCCTCACCGATCGGCCGGGCCGACCCGACACAGCCGGTAGCCCCGCCCAACCCGCCTGCCCAAGCCGGGCCGTACCCAGCGGGCCACCCGCCCAGAGCCGACCGCCCCGCCGGACCGGCCACCACACACCTCGGCCGGGCCGAGCCGCAGCCGCCCAGAGCACCGAAGCAGTCCCCACGCCGGGGGGCCACAGCGGGCCACGCGCCGGCCCCGGCCCCGGGGCGACCGGGGCGACCGGGGCGACCGGGGCGACCAGGGCGACGCTCGGCTCAGCAGTGGGGCGGGCGGGCCGGTCAGCGGTGGGCGGCGGTCAGGAGGAACTCGGCGAGGGCCGTGGGCCGGGAGAACATCGGCCAGTGGCCGATGTCGAGGGTGGCGTGGTGCCAGTCGGCGTCGCGGACGAGGGCGGCGACGGCGGGCGGGGGTTCGGGGCTGTCGAGGAGGCAGGTGAGGTAGGTCGCAGGTATCGCGGCGAGCGGACCGGCCAGGGCGGCGGGCTCGGTGAGGGTGCCGCCGGGGTGCGGGGTGGCGCCGGTGACGATCCGGGAGATCTGCGCGTCGGTGAGCCCCTGGCCCGCGAACCCGTCGGCGGTGAGCGGCGGCCAGTAGCCGTCGTTGGCGCCGATCGAAGCGGCGACGGCCTCACCCCACGGCCCGGCACCGACAAACGCCTGCCCGTCGACGGGGACGTTGGCATCGACCAGGACCAGGTGGGCGAGCCGGTCACCGATCCGCTCCGCGGCCTGCCCGACCGGGATGCCCGAGTAGCTGTGCCCCACCAGGACCACGTCACGCAGGTCGCGCTCCTCCACGAGGTCGACGACGTCCTGCACATGGGTCTGCTGTCCGGCGGGCAGACCGCGCCGTTCGGCGAGGCCGGAGAGGGTCAACGGGTGCACACCGTGTCCGGCGGCGCGCAGCCCGGGGACGACGTCGTCCCAGGCCCAAGCCCCCAGCCAGGCACCCGCCACGAGTACGAATTCCGTCATGACCGGCACGGTAGCGCCCGGCACCGACAACGAGCCCGCCCCGCCGAGCCGCCCGGCTACTCGCCGCGCAGGTCGGCGAGGTGGGCCAGGACGGCGAGGACCCGCCGGTTGCCCTCCACCGGGTCGAGGTCGAGCTTCATGAAGATGTTCCCGCAGTGCTTCACCACGGACGCCTCGGTGATGCTCAGCCGGGCGCCGACCGCCTGGTTGTTGAGGCCCTCCGCCATCAGCCCCAGCACCTCGCGCTCGCGTGGGGTCAGCCGGGCGATCGGGCGGTCGGCGGACTGCTGCCGGAGCAGCACCCGGACGACCTCCGGGTCGATCACCGTCTCCCCGGCCGCCACCCGCCCCAGCACGTCCAGGAACTCGGACACCTCGCCGACCCGGTCCTTGAGCAGGTAGCCGAGCCCGGCCCGCTGCGCGCCGGCCGCACCGAGCAGCCGGGTGGCGTACGGGGTGGCCACGTACTGGGAGAGGACGAGGACGGGCAGGCCGGGGTGGCGTCCGCGCAGGTCGAGGGCGGCGCGCAGCCCCTCGTCGTGGAAGCCGGGCGGCATCCGGACGTCGGTGACGACGGCGTCCGGCCGCTCGGCGTCGACGGCGGCGGCGAGGGCGTCCGCGTCGCCCACGGCGGCGACCACCCGGTGGCCGCCCCTGGTGAGCAGTTCGACCAGGCCGGCCCGGAGCAGCACGGCGTCCTCGGCGATGACTAGCCGGAGCACGGCACCTCCAGCCGGAGCCTGGTCGGCCCGCCGGTCGGACTCGTCACCATCAGTCGTCCTCTCAGGATCGCGACCCGGTCGGCCAGTCCCTGGAGTCCGGCCCCGGCGGCCGGGTCGGCGCCGCCGCGGCCGTCGTCGGTCACCTGGAGCACCAGCCGACCGTCCGCGATCCGCCCGTGCACGGTGATGGCGGCGGCGCCGCTGTGCTTGGCGGCGTTGGTGAGTGCCTCGGTGACGGTGAAGTAGGCGGTGGACTCGACCGGGCCGGGCAGCCGTCCGGGCAGGTCCAGGTCGACCTCGACGGGGATCGGGTGGCGCAGCGCGACCTCGGTGACGGCGGCGGCCAGTCCGTGGTCGGTGAGCACCTGGGGGTGGATGCCGCGGACCAGGCCGCGCAGCTGCTCCAGCGCCTGCCGGGCCTCGCCGCGCGCCCGGTCGACCAGGTCGAGCACCGGGTCGTCACCGACCGGCCCGGCCCCGGGGGGCGTGCCGCCGGCGGCGCCGCCGCGTTGGCGCAGCTCGTGCGCGGCCAGGCCGAGGGTCATGCTGAGGGCGACGAGCTGCTGCTGGGCGCCGTCGTGCAGGTCGCGTTCGATGCGGCGGCGCTCGGCCTCGAAGGCGTCCACCAACCGGGCCCGGGAGCGGGTCAGTTCGACGACCTGCCGGCCGAGGCCCTCCTCGCGGGGGCCGAGCAGCAGCCGGGCCAGCCGGACGTGGACGGCGCTGAGCAGCGCCCCGGCGTAGCCGGCGAGCAGCAGCCCGGCCAGGCCGACGGCGGTGGCGGGCAGGGCGTGCAGCGGTCCCTGGACGGCGTGGCCGGGGAGCAGCATGACGGTCTCGGGGGCCAGCGCCCAGACCACGAGGGGGCTGACGACCAGCGCCGCGGAGAACACCAGCAGGGCGGTGAGGCCGAGTCCGGCGGCGGTGAGCGGCGGGCCGACGAGCAGGGTGTGGGCGAGCTCGCGCCAGGTCGCGCGTTCGCGCAGCCTGGTCCGGAGCCGGGCACGGCGACCGGCCCCGGGCAGTGCGCGGTGCGGGTCGGGCAGCGGGGTCGGTTCGACGAGCCGTAGCAGGCGGCGTTCCAGGGCGCCGACGGGCAGGCCGGAGAGGGCGACGGCCAGCAGCAGCGGCAGGCCGATGCCGACCACCGAGAGCCCGAGACCGAGCACCGCGAGGACGACCAGCAGGACCACCACCAGCAGGCTCAGCAGGGCGCCGCCGACCAGGTAGGCCCAGCAGCGCAGCGAGTCGCGGGTGAGCGGGAAGCGGAGCGGACGGGCGCGCAGCGCCGCCAGGACGGCGACGGGGGGCGGGGACTGCGGCGCGTCGGCCGCACCGTCGAGGGCCTCGTCGACGGCCTCGCGTGTGGCCCCGTCGGCATCAACGTCGACATCCACGCCGACGTTCACACCCGTGCCCCCGTCCGCTGCCCGCCCCGCGCCCATCGGCCCACCCTAACCGACCGGCTGACGCCCTCTCCGGCCCCAGCGGCCGGTCCGGGCCGCGCCGTCGGGCGCGCTCGGCGGCTGCCGGGTGAGCACAACGGCGGCGATCACGGCCAGGCCGCCGACCAGGGTGTTCCAGCCGACGGGCTCGGCGAGCAGCAGCGCGCCGAGAGCCGTCGACCAGAGCGGGGTCACATAGGTGACGGCGGCGGCCACGGCCGTCCCGGCGGTGCGCACCAGATCGAGGTTGAGGACGTAGGCGATGCCGGTTCCGACCGCACCGAGCACCAGCAGGGCCACGGCGGCCCCGGCACCGGGCCAGTGCGGGGCACCGGCGGCGAGCGGGGCGGCGACCGCGAGTTCGACGGCGGCGCAGGTGATCTGGGCGGCGGACAGGGCTGCGGCCGAGTGCGGGCGGGCGGAGAGGTGGCGGCGCAGGTAGGCGAACCCGGCGCCGTAGCAGCAGGTCGCGGCCAGGCAGGCGAGCCCGCCGACGACGACCCCGGTGCCGGAACCGCCCACCGCACCGGAGCCGAGCCCGTGCTGCACACCCAGCACGGTGAGCACCCCGGCGAAGCCGAGGGCGAGTCCGGTGAGCCGACGCCACCCCGGGCGCGGTTCCCCGGGCAGGGCGGCCAGCGCGAAGAGCAGGGCGAACAGCGGGGTGGTGGCGTTCATCACCCCGGCGAGCACCGAGCTGACCCGGGTCTCGCCGTAGGAGAAGAGCACGAACGGCACCGCGTTCAGCAGCACCGCGACCACGGCGCTGTGGCCCCAGGTGGCGAGGTCGCGCGGAGCGGCCTCACGGCGGACGGCGAGGATCGCCCAGAGCGCGACCGCGCCGAGCAGGCAGCGCCAGGCCGCCACCCACACCGGGGGCACCCCGGCGTCGACCGCCACCTTGATCAGGGCGAAGCTCGCACCCCAGATCGCCGACAGTGCCACGAACCCCGGCCACCAGCGCCGTCCCATCCCGGCCACCCGTCCTTCCGCTCTCGCCGACGCGCCTCGCCTCTCGCGGCTTCGCGCTGGACAGAGGGTGACGGGTCGGCCGACCATGAGTCCAACAAGTGATGGTGCTGCACGGATGAGGAAGTCTCATGGCCTCGGAGGTGAACCTCGCCCAGCTCAGGGCGCTGGTCGCGGTGGCGGACGCGGGCGGCTTCGGGGCGGCGGCGATCGAGCTTGGCGTGAGCCAGTCGGCGGTCTCGCACGCGGTGGCGGCCCTGGAGCGGACGCTCGGCGCGCCCGTCCTGCACCGGGGCGCACCGGCCCGGCCGACCCCGCTGGGCGAGCGGATCATGCCGCACGCCCGCACGGCGGTCGCCTCCGCCACCGCGGTGCGGACGATCGCCGCCCACCACTCGGGCGGGCTGACCGGGACCGTCCGGCTGGCCGCGCCGACCACCGTCTGCCAGGGGCTGCTGCCCGGGCTGCTGCGCGACTGGCGGATCGAGCACCCCCGGCTGACGGTGCGGGTGTTCGAGGGCGAGGACGAGGAACTCGGCGTCTGGCTGGAGGCCGGCACGGTGGACGCGGCGGTCCTGGTGGACGCGGACCCGGTGCCGCCGGGGGCCGTCCCGCTCGGCGCGGACTCGATGCACGCGCTGCTCCGCCGCGACCATCCGCTCGCGGGCGAGACGACCGTCGACGTGGCCGACCTGGAGGACGACGACTTCCTGCTCTCGGAGGGCGGCTGCGAGCGGCACATCCGGGACGCCTACCGCCGGGCGGGCGTCCGCTTCACGCCCCGGCACCGGATCCGGGACCTCAACACGCTGATCGGCATGGTGCACGCGGGGGTGGGGGTGTCGGTGATGCCGGCGCTGGCCCAGCCGATGCTGCCGGCGGACTGCGTGCTCGTCCCGATCCGCCCGGCCGCGCACCGGACGCTGACCCTCACCGGCCCGGCCGGCCGACCGTGGTCGCCGACGGTGGCGGGCCTCCTCGCGGCGGTGCACGGCGCCCACCGGGCGTCCACCCCGCGCTGAACGTCCACCCCGCGCCGAGCGTCCGCCCCGCGCCGAGCGCCGGCCCGGAGCGGGAGTGTCGGTGCGGTGCGGCACGATCACCTGCATGACGGACGGAATCACCTGGCTCGCGGAGCAACAGAGCATCGCCTTCGGCGGCTACCACGTGACGCTGGCCCGAGGGCTCGGGACCGAGGCGCTGGCGGCGCGGATCGCGGCCTCGGCCCAGTGGTCGAAGCGGACCGTGGAGCCGGTCGGGGAGCTCACCGGGGACGGGCTGGTCGAGGCCTTGGACTCGGAGTACGGGGACGCCTGGGACGGGATCGGGCTGCGGCTGGGAGTGAGCGGCGGGTGGACCTTCGCGGTGGCGTACGGGGGCTGGTTCGGAGAACTCCGGGACGATCCGGCGATCTCCGAGGGCGGGGCCGAGGTCTTCCTGTTGGAGTACGAGGAGGAGAACGGCAAGCCGGTGCCGCCGACCTTCCACTACTGCCGGGACGGCCGGACGGTGTGCTCGTTCAATCTGCACCTGGACGACTCCTGGGGCAACGGTCAGGTCGCCGGAGATCCCGAAGTCGCGTATGAGGTCAAGGCGTTGCTGAGCGCGGAAGGCCTGCCGGACGAGGAGCGAGCGAACCGTGAGGTGCACCGGACCACCCTGGGGGTGCTGGAGCGGCACTTCGGTCTGGCACTTCCCCGGGCCCTGGTGCTGGAGGCCCCGCTGCCGGCCGTCCTGCTCGCCGACCGAGACACGTCTCGTTGATGCGCTGAGCAGTTGACCGGAGATCGCCCCGGCCCGGTAGCCGCGCACACCTCCCCACCTGCGGCCCGACCTGCCCGAACGCCGCCCGCACCGCTCCCGTAGATTCGGATCCGACTGACGGAACGTCCGATCGACGGGGGCTCGGGGTGGAATGGCGGCGGAGCGGGGTGGGATCCACGCGGTCCGGCCCGTGTCGGCGGTCCGCCGGTTACCATCGCCCCTATGCCCGCGCCGACGCCGCACCGCCCCGAGCCACCCGAGCATCCGCTCGCCGAGGCTCGACGGGGGGCGCTGAGCCGTGGTAGGCGCGAGAATCGGCCAGCGGCCAGCGGCCAGCGGCCAGCGGCCAGCGGCCAGCGGCCAGCGGCCAGCGGCCAGCGGCCAGCGGCCAGCCCGCGCCCCCAGGCCTCCGGCTCGGTGGGTCCGATGACGCCGCCCGACACCCCGCTCGGCGTGCTCTTCGCCGTCCGCTCGGCAGCCGCGCTGCACCGGCTGCTCGACCTGCTGCCCGTCTTCGACGGCGACTCCCGGGTCCGGTGCCGCTTCACCCTCGTCCCCGGCTCCGCCTTCGACGTCGACGCGCTGGCCGCCGTCGCCTCGTCCGGCGCACGCTGCCTGTCCTGGCCGGAGGCGCTGGCCTGCCACCACGACCTGATCCTCACGGCCAGTCCGAAGGGTGAGCTGGCCGCGCTGCGTGGCCCCAAGGTCCTGCTGCCGCACGGCGCCGGGTTCAACAAGGCGCTCTCCGAGGAGGGGTCGCCGCACCTCCCGTCCGGCCTGGACCCGGCGTTCCTGCTCACCGCCGACGAGCGCCCGGTCGCCGACCTGCACGCCCTCGCCCACCCCGACCAGGTCGCCCGGCTCACCGAGCAGTGCCCGCAGGCCGGGTCGACGGCGCTGGTGGCGGGCGACCCGACGCTCGACCGGATCCTCTCCTCACCGGACCGGCGCGAGGCGTTCCGGGCGGCGCTCGGCACCGGTCCGCGCCGGCTGGTCGTGCTCTCCTCCACCTGGGGACCGGAGTCGCTGCTCGCGCGGCATCCGGACCTGCCCGCCCTGCTCGCCACCCGACTCCCGTACGACGCCTACCAGTTGGCGCTGGTCGTACACCCCAACGAGTACAGCCGGACGGGCTCCTTCGACCTGGCCCGGCAACTGCGGCCCGCCCTGGACGCGGGGCTGGTACTCGCCGGCCCCTACGAGGAGTGGGCGGCACTGCTGGTGGCCGGCGACGCCGTGGTCACCGACCACGGCTCGACCGCCCTCTACGCGGCCGCGCTCGACCGGCCCGTGGTGGCGGTCTGCGACGGCGGCGCCGAGCTGGTCGCGGGCAGCCCGATGGCCCGCCTGCTCGCCGCCGCACCCCGGCTGGACCCGTCCGGCGACGATGCGGCGGCCGTGCTCGCCGCGCAGCCGGCCGCCGCGGGCACCCGCCGCTTCGCCGAGGCCGCGTTCGCCCTCCCGGGGGAAGCGCTGACGACGCTCGGCCCGGAGCTGTACAAGCTGCTCGGTCTCCTCCCGCCGCCACGGCCCGCCCACCCGCGCCCGCTCGCCGTCCCGCCGGCCGCGCCCCGCACCCCGGCCGCCTTTGCCGTCCAGGCCACCCGGTCGGACCTGTCGGACCTGTCGGACCGGGCCGACGGCGTCGTCATCGACGTCGACCGGCTCCCGCCGTGGACGGACCTGCCCTACCACCACCTGGCCGCCGAGTACGGCCGCGCCGGGATCCGCGAGACACAGAGCGCGGCGCTGCTCTACCGCCGGACGACCGGTGCACCGCCGCCGGACGCCGCCCGGCACCACGAGTACCGGACCGCCGCCGACTGGACCGCCGAGGCGCTCGCCGACCACCCGGGCTGCCGCACCGCCGCCGTCGTCCTCTCCCCTACCCGCTGCCTGGTCCGACGCCGGAACGGCGAACCGCTCACCCTCCGGATCGACCCGCACCGGACCGCCGGCCGAGTGAGGTACACCGACCCCGCCGCCGCCCTCTCCGCCGTCCACACCTTCCTCGGCGGCCAGCACCCCCCGACCACACCCCTGACCTGCCGCATCAACGGAACCCCCTACCGCCTCCGCCTCACCCCGGCCACCACCGCCGACCTCCAACACCTCCTCTGACAGCCCCCAAAAGTCGACCCCACCGACTTCCCACTCCACCCCTGCATCCCGCCACCATTGATCTATGCGCATAGAAGGGCGCCGCCAGCGGCACGCGGCACTCAAAAGTCGACCCCGCCGACTTCCCACTCCACCACCCGCCAGCACACCCCACGCCTCGCGCCCAGCTGCCACGCGCAGGCCGGACCCAGCATTCAACCCCGCGGACGCCCCTCCACCAGCGCAAATCTGCGCGCATAGAAGAGTGCTGGTGGCAGCACGCGGCACTCAAAAGTCGGCCCCGCCGACTTCCCACTCCACCACCCGCCAGCACGCCCCACACTCCGCGCCCGCCCCCCTCGACCCCGGCATTCGACCCCGCCACCCCCTCCACTAATCTACGCGCATAGACTTGCATTGGCAGATCGCGAGCGAGACCCAGAAGTCGGACCCGCCGACTTCCCGCTCCACCATCCGCCGACGCACCCCACGCGCAGCTGCCGCACGCGGACCGCACCCAGAAGTCAGCCCCGCCGACTTTCCACCACGGCCCCCACTGGCCCCGCGCCCACCACCAGCCTCGCTCTACGCGCACAGATGGCTCCGGCAGATCGCGAGCGAGACCCAGAAGTCGAGCCCGCCGACTTCCCACCCCACCGCCCGCCGACGCACCCCACACGCAGCTGCCGCACGCGGGCCGCACCCAGAGGTCAGCCCCGCCGACTTTCCACTCCGGCCCCCATTGGCCCCGCGCCCACCACCAACCTCGCTCTACGCGCGCAGATGGCTCCGGCGGATCGCGGGCGAGACCCAGAAGTCGGACCCGCCGACTTCCCACTCCACCACCCGCCGACGCACCCCACACGCAGCTGCCACACGCGGGCCGCACCCAGAAGTCAGCCCCGCCGACTTTCCACTCCGGCCCCATTGGCCCCGCGCCCACCATCAACCTCGCTCTACGCGCATAGATGGCTCCGGCGGATCGCGGGCGAGACCCAGAAGTCGGACCCGCCGACTTCCCACTCCACCGCGCCCAACCCCGGCCCGGAATTCGACGCCCCCGCTCCGCCGCCGCGGCCGGTCTGTACACATAGCCGGGCAGTGGCGGCTCGCGGGTGGGAAGCAGAAGTCGGGCCCGCCCGCCGGTGCAGGGGGCATCGAACTGCCGGCGTGGCGGTCCAGTGCAGCGTGGGCGGGACCAGAAGTCGGGCTCGCCGACTTCCTGGGATTCGCAGCCCGGGGTGCCGTCAGGTGAGTGGTGTGGCGGTGCTTCCGTCGGGGCCGCGCAGGGTGGTGGCGGCGGCCCGGTAGACGGCTGCGGCTTCGGCGTCGCCAGTCTCCTCACTGAGTGCCGACAGGGCGTCCAGCACCCGCAGTTCGTCCCCCGGGGAACGCCGTTCGCGCGCCGCCGTCAGCGCCGCGCGGTACAGGATCGCGGCCTGCTCCCGGCGGCCGGCCGCGCGGAGGGCGCTGCCCAGCTCGAAGCCGGTCCGGGCGGCCATCCGTTCCCGGCCGAGTGCGGTCGCCTCCGCGTGCGCCTCGGTCAACAGCTCGACGGCCCGCGGCAGTTCGCCCATCGCGACGGCGGCCCGGCCGAGCAGGTAGGTCTGCAGCATCACGCCGTAGGCGTTGCCGATGGCCCGGTGTTCTTCGCGGGCGGCCTCGAAGTCCGGGACGGCCGCGGCCCAGTCGCCGCGCACGGAGGCGAGCTTGCCGCGGAACTCCACGGCGGAGGCCCGGAGTTTGCGCTCCTCGGGCGAGTCGCCGAGCAGCCGGGCGCCGTTGACGGCCAGTCGCAGCTCGTCGGCGGCCTGCTCGTAGCGGTGCTGCTCCCAGAGCGGGCGGGCGAGTTGGCAGCGCATGCGGACGGTGGCGGCGAGCCGTTCGGCGCGGACGGCGGCGGCGACACCGCGCCCGAAGGCCTCGATGGCGTCGGCGTAGTGGCGGTGGTCGAGGAAGTGGGTCCAGAGGGCTTCGCAGAGCGCCACCGCCTCCTCGTCGAGCCCGTCCTCCGCGGCGAGCCGGACGCAGCCGTAGAGGGCGAGCCGTTCGGCCTCCAGCCAGTGCAGGGCGGTGGCGGCGTCGGGGAAGGGGAGGTCCGGCACCTCGGCGGGGGCGGGCGCCTCGGCGGCGGGGGCGGAGACGGTCAGCCGGGGGCCGGCCGCGACCAGGTCGGCCCGCCCGGCCTGTCGGCGGTACCAGCGGACCAGCCGGCGCCGTGCGTCAACGGCGTCCGAAGCCGACGCCGAAGCGGCCCGCGCCCGGCGCAGCGCGTGGCCGCGCAGCAGGGCGTGCATGCCGAGGCCGTCGGGCCGCCGCTCCAGCAGCCCGGCGCTGTCGAGTTCGTCGAGCGCGTCGGCGGCCACGTCGAGGTCGGTGCCGAGCAGCGCGGCGGCCGCGTGGTCGTCGACGACGGGCGCGGGGTGGTGCGGCAGCAGCCGGTAGAGCCGCGCCGCGACGGGGCCGAGGCTCGCGTACGCCGCGTCCCAGACGGCCTCCACCACGGGCAGTCCCTCCCGGTCCAGTTCGGTGGTCAGGTCCTCGACGAGCCGGCGCAGTTCGCGACGCCGGTGGCGGCGGATCCAGCGGCCGGCGACGTAGAGCGCGGCGGGCAGGCCGGCGCAGCGGCGGGCGAGTTCGGCGGCGGCTTCCGGGTCTGCGGCGAGCCGGGGGTCGGCGACGATCCGGCGCAGCAGGTTGGCGGCGTCCTCGGGGCCGAGCGGGCCGAGCGGCAGGTCGAGGAGGCGGACGCCGTCGAGGTCGTACAGCTGGCCCGGGCCGGCCACGATGACGACGCTCGCGGCGGAGGCGGGCAGCAGCGGGCGCAGTTCGGCGCCGCTGCGGGCGTTGTCGACGACCACGACCAGCCGCCGCCCCTGGGTGGCGGTCCAGTACTGGCGGGCGCGGCCACGGAGTTCCTGTTCGGGCCGGGTCTGCGGGTCGAGCGAGCGCAGCAGGTCGCCGAGGGCGTCGGCGGTCTCCACGGCGCCGTCGCGGCGCAGGTCGTCGAGGTCGACGTGGAGGGCGCCGTCCGGGCAGTGGTCGAGCAGCGCGCGGGCGAGTTCGAAGCCCAGCGCGGTCTTGCCGATCCCGCCCATCCCGCTGAGCGCGACGACCAGCGGCCCGCCGCCGTCGCCCGGTCCCTCGGCGACGGCGGCCAGCACCCTGGCGCGTTCGTCGGCGCGGTCCTCGAAGTGCGCGAGTGCCGGCGGCAGCTGGCACGGCACGGCGGCCACCGGCACGGCCGCCTGGTGCACGTGCAGTTCCCCGACGGAGCCTGCCTGCACGATGGAGCCGGCCCGCACCGGCCCTTCCACCCTGTTCCACGTCTCTTCGGCCACCCGTCAACTCTAGGGCCTTCCTTCCGGATCGCGCCGGATTCTCACCCGGAGCAGCGGTCCGGGCGGTTGACGGCCCCTCAGGACAGGTCTATACCAGTGAGGGCCTTGCGGCGGCCCGACCCCGACGCGGGGTCCTGTCGGCCCGGCGCGCCGCCCCCACAGTTGGCGCGGGTGGGCCGTACTCCGCCGTTTCCTGGAGAGGTTGATCCCGATGGAACGTGCCCTTCCCCCACCGACACCGTCGCATCAGCGGCCACGTCCCTCCCACCGAGCCCCCCGGCGGCGAGCCGCCGCCGCGGTGGCCGGGGTGCTCGGTCTGGTGGCCGGCGGCCTGGTGGCCGTCGCCGCCGCGCACGCGGCGCCCACCACGGCCGCCGGCACGGCCGGCGCCGGCGCCCTCGCCGGCGGCATCGGCAGCAACTGGTACGCCTCCGCGCCGTACCTGATGCCCGAGGACAACAGCCCGCCGGACGTCGCCACGGTGATGGACGCCACCGGCCAGAAGGCCTTCCAGCTCGCCTTCATCCTGGACAAGGGCGGCTGCGTCCCGGCCTGGGGCGGGACGTCGCCGATCGACACCGACACCACCATGCCGAACGTCATCCAGACCGTCCGCGCCAAGGGCGGCGACGTCTCGGTCTCCATCGGCGGTTACAACGGCACCAAGCTGGGCCAGACCTGCGGCACGCCGGAGGCGACCGCGGCCGCGTACCAGAAGGTCGTCGACACGTATCGGTTGAAGGCGCTCGACTTCGACCTGGAGGAGCCGGAGTACGAGAACACGGCCGCGATCCACAACGAGATCGGCGCGGCCCGCATCCTCCAGCGCTCCAACCCGGGGCTGTACATCTCGGTCACCACGGCCGGGACCGCCGCCGGCACCGGCTGGTTCGGCCAGCAGATGCTCAACGAGGCGAAGGCGCAGGGCTTCACGCCCGACAACTTCTCGATCATGCCGTTCGACGGCGGCTTCAACGGCGCGGCGGCACAGACCTCCGCGCTGGTGAACTTCAACCAGATCCTGCGCACCACCTTCGGCTGGTCGGAGGCGGACGCCTACGCCCACGAGGGCGTGTCGCAGATGAACGGCCGCACCGACGCGGCCGAGTACTTCCGGCAGGCGGACTTCCAGACGGTGCTGGACTTCGCGCTGGCACACAGGATGGCCCGCTACACCTACTGGTCGGTCAACCGGGACCGGCAGTGCCCGGGCACCGTCGACCCGGGGCTGTCCGGCTCCTGCTCCAGCGTGGTGCAGAACGACTGGGACTTCACCAGGTTCACGGTGCGGTTCGCGGGGGCCACGCCGCCCACCGACCCCACCGTCTCGCCGACGTCCCCGTCCGCGTCGCCGACGTACACCATGCCGGGGGTCTGCAAGGACCCGGAGTGGCAGCGTGACACGGTGTACACCGCCGGCGCCAAGGTCTCGTACCAGGGCCACGCGTACCAGGCCAAGTGGTGGACGCTCAACGAGGAGCCGACCGCGAGCGGCGAGTGGGGCGTCTGGACGAGGGGGGAGATCTGCGCACCCCGCACCCCCCTGAGCCCCTGAGCCCCTGACCCCTTGAGCACCTGAGCACCTGAGCACCCGAGATCCACCGGGCCCCTGCCGTGTCGCCGCTCCGGGCGGGCCCACGGCAGGGGTCCCGGCCGTCAGTCCGCGAGGCGCTCGCGCAGGTCGGTGAGGATCTCCGCCGCCTCCTCCAGCCCGTGCGCCCGGCACCGCTCGGCGGCGGTGGTCAGCCGCTGACGGGCCGCCGCGACGCGGCCGAGGTCGGTGCCCTCGATCAGCGCGGCCAGCCGGACGGCCTCGGCGCGCGGCGTCTCGGCCTGCTCGCCGCCCTCCTCGTAGGCGGCGATCGCCCGGTCGGCCTCGGCCAACGCCTCCTCGTAGCGGCCGGCCACCGCGTAGACCCGGGTCCGCTCGTAGTGGACGGCGGCGCGCGGGTACCAGGTCTCGACCCCGGGCTCCTCGCGCTCCAGCCGCTCGCGCACGGCGTCCGCCTCGGCCAGCCGGGCGAGCGCCGACTCCACGCCGTCCGGGCCCTCCTTCTGCGCGGTGAGCCGGGCGAACTGCCGCAGCATCGTGGACACCGGGCCGGGCTGCGGCCACTGCTCGTGCGCGGCGAGCGCCCGGGTGCGGGCGGCGTGCGCGGCCTCCCACCGGTCGGCGTGCACCAGCGCGACGGCCGCCTCCGCGGCGACCATGGTGCGCAGGTGGAGGTCCTCGGTCCAGCCCTCCAGGACGGCGGCGAGCCGCAGGAACTCCTCGGCGGCGTCGCGGTCCTCGTCCAGCGCGAACAGGCCGCGGGCGAGGTCCAGCCGGGCCTGGGCGAGCACCCGCTCGTTCAGGCCGCCGGTGGCCGCGTCGGCCAGCACGGACTCCAGGACGGCCACCGCGTCGGCGGTCCGGTCGGCGCCGGTCAGCAGGTCGGCGAGCTGCAGCCTGGTCCGGGCCGCGTCCTCGGCGGCCTCCGGTCCCTTGCGGTCGAAGCGGGACGCGGCCTCGGAGAACGCCCGGATCGCGGCACCGGTGTCGCCGAGCTGGGCATTCGCGTGCCCGGCCATCACATAGGTGGCGGCGAACGGGTACGTCTCGTCGGCCCAGCGGGCGGCCGCCGCCAGGGCGCGGTGCAGCGCCTCGACGGCCCCGGCCGACTCGCCGCTCTGCAGCAGCACCTGCCCCAGCAGACCGTACGCCCGCGGCGTGTGCCAGGGCTGCCCGGCCTGCTCCAACTCGGCTACGACGGCCCGCAGTTCCTCCGCGGCCTCGTCGAGCCGGCCCTGCCGGGCGGCCGCGTCGGCGCGGTACTGGCGGGCCACGGCCAGCCGGCGGGCGGAGCCGCGCTCGGCCGCCGCCTCGCGGTAGGCGGTGACGGCGGCGGCGAAGCGCGCGGCCTGCTCGGCCGGCGGCTGCTCCGGCGGCTCGGGCAGCGCCCGGACCAGCTCCTGGTGGGCGGCGTAGGCGCGGCACTGGAGGACGACCAGGTAGTCGTCGTCGGTGATGCCCGGCGCACCGCCGGCGGCCGAGGTGGCGGCCAGTTCCTCGGCGCGGGCCAGCGCGGCGTCCAGGGCCGCCCAGTCGATCACCGGCGCGGGGGCCGCCACCGGCTCGCCGGTCCCGTCAGCCCCGTCGACGCCCTCGACCCCGTCGGTCCCCTCGTCCTCCTCGTCGTCCTCGTCGTCCCGGACGAGTTCGGCGACCAGTGCCCTGGTTCGGGCCGCCAGCGCCTGGCCGACCAGCCCCTCCCGCCGGTACAGCCCGCCGGCGGCCAGCAGCTGCGCGGTGCCCTCCACCCAGTCGCCGCGGTCGAGTGCGTCGTGCGCCCGCCGCTCGGCGAGCTCGGCACGCAGCTGCCCGAGCGGCCCGGCGTCCGCGCCGAGCAGCCCCTGGAGGACACCCTCCTCCACGGCGCTCCCCTCGGCAGCGCTCTCCTCGGCAGCCGTGAACCGCTCGGCGATCCGCTTCCAGAGCCGGTCCGCGTCCGGGTGGCCGACCAGCTGCAGCTCACGGGCGCGCAGCAGCAGCGCGGTGAAGTCCTCCGGCTCCGGCTCGGTCTCCCGGGCCGGGACCGCCGGGACGACCGGCACGGCCGCGAGCTCCGGCGCGGCCGCCGCCCGCACGCCGAGGGCGAGCGGTTCGGCGAGCAGCGGCCGACGGGCGAGCCGGTCACGACGCCGGCCGCTGACCGCCGCGGTGCCGTTGCGGGCGTCGAAGCGGGCGGCGAGCGCGTCCGCTTCGGTGCGCAGGTGGGCGAGCAGGGTGTCGACGGTCCAGCTCGCGCCGGGCGGGCCGCTGACGGTCAGCTCGCCGTGCCCGGCCCGGGCCAGGCCGGCGATCAGCACCTCGACGCCGGTGAGGAAGTCCAGCCGGCTGACCGGGTCGCCGGTCATGCCGAACAGGTCGCGGTTCTCGGCGAGCAGCTCCAGGCCGCGCGGTTCATTGCCGGACAGCGCGCAGAACTCGATGTGCAGGCCGACCGAGCGGGCCAGCCCGCTCTTGCCGCGGGCGAAGCGGTAGCCGACCAGGTGGCTGGAGCGGGCCTCGTCGAGCCGGCCCTGGCGCAGCAGCGGCAGCAGCGCCTGGGCGTGGCTGACGTAGGGCTCCTCGGCGCAGGTGGCCTCGCCGCCGAGCACCGGCCGCCAGACGTCCAGCGCGGTCGCGTCGTCGCCCTGGCGCAGGTGGTGGACGGCACGGGCGCGGATCTCGCAGGCGTGGCAGTCGCTCAGCTCGGTGCGCGGGCGCCCGGCCCACAGCTCGTAGGCGTCCTGGACGTCCTCGCCGAGGTGCGCGGCGAGGTGGAAGCGCTGGGCGTAGTACGGCTGCAGGCCGTGCCCGGCGGCGCGGTAGCGGCTGCGCATCTCGTCGTGCCAGCGGCGGATCGCGGCGAGCGGCACGTCGGGGGTGCCGAGCAGCGAGGTGGCGACCCACTTGAAGCGCCAGAACACCTGCTGCTGCGACCACTCGCCGAAGCCGTCCGGGTCGGCGTCCCAGAGTTTGAGGACGCGGGCGAAGACGACCGGGGACTTGCTCCGCTCGCCGTCGTACTCGTAGGCCTCCATCAGTTCGAGCAGGGCCATGGCGCGGACCGCGGTGTCGTCGAACTGCTCGGCGGCGTCGACGAGTTCCTCGGCGGTGACGGTCCGCTGCCGCCCGTAGGGGCGGTCGTCGTTCTCGCGCAGCGCGGTCATCACCGCGTCGATGCTGTTCAGCATCACGCCTCCTTCGCGTCGGAGCCGCCGGAGCTGCCGGAGCCGCCGGACGCGGCCTCGTGCCCGAGCATCGCGTGGTCGAGCAGGCTGATGAACGAGCGGTTCAGCAGCGCGCTCTCGCTGGAGGTGAGCGGCCGCCGGGTGAGCAGCACGGCCTGCCCGTAGAGCGTCTCGACGGCGGTGACGGCGAGTTCGCGGTCGCCGATCGAGGCCGCCCGCCGCACCAGCGGGTTGAGGTGGTTGAGGACGAGCTGGGCGCGGGGCACCTCGGCGCGCAGCGAGCCGAGGATGTCGGCCCACAGCCCGTCGGCCTCGTCGGCGAGCTGGGCGCGGGTGCGCTCGTGCCGGGCCTCCCGGTTGTCGAGCAGCAGGGCGGGCGCGCTGGTCGGGTGGAAGCTGCGCAGGGCGACGTCGCAGTCGAAGCGGCCGACCACCTCGCGCGCGGTGGTCAGGAAGGCCGAGGCGGCGAGTTCGGCGGCCGGGTCGACGGTGTCCAGGTGCGCGGTGACGGTGCTCGGGTCGAGGTCCGCGACGGAGGTGCCGGGGCGGATCTCGGGCAGCCGGTGCACGAGGTCGCGGTCGTAGGTGTAGCCGCCGTTGACGACGCCGAGGCCGGCGGCGCCGGCGATCGGGGCGACCTGGCGGAACTCCTCGACGGTGCGGGTGACCAGCACCACCGGGTGGGTGCGGGCGAACTCGTCCAGGGTGACGTTGCCGTCGGTGGTCTCGAACGGCAGCCAGGGCAGCAGCATCCGGAGCAACTCGTCGTCGTAGCGGGCGAGTTCCTTGACGGCCAGGTGGTGCACCGAGATGAACCGGTGGAGCAGCGCCGGGTCGCTGGCGGACAGGCCGGTGAGCCAGTCGCGGATCCGGACGCCGAGCGCGTCGCGGACGGCGGCGAGCGTCTCGTCGGCGTACAGGCCCTCACGGCTGGCGGTGGGCCGCAGGCCGTCGGTGTCGACCACGCAGCGCACGAAGAACGCCCAGTCGGGCAGGAGCTCGTCGGCGTGGTCGGAGAGCAGCATGCCCTTGAGGTGCACCCGGTGGCCGGCCCGGCGCGACGGCGGGACGGCGTCGGGCAGCACGTAGGCGACGCCGCGCAGGCCGACCAGCGGGAGGTCCAGCTCGATGGTGTCGAGCGGGGTGAAGTCGAAGGTGGAACGGCAGTAGGCGGCCAGCGCCTCGCGGCGGGCCAGCGGGGAGCCGTGCTGGGCGGCCCACGGCGGGGTGTGGTTGACCCGGGTGGCGTCGCCGCGGCCGTCGATGACGGTGACCTCGTGGCGCAGCAGGCTGCCGAAGTCCCGGGCGAGGGTCAGCACCCGGTCGGCGCGGGTCCACTCGGCGGCGTCGGAGCGGGGTGCGAGGCGGACGGTGGTGCCGGGCTCGGGCTTGGCGTCGGCGGGCAGGGTGCGGATGGTGTAGCGGCCGTCGGAGCCGCCGCGCCACTCGATGACCGGGGCGTCGGGGGTCGCGGCGGAGCGGGTGACGACGGTGATCTCGTCGGCGACCACGAAGCAGGCGAGCAGGCCGATGCCGAACTGGCCGATGAAGTCGCCGCGGGCGCGGGCGAGTCCGTCGCCGTCGAGGCGGCCGTCGGCGTCCCGCTTGGAGCTGCGGCCGATGGTGGCGAGGAAGGTGTGGACGTCCTGCTCGGTGAGGCCGATGCCGGTGTCGGTGATGCTGAGGTCGCCGTCGGCGCGGACGGTGATGGCGGCGGGCGCGGACGGGTCCAGGGCCTGCCGGGCGGAGATCGCGTCGACCGCGTTCTGCAGGAGTTCGCGCAGGTAGACGCGGGGGCTGGAGTAGAGGTGGTGGGAGAGCAGGTCGACCAGGCCGCGCAGGTCGACCTGGAAGGTGTGCGCACTCGTCGGGTTCTCGGATGGGGACACCGGTGGCTCTTTCGATCGCAAGGGGCGGGTCGGACTTCGGCGGCCTCGGGGCGGGACGGCCCGGGCGGCCGGGCGGCGCGTTCGGTCGCCGCTCCACGGGCTCTGTGCGGGCTGGTCGCGCCCGCTCAGCGCGGCACGCAGCGGTCCCGGTGGACCTGGAAGTTGTCGGCCTCGTCGCCGCCCAGGTAGTACCAGGGCCACTCGGTGGCGACGTCGTCGAGGGTGGCGAACACCGCGTGGGCGAGCTCGCGCTCGTCGGCCAGCGAGAGCACCATGGCGAAGGCGTTGTGGGTGGCCCGCCAGTCGCGCCGGCGCCGGTAGGCCGGGTGCAGCACGGAGCGCAGCACCGCCTCGCGCAGCGAGGAGCGCACGGCGGGACCGGTCAGGTAGGCGTGGTCCTCGCCGTCGGCCAGGTCCAGCCAGTGCTCCAGGTGGGCGAGGGCGACCAGTTCGCCGAGCGGGCTGCCCTCGGGGGCGCCGAGCATCGCGGTACGGGCGAAGGCGTGCATCTCCTCGTGGGAGCCGCCCCATTTGGCGCAGAGCTGCTGGAGGCGCTGCTGGTGGGAGGCCAGGTGCTCCGGATCGCGGCGCAGCGCGGCCTCGAAGCGGGTGGTCGCGACGGTGCGGCCGAGCGAGGCGCCGCGCGCCGCGATCTGGAGGAAGAACCAGGGGGCGAGCCAGCGGGGCTCGCGCTCGGCCACCTCCAGCAGCTGCTCCTCGGCGGTCTCCAGCCGCTCGCCGAACAGCCGCCACTGGTCCTCGGTGACGTGCTTGGCGCGGGCGCCGGTGCGGGCGTCCCAGGCCCAGGCGATCTGCCGGGCGCCGGAGAGCAGCAGCACCAGGGTGTCCTCGGGCCGTTCGGCGACGGCCTTGGCGAGCCACTCCTCGGTGCCCTCGAGGTCGGAGAGCCGGTGCACCAGCCAGGTCAGCTCGCCCTGGTCGGGGACGGCCGCGAGGGCGGGGCCGAGGGCGGCCCAGTCGCCGGCGTCGGCGAGGGCGCGCAGCCGGCGCAGTTCCTCGTCGCCGTGCGAGAGGTCGAGCACGGGGGGCAGCGCGCGCGGCGTCTTCCGCCCGGTCAGGCGGCGGAAAAAGGACATGGTGCGGCCCCCCTGAGACCTCGTCGACCGGCACGGTCGTCGGCATCGTTCGTATGGCCTCGCAGTGGCCAATCGGATGATGCACTGCATATCACGTGCCACCGACGTCCCGGTGAGCAGCCCTCTTCCGGAAGCCTCCCTGCCGGGCCCCGCCGGACGACGGCGGACGACGGCGGACCCGGCCCCGCCGCCGTTCGGCCGGGCCGGGTCCTCGCCGTGCGGCGACGCGGGGTCAGACCCGGTCGGCGGCGATCAGCAGGTACTGGAAGGAGCCGTCCTTGTAGGAGTTGATGAACGCCTCCTCGATGCCGGTCACCAGGGACGGCACGGTGGCCCGCAGCTCCCAGTACGGGAGGGTGGCGGCGGTCAGGTCGACGACGGCGTTCGGGACGAGGCGGTTGTCGGCCATCGCGCGCAGGTACTCGCGGCGGGAGTGGATGTTGCACTCGAAGTGGGCGTTGATCTGCGAGACCCACTTCGACGGCTGGCCGTAGATCGGGTTCCAGCAGCCGGTGATGGTCACGTACCGGCCGCCGACGGACAGGATCCGGGAGTGCTCGGCGAACAGGTCGTGCAGGTCGACGTACATGCTGGACTCGTTGTTCCACGAGGCCCGCACGGTGCCGCTGTCGAACGGCATGTCGAGCATGTTGCGGACCTGGGCGTGCACCGAGTCGTCGATGCCGAGCTCCTTGGCCCGCCGGTTGCCGAACTCGGCCTGCTTGGCCGACAGGGTCACGCCCTCGACCTTGCAGCCGAAGCGCTGGTGGGCCATGACCATCGAGCCGCCGCGGCCGCAGCCCGCGTCGACCAGGGTGTGCTCGGGGCGGATGTCCCCCAGGCTGTCGAGCAGCACGTCGGTCTGCGCGGACTCCAGCCGGTGCAGTTCGGCGACGAGCTTCTTCTCGCGCTCGCTGTCGTCCGGGGCGCCCAGCGCCGACTGGTCGACGTCGCCGATGCCGTAGTGGTGGTGGTAGAGGCCGTCCACGTCGCCGAGGCGCAGGTTCACCGGCCGGGCCTCATGGTCCCAGTAACGGGCGATGTCGCCCTGGTAGGGAGTGGCCGGCCCGGGGACGGCGGTGCGGGTGACGGGGGTGGTGTCGGTGACGGACACGGTTCAGCTCCTTGGTTACCAGAAGTCGGGAAGGCTGTAGCGGTAGGTATTGGTCTGGTGCCAGTAGTGGTTGCCGTCGACCCACGCGGCGACCCCGCGCAGGAAGCGCACCACCACCGGGACGGGGGTGGCGGCGGCCAGCGCCGCGGCCTCCGCCTCGAAGGCGTGCATCAGCTCGTTGTGCACCTCGACGGCCTTCAGGTAGCCGTCGCGGTCGCCGACGCCCTCGCGCTCGGAGATCACCACCGGCAGGTTGAGGTGCCGGCCGGGGCTCGCCAGCTCCTTGGTGTACGAGTACAGGTCGTTGACGATGGTGGTGGCGTTGGAGGCGAGCGCGATGACCCGCTGCATCGCTGGGCGGGCGTGCAGGTCGGCGGGCAGCTCGTAGCCGCCGACGGTGTCCGTGATGGTCGGGCAGGGGCGGAAGTTGTTGAACTGCCGCATCGACAGGTACTCCCACACCTCCGGGACGTGGCCCTCCTGGTCCCAGGCGGCCTCGGCGAGGTAGCCGAGGTGCAGCCGCGCCATGTCGTGCCGGAACCGGTCCGCCTGGGAGGCGGTGGCCGCGCCGGTGAAGTGCTCCATCGCCGAGCGGTACGCCCGCCGGGGCGCGTCCGACAGCAGCGACTCCTGCCAACCGCCCTGGTACTCCGCGGTGGTGTGCACCGGGTCGAGTGCGGTGTGGGCGAGCAGCAGCCGGCTGCCGAGGCCGACCGGCGAGCCGCCGAGGTCCTCGCAGTAGCAGTCGTCGACGGCGTTCTCGGCCACCATCAGCCGGGTGGCGAGCATGAGGTGGTCGACGCTCGGGGCGTCCGGGTGGCAGGCGACCATGTACCGGCTCACCGAGAAGCCGTCGAACTGTTCCTCCCAGTCCGGCGGGTAGAGCTCGATCTCCTCGGCCCACAGCTTGATCCGGCGGTTCACCTCCGCCACCCGCCCGGCGTCCGGCTCGGCCACGGGGTGGAAGTACAGGCCGGGGACCGGGTCGCCGGACTTCGGCTTGCCGGAGGGCACTTCCGCCCCCGCGCCGGCCGACGCCTCCACGACCTGACGCGGCGCCAGGTTCAGTCCGGCGGTGCCGATCCCGCTCGGCCCGCGGAGCAGTTGCTCCAGGGCCGTCCCGCTCATGACCGCACCGCCGCGCGCCGGAACGGGTGCGGTTGCCGCTGCGACGCCGGCGGTGTCTCGTTGCTCGTGGCCACGGGCATGGGAGAACCTTCCTCTGTGACGGGGGACGGGCCATGACGGGTCGTCGGCCGTCGCCTCCGCCCCGGGAAGAGGGGATCTCCGCGCTGCTGCGGCGGCCCCGTCTCGCTTGCGCCCAACCGTAGGCGGGGCGGAACGATCTGGGCCGCTTCCCATGATCCTGTGCACTCGAAAGGGTGAACGTTCACATCAGTCGCGTTTGAAATGGCGCATCTGATGATCGGTTCGGACCGGTACCCATGACGAAGCGGCCCCGCCGGGTTGGCGGGGCCGCTTCGCAAGGGTCGTTCCGGTACCGACGGAGCGCCGGTCCGGCTCGGCGGTGTGCTACCGCCGCGCGTGCTCCGGCAGGAGCGCGGAGGCGACCGCGCCGGCGGCCAGCCAGCCGACGGCGAGCAGCCAGCCGGCCAGCACGTCCAGCGGCCAGTGCACCCCGAGGTAGATCCGGGTCAGGCCGATCGTCCCCGCGAACAGCACCGCGCCGACGACGGCCGGGCGGGTGGCGGCGGGGCGGACGCGGGCGACGGCGAGCGCGAGCAGGCCGGCGCAGAGGGCGGAGGTGAAGGCGTGCCCGGAGGGGAAGGCGAAGCCGGAGGCGCTGAACGCCCAGTCCGTCTCCGGCGGCCGGGGCCGGCCGAAGGCGTGCATCAGGCCCTGGCGCAGCAGTTGCCCCAGGGCCAGCCACAGCACCGGCAGGAGCAGCGCCCGGGCCACGGTCCAACGGGACCTCGGCGATCCGGCGCCGCGCCGGGCGATCAGGACGCCCGCGGCCAGCGCCAGCAGGTAGGGGAACAGGTCGGTGCCGAGGGAGGTGACCGCCATCGCCGTGGCGCGGGCGACCGGCGGCCGGTGGGCGGTGCCCCAGTCGACGGCCGACCGCTCGAAGGCGAACGGCGCCCAGCCGTGGGCGGCGACCACGACCGCGAGCACCGCGAAGGCCGCCCAGGTGGCGGCGAGCACGGCCGGCCACCGCCGACCCGTCGTGCGGTCGCCCATCGGCTCAGCCCTCCTGCCCGTGCCCGGGCCACCGGTCCGCGGCTCCGCGCGGCCAGGGTAGCGGCCCGGCGTCCGGACGACCGAGCGGGCCGGGGACCGTCCTCGTGCTCACCGGTGCCCGGCCCGTCGGCGCGAGCGCAGCAGCTCCAGCAGCAGGGGCAGCAGCGAGAGCACGACGACGACCGCGACGATCGGCAGCAGGTAGCGGTCGACGTTCGGCACCGAGGAGCCCAGGGCGTAGCCGGCGAGGACCAGGCCGAGCGTCCAGACCAGGCCGCCGACCACCTGCCACAGGGTGAAGGTGCGCACGTTCACGCCGAGCGCGCCGGCCAGCGGGTTGAGCACGGTGCGCACCACCGGGACGAAGCGCGCGAGGACGACGGCCTTGCCGTGCCCGTAGCGGGTGAGGAGTTCCTCGGCCCGCACCGCGCCCTCGTGCAGCCGCTTGTTGCGGGAGCGCGCGAGCAGGGCCCGCCCGCCGCGCCGGCCGATGACGTAGCCCGTCTGGGCCCCGGCCAGGGCGCCGACGGCGGAGGCGGCCAGGACCTGGGCGAGGTTCAGGTGGGGGCCGCTGTGGGTGCCGGTGGTGCACAGCAGGCCGGCGGTGAACAGCAGCGAGTCGCCGGGCAGGAAGAAGCCGACCAGCAGCCCGGTCTCGGCGAACAGGACGACGGCGATGCCCAGCGCGCCGAACGCGCCGAGCAGCGATCCGGCGTCCAGGGGGTTGACGGCCAGCAGGGCGGCCGAGGGCGACGGCATGGTCGGGACCTCTCCGTGAGCGGAAGCGCTACGGTCCGGGCCCGGTACCCGGACGACAGCGCCAGCATGGCGGGCCGATGCTGAAGATCCGCTGAAGACGGCACGGCCCCCGTCCCCGACCGGCCCGGACACCTGCCACCCTGGGGACATGCGCGTACTCGTGGTGGAGGACGAACGACGGCTGGCCCAGGCGCTGCGGCTCGGGCTGACCGCCGAGGGATTCACCGTCGACCTCGCCCACGACGGCCTCACCGGCCTCGCCCGCGCCACCGACCACGCCTACGACGTGATCGTGCTGGACATCATGCTGCCCGGCCTCAACGGCTACCGGGTGTGCTCACGGCTGCGGGCCGCCGGCAGCGACGCCGGCATCCTGATGCTGACCGCCAAGGACGGCGAGTGGGACGAGGCCGAGGCCCTCGACACCGGCGCCGACGACTACCTGTCCAAGCCGTTCTCCTTCGTCGTCCTGGTCGCCCGCCTCAGGGCCCTGGCCCGCCGCATCGGCACCCGCGCGCCCCGGCGCACCGTGCTCGGGGACCTCGTCGTCGACTCCGCCGCCCGCACCTGCACCCGCGCCGGCACCGGCATCGCGCTGACCCCGCGCGAGTTCGCCGTCCTCGACCACCTGGCCCGCCGGGCCGGCGAGGCCGTCTCCAAGCGCGAGATCCTCGAACAGGTCTGGGACAGCGGGCCGGACAGCGACCCCAACACCGTCGAGGTGCACATCAGCGCGCTGCGCCGCAAGATCGACACCCCGTTCGGCCGCGCCGCCGTGCAGACCGTACGCGGCGCCGGCTACCGGCTGGCGGCCGACGGTGGCTGAGCCGACGCGCCCCGCCCGCCGACGCGGTGCGGCGCGCGGGGCCGGGGCCCTGTGGCACCGGCTCGCCCGGCACCCCCGCGCCGCCGCGCTGCTCGACCGCCTCGCGCCGCGCTCCGTGCGCACCCGCACCACCCTGGCGGCCTGCGCGAGCGTCGCCGTCGTCCTGTTCGTCGCCTCCGCCGCCGTGCTCCTGCTGCTGCGCGCCAACCTCGAACGCACCGTCGAGACGGGCGCCCGCGAGCAGGCCCAGGCCGTCGCCCGCCTCGCCTCCGGCGGCCACCTGCCGGCCCAGCTCGCCCTGGACCACGGCACCGACTTCATCCAGGTCACCGACCACGCCGGCACCGTGGTCGCCGCCAGCCAGAACCTCGCCGGTCACCCGCCGCTGACCGGTGCCGGGACCGGCCCCGGCACCTTCGACCTCGGCGTCCTCGGCGACGAGCACCACCAGCGCGTCACCACTCTCACCGCCGACACCCCCACCGGCCCCGTCACCGTCCGGGTCGGCGCCTCGCTGCGCACCGTCGACACCGCCGAGGACCTCACCACCGCGGCCCTCGCCGGCCTCAGCGCCGTCCTGCTGCCGACCGTCGGCGTGCTCACCTGGCGGGCCACCGGCCGGGCGCTGCGCCCCGTCGAGGCGATCCGGGCCGAGGTCGCCGCGATCGGCGACCGCGATCTCGACCGGCGCGTCCCGGTCCCCGCCAGCGAGGACGAGATCGCCGGTCTGGCCCGCACCATGAACGCCATGCTCGACCGCCTCGAAGCCGCCGGCACCCGCCAGCGCCGCTTCATCGCCGACGCCTCCCACGAGCTGCGCAGCCCGCTCACCGTGCTGCGCACCCAGCTGGAGGTCGCCCTCGCCCACCCCGACCCGCAGGTGCGGCAGGAGCTGGTCGCCGGGGCCCTCCAGGACACCGAACGCCTCCAGGCCCTCGCCACCGACCTGCTGCTCCTCGCCCGGCTCGACACCACCGGCCAGGACCGCCCCGGCGAGGCGGTGGACCTCGCCGAACTCGTCCGCGCGAGCGTCGCCCCGGGCGGACCGCGGGCCCGTCCGGTCACCGTCCACGCCTCCGGGTCGATCACCGTCGACGGCAACCCGCTGTGGCTCGGCCGGCTGCTGACCAATCTGCTCGACAACGCCCGGCGTCACGCCCGCAGCCGGGTCACCGTGCGGCTGTCCACCGACGCCGCCACCGGTGACGCCGTCCTCGACGTCGCCAACGACGGTCCCGCCATCGACCCCGCCGACCGGGAGCGGATCTTCGAACGCTTCACCCGGCTCGACGACGCCCGCAGCCGCGACGACGGCGGCACCGGCCTCGGCCTGCCCATCGCCCGGGACATCGCCGTCCTCCACGGCGGGACGCTCACCGTCGAGGACGGACCCGACGGCGTCACCTTCCGCGCCCGGCTGCCGCGCACCCGGGCCCGCTGAGCCCGGCCCGTCCGCGCCGCCCGGGCCGGCCACCGGGCTCGGGTGGTGCCGGGCGGACTCAGGCGTTGAGGTAGGCGAGGACCGCCAGCACGCGCCGGTTGCTGTCACTGTCCGGGGCGAGCACGAGCTTGGCGAAGATGTTCGAGATGTGCTTGGCCGCCGCGCCCTCGGTGATGAAGAGGCGGTGGGCGATGGCGGTGTTGGAGCAGCCCTCGGCCATCAGCTCCAGGACGCCGCGCTCCCGTGCGGTGAGGGAGCCGAGCGGCTTGTCGCGCGCGTGGCTCACCATCAGCTGGGAGATCACCGCGGGGTCCATCGCGGTGCCGCCGGCGGCGACCCGGCGGACCGCGTCGATGAACTGCTCGTTGTCGAAGACGCTGTCCTTGAGCAGGTAGCCGATGCCACCGGTGCCGTCGGCGAGCAGTTCCCCGGCATACATCTGCTCGACGTGCTGGGAGAGCACCAGGATCGGCAGTCCGGGGATCTCGCGCCTGGCCCGCAGGGCGGCCCGCAGGCCCTCGGTGGTGAAGGTCGGCGGCAGCCGGACGTCGACGATCAGGATGTCGGGACGGTGCCTGGCGGCGGCTTCGAGCAGGTCGGGGCCGTTGTCGACGGCCGCCACGGTCTCGAAGCCGTAGGCGTCCAGCAGCTGGATCAGCCCCTGCCTGAGGAGGAAGAGGTCTTCGGCGAGGACAACACGCACGGTATCTCCATCGTGATCGCGGTCGGGCCGCCCGGCGGGCTGGCGACGTCGAGGGTGCCGTCGAAGGTGGCCAGCCGGCGGCGGATGCCGTGCAGGCCGGTCCCCCCGGCGGCGTCGGCACCGCCCCGGCCGTCGTCGGCGACCCGGGCGTGCAGCACGGCGCCGTCGTGCCAGGCACGTACCTCGACGTGCTCGGCGCCGGAGTGCTTCAGGGCGTTGGTCAGCAGTTCGGACACCGCGAAGTACAGGGCGGATTCGAGCGGCGGCGGCACCCGGCCCGGGAGGCTCACCGCCACCTCGGTCCGGAGCGGACTGGCCAGGCCGAGGGCGCGCAGCGCGTCGGCCAGGCCGCGTTCGGCGAGCACCGGGGGGTGGATGCCGCGCACCAGGTCGCGCAGCTCGCGCAGGGCCGCGACGGACGAGGCCCGGGCGTCGCGCAGCAGTCTGCGGGCCTCCTCCGACTCGCCGCCGAGGTGGCGTTCGAGCGCCCCGAGGGTCAGGCCGAGGCCGACCAGCCTGGCCTGGGCGCCGTCGTGCAGGTCGCGTTCGATCCGGCGCAGTTCGGCGGCGGCCGTCTCCACCGCGCCGGACCGGGTCTCGGCCAGGTGCCGGACCCGCAGGGCGAGCCGGGAGCGCTCGGTGGGGCCGAGCAGCAGGCGGGTGAAGTGCGCGTGGGCGGTGAGGAGGAGCGGGCTGCAGCGGACCCAGACGACGAAGAGCACCGCCGCCGCCAGCGCCGCCAGGAGAGCGGTGGGCCCGCTCCGGACCGGGACGAAGAAGTACTCGCGCGCGGTGCCCTGCGCCCTCAGCACGGGCCGCCACAGGCCGAGGGCCAGTGCGAACCCTTCGAGGACGTAGTAGAGCACCGCGGCGGGCAGGAAGCCGGTCAGGCCGACGACCGAGTTGAGCAGCAGCCAGAGCAGGTCCCGCCAGCTGGCCGGGTCGGTCAGGATCCACTTGCAGCGGCGGATCCAGCCGACGATGTCCTTCTCGAACTCCGGGGGCTCCGGCCGGTAGGGAACGTCGACCCGGACCCCCACCCGGGCGGCCGCGCGCCGGTTGGCGTTGCACAGCCGGCGCACCCACCCGGTCACGATCGGCAGCGCCGCCGCGCCGATCCCGATGACGAGCAGGATCACGAAGTAGCCGGTGATCACGAACAGGCAGACGGAGAGCATGGCGCCCAGGGCGATCAGCACACCGGTCACCAGGTCTCCCCCGGCCCGGCGCAGCCGGGCCGGGAACCCGTGCGGACCCTTGCGGTAAGCGATTGACACCTGAGCGATCGTCCATCCGTGACGGCGGTGACGGCAGCGGTCCCGCGAACCCGGCCCCT
Organism: Kitasatospora sp. NPDC004723; assembly: GCF_040609255.1. Taxonomy (NCBI): domain Bacteria; kingdom Bacillati; phylum Actinomycetota; class Actinomycetes; order Kitasatosporales; family Streptomycetaceae; genus Kitasatospora; species Kitasatospora sp. NPDC004723. The sequence goes on along the minus strand of NZ_JBEXJT010000017.1, from coordinate 17,647 downwards.
TCATACGTACGTACGTCCAAATCGTTCCGGCTGGTCAGGCTAGCGGGTTTCACCGACGGGCGCCACGGCATAAAAGCGGGATCGCGCGGCACCGGACGGTGGTGCCCCGCGTCCGGCGGTCAGCGGGCCGTTTCGACCGGCGGGGTCCGCATGCCCCGCCAGGAGGGGAGCAGGGTCGCGCCGAGGACCAGGACGAGCGCGCCGCCGACGATCGCGAGGTAGATGCCGATCGAGCCCCTCGGCAGCACCGAGCCGGTCTTCACCAGGCTGTACGGCACGATCGTGGCCGCCGAGGCGGCGGTGCCCAGGACGGTCGCGACGACGGCGATCAGCGCGCCCTCGACGTTCAGCATGCCCAGCACCTGGGCCCTGGTGGCCCCCGTCAGACGCTGCAGGCCGAACTCGCCCCGGCGCCCGCGCGTCACCGCCACCAGGCTGTTGATCACGGTGATCGCCGCATAGCCGACGATCATGGCGACGACGGTGTAGTTCGAGGAGGCCAGGATCTGCTCGATCCGGTTGTCGGCGCCGGTCAGCGCGGAGCGGTCGGCGACCGCGGTGCCGGGCAGCCCGGCCGCCACACCGTCCAGCGCGGACCGGATCCGGGCGGGGTCGGCGCCGGACTCCGCCCGGACCAGGATCCCGGTCGGCAGCCCGGCGGTGGTGTGCGCGGCCAGCACGTCGGCGGGCAGCAGCAGGTACCGCTCCTGCGGGCCGCCCGCGTAGGTGGCCACCACCCTCGGGTCGGCGGCGGCGCCGTCACCGAAGCGGATCCGCAGGGTGTCCCCGACGCGGACGCCGAAGTCCTTCGCCCGCTTCTCCGACAGGGCCACCGTGTTGCCGCGGAGGTCGGCGATCGACCCGTCCCGTACGTCGGGCGCGACGGTCTGCCGCGCTCCGTCGGCCGAGACACCGCGCAGGTCCACGGTGCCGCCGTCGGCGGAGTCCACGAAGCCGGTGGAGCCGACCAGTTCGGAGGCGCCGGCCACACCCGGGAGGGCGCGGACCGCACCGACCACGTCCGGCGCGAAGCCGCCGGTCGAGGAGGTGAGCACGTGCTCGGCGGGCACGCCGCCCGCGCGGCCCGCGGCGGAGACGTGGTCCTCGGTGGCCTGCATGTACAGGGTGCCGGTGGCGATGCCGATCAGCAGCACGATCGGGGCCACGGCGCCCGCCGTCCGGACGTTGTGGACGGCGGCGTTGCGCAGCGCCAGGCACCCGGACAGCCCGCAGAGCGCGCGGACCGGCCGGCCGAGCACCGCCACGGCCGCCCTGGTGATCCCCGGGGCGAGCAGGGCCAGGCCGATCGCGCACAGGACCGAGGCCGGCCCGGCGGTGCTCGCCAGGGTCGGGCCGTCGGCCATCACCGCGGCCGTGACGACCGCCAGCGCCACGCCGTTGAGCAGGAAGAACACCGCCGACAGCAGGCGGGTCCCGGTGAGCCGCCCGGTCGGCACCGTGCTCTCGGCCAGCGCCGCGACCGGCTCGGTCCGCGCGGCCCCGCGGCCGGCGAACAGCGCCGCGCCGAGGGCGGCCGCGATCGCCGCGCAGGCGCCGACCGCGGTCGGCAGCAGGCCCTGGTGGAAGACGACCTCCTCGGACACCACGCCGTTGGCGGCCAGCTGCCCGAACAGCAGCCTGCCGACGACGGAGCCGAGCGCGACCGCCGGCGCGGTGGCGAGCACCGCCAGCACGGCGGTCTCCCCGAGGATCATCCGGCGCACCTGCCGGGAGGTGGAACCGATCGCCCGCAGCAGGGCCGTCTCGCGCGCCCGCTGCCTCAGCGAGAGCCCGAGTGTGGAGGCCACGCCGAACATCACGATCAGGACCGCCCAGCTCCCGAAGATCGCCGCCAGGACGGTCACGGTCGGCCCGCCGGCGAGCGCCCCCGGCAGGTCGGCCAGACCGCGCCGCTCACCGGTGAGCACCACCGCCGTGCCGCCGACCGCCGACCGCACGGCCCGCCGCAGCTCCGCGACGTCGGCGCCGGGCGCGGGCAGGACCCCGATGGAGTCGAACCGCCCGTCGGATCCGGCCAGTTGCCGGGCCTGGAGGTCGGAGAGGAACAGGGTCGGCCCGAGCGTGCGGCCGGTGGCCTGGTGGGCGGTGCCGGAGACCGTGAACGTCCGGGTGACGCCGTGCACGGTCAGCTGCACGGCGGAGCCGACCGTGACGCCCGCGTCGGCCGCGAGCCCGGTGTCGAGGACCACCTGCCCGCCGCCCGGGGCCGACCCCCGGGTCAGCGTGTAGGGGGTCAGCGCGGCGCCGGTCCAGGTGTGGCCGACGGAGCCGACGTCGACCGCCCTGCCGTCCACCACCACGGTCGCGGGGAAGGAGAGGTCGGGGATCACGGCGCCGACGCCGGGAACCGCCCGGACCGCGTCGAGCACCCCCGGGCCGGTCCGGTTGCGCTCGGTCAGCGCGGCGGAGCCGTGGGTCTGCTGACCGGCCACCACGATCGGCACCCCGGCCAGGCGCTGCGGCGCGACCGCGATCCGGACGCCGGTCTCCAACAGACCGCCGCAGGCCATCACGATCGCGGAGCCGAGGAACATCGCCACGAAGGTGGCGGCGAACCCGGCCTTGCGGAACCTCAGGGTGCGCAGGGCCAGCAGCAGCATCAGCGGCCACCCTCCGAGCGGACGGCGGCGGAGGCCGGGACCGTCGCGTCGTTCCAGGCGCCGAGCCTGGTCATCCGCGCCGCGACGGCTTCGGCGGTCGGCCGGTGCAGCTCGCCGGCGAAGCGGCCGTCGGCGAGGAAGACCACCCGGTCGGCGTAGGAGGCGGCCACCGGGTCGTGGGTGACCATCACCAGCGTCTGCCCGCCGGCGTCCACCGTCTCCCGCAGCAGGCCGAGCACGGCCGCGGCGGTGCGGGTGTCCAGCGCGCCGGTCGGTTCGTCGGCGAAGACCACGGCCGGCCGGGTCACCAGCGCCCGGGCGATCGCCACCCGCTGCTGCTGCCCCCCGGAGAGCTGCCCGGGCAGGTGGTCCAGCCGGTCGGCGAGCCCGACCCGGTCGACCACGGCCAGGACCTGGCTCCGGTTCGGACGCCGGCCGGCCAACTGCGACGGCAACACGATGTTCTGCCGCACCGTGAGCGCCGGAAGGAGGTTGTACGACTGGAAGACGAAGCCGATCCGGTCGCGGCGCAGCCTGGTCAGCCCCACCTCGTCCAGGTCCGCGAGGTCGGTGTCACCGATCAGCACAGTGCCCCGGGTCGGCTTCACCAGACCCGCGGAGCAGTGCAGGAAGGTGCTCTTGCCCGACCCCGAGGGCCCCATCACGGCCGTGAAGCTGCCGGCGGCGAAGTCCAGGCTCAGCCGCTTGAGCACGGCCACCTCGTTGTCGCCCCTGCCGTAGACCTTCTCGACGGCCACCAGACGGACGGCCGCCGTCCCCTGCCCGATCCCTTGCGTCAGCACTCGAACTCCCACCACCGGGTCCACCGCGCGCCTCACGCGCGCTGCTGACCACGCTAGGAACGGGGGCGCTCCGGCACAGTGACGCTGTGTGGCGGATCCGGAGTAGAGGTTTCTCCACCACCGGGCCGCCGGACCGGGCCGCCGGACCGGGCGGGCGCGGCGCGGCCGGTTCAGCGGTGCTCGGGGTTCTCGAAGTCGAAGCGGCAGCCGGCGTCCCACTCCGAGCGCTGGTTGCCGTACGCGGGGATGCCGCCGGCGTCCCTGAGCATCCGGGCCAGGTGGAGCAGGTTCCAGGTCATGAACGTGGCGTTGCGGTTGGTGAAGTCGTTCTCCGGCCCGCCCGACCCCGGGTCCAGGTACGACGGCCCCGGCCCGGCCTCCCCCACCCACCCCGCGTCCGCCTGCGGCGGGACGGTGTAGCCGAGGTGCTGGAGGCTGTAGAGCACGTTCATCGCGCAGTGCTTGGCGCCGTCCTCGTTGCCGGTGATCAGACAGCCGCCGACCCGGCCGTAGTAGGCGTACTGGCCGCGCTCGTTGAGGATCGACGAGCAGGCGTACAGCCGCTCGACGACCTTCTTCATCACCGAGGAGTTGTCCCCCAGCCAGACCGGCCCGGCCAGCACCAGGATGTCGGCGGCCATCACCCGGCTGTAGAGGACGGGCCACTCGTCCGTCTCCCAGCCGTGCTCCGTCATGTCCGGCCAGACGCCGGTGGCGATGTCCTGGTCCACCGCGCGGACCACGTCGACCGCGACGCCCTGGCGCTCCAGGATGCCGGTGCTCACGTCGATCAGGCCCTGCGTGTGGCTCCGGTCGGGCGACCGCTTGAGCGTGCAGTTGATCACCATGGCGCTGAGGTCGGTGTACCGGGCGGGGGGCGAGGAGGACATCGGCGGCCTTTCGCGTCGCGGCTTGTCACCGACCAGTCCACCCCGCCCCGGTTCCCTCCCGCCCGCCGGAGTCCGCCAACCGTGCTCTACGAGTCCCCGTCCGGCTGCTCCACCGGCGGGACCACCGGCGTGACCAGCATCCGCCCGGCCAGCGCGGTGCTCGCGGTGACCGCGGCGAGCGTCGCGTCGTACATCGGCCGGATGTTGCGCTGGTGCCACAGCGTCTGGGTGGTCGCCCAGGCGGCGTCCCGGGCCCGGGCGATCGAGAAGCTGGCGACGATGTGCTTCAGCGGCTCGGCCTGCTCGGTCGCGACCCCGATGATCTGCGCCTCGAAGGACGCCCGCACCTCCGCCTCCACCTGCGCGAGCAGCTCGTTCACCTTGAGGTAGTCGGCGTGCACCGGCGGGGTCTCCGGCGTGGTCCGCCGCTCGATGCAGGTCAGGACGACGGCGAGCGCCAGATCGTGGTTGATGTGCGCGTTCATCCCCGCGAACGCGAACTGGACCGGCCACACCTTCCGGTGGCCGCGCGCCTCGAACAGCGGCTGCCACGCCGGGTTCACCGGCCGCCCCGCCTCGTCGGCCTCCACCGCGTCGAAGTACAGGTTCGCGAACACCACGTCCAGCCGCTCGATGAACGCCTGGTCCTGGAAGTACCCGGCCGTCAGCCGCTCCCCGACCAGCTCGGTCACCCTCAGGTACATCCGGTCGAAGCAGGCGACCCCGTCCCGCGGATCCAGCCGCGCCTTGATCGCCCGCATCCGCTCGATGACCTCGTCGACACTCTGCGCGGGCTTGGCGGCTGACTGGGTCATGGGGTGGTCCCTTCCGTCGGTGTGCTCCGGCTGCCAGCTATACACACCGCCGCCGCCCCGGCACCGCCGACCCGGGAGACTCCTCGCCCCCGTCACCCGATCCGGTGAGCGCCCGGGACCCCGTCGTCCGGCCGACGGTGTCCGCAGCGGCGGATTCGTGGCGGAAACACGACCCGGGCGGCCACCGCCGAGCCGCGGCGCGCGATGCTGGACCCGACAGCGAACGACTCAACGGGAAGCAGGGGGTCCGCATGGATGTCGCACGGGTCATGATGGTTGCTCCGGTCCGCAACGCCGAAACGGCGGCGGCCTGGTACGAGAGACTGCTGGGCCGCCCGGCCGACCGCCGGCCGATGGCGTCGCTGGCCGACTGGCACCTGACGCCGGGCGGCTGGCTCCACGTCTTCGAGGACGCCGAGCACGCCGGCTCCACGCTGCTCAACCTGGAGGTGCCCGACCTGGACGCCGCTCTGGCGGAGCTCGCGGGCCGCGGACTGACGGCGGGACCGGTGCAGACGGGTGGTGTCCGCACCCGCTTCGCGGTCCTGGAGGACCCGGACGGCAACCGGGTCACCCTGATGGAACACCCGGTGGCCTGACCGGACGGCGCCTGCGGCCCCGGTCGGGGCCGCAGGCGCCGCTCAGGCCCGGGGGTCGCCCGCGCCCGCCGCCAGACCCCTGACGGTCGCGGTGAGGATGCGGGCGAGGCGCGGTTCGACCTCGACGACGGCGTGGGCGAGGCGGGGGTCGCCGCGGTAGAGGGCGGCGACCTCGGGGCCCGGGTTGGCGATCTGCCACAGGGCGCCGGCGAGGGAGACGGCGGTGGCGACGAGGTCGGTGACGTCCTGCTCGTCCAGGGCGGGCAGCTGGGCGCGGACGGCCGCGGTGATCGGCTCGCGGGCGGCGAGGGTGGCGAGCTTGAAGTCGCGGACCGCGTCCAGCGAGACATGGCGTTCGAGGTTGAGCGGCGCGTGGGCGAGCAGGTCGCAGAAGGTACCGCGGGCGGCGAGGGTGGCGGCGAACTCCCTGGCCACGGCGGCCGGGCCCGGGTCCGTGGCGGCGCGCAGCCGGGCGGTCAGCGCGTCGGACCACTCGGCCCAGCCCTCCGCGGTCAGCCGCAGGAAGATCTCCTCGCGCGTCTCGAAGTAGCGCAGCAGCGCCGACTTGTGCATGCCGACCGCGGCCGCGATGTCGGTGAGGGTGATGTCCCTGATGCCGCGCTCGCGCCCGAGCGACCGGGCCGCCTCCAGGATCGCGGCCTCACGGCGGCGTTTGGCCTCGGGCGAGCGGGCGCGCTGGAAGTCGGATTCGGTCACCCGTCCAGACTAGCGCAACGTCGTTGCACTATTAGCGCAACGGTGTTTCACTAACGGCATGGACACCACGGAGCAGACCTGGTTCATCACCGGAACGTCCCGCGGCTTCGGCCGCACCCTCACCCGCGCGGCCCTCCAGGCCGGCGGCCGGGTCGCCGCGACCGCCCGTCGACCCGAGCAACTGGCCGATCTTTTCGAGGAGTTCGGCGAGCGAATCCTCCCCCTCCGGCTCGACGTCACCGACCCGTCGGCCGCCCGGGCCGCCCTCGCCGAGGCGCACGCCCGCTTCGGCCGGATCGACGTGCTGGTGAACAACGCCGGCTACGCCAACGTCTCGCCGATCGAGACCACCGAGGACGCCGACTTCCGCACGCAGTTCGAGACCAACTTCTGGGGCGTCTACCACGTCACCAAGGCCGCGATCCCGCTGCTGCGCGAGCAGCGGGGCGGGCTGGTGGTGCAGTTCTCCTCGGTCGGCGGCCGGGTCGGCGGCTCCCCGGGCCTCGGCTCGTACCAGGCGGCCAAGTTCGCCATCGACGGGTTCAGCCGCGTACTGCGCGCCGAGACCGCCCCCTTCGGCGTGAAGGTGCTGGTGGTCGAGCCCAGCGGGTTCCGCACCGACTGGGCCGGCTCCTCGATGACCGTCCACGACGTCCCGGAGGCGTACGCGCAGACGGTCGGCGCCATGAACGCGCGCATGCGGCAGAGCGGGGCGGGTGCGGCCGGCGACCCGGTCCGGGCCGCCGAGATCCTCGTCCGGGTGGCCAAGCGGCACGACGTCCCCGAGCACCTGCCGATCGGGGCCTACGCGGCCGAGGCCTCCATCGCCCAGGGCCACCGGCTGCTCGACGAGGACACCAGGTGGCGCGAGGTGGCCCGCTCCGCCGACTTCGCCGAGGCCTATCCCGTGCCCTTCCCGCCCGCCCCGGCGTCCTGACTGCGGGCCGGCTCCCGGGGAGCGGCGGGCCGCAGCTGCGGCAAAACTCCCGATGCTCCTTCAATCACCCTTTTGCTCAAGCCCGGTGAGCGCGCGCACCCCTGCCAAAGGTTCGTGTCCGTCCTCTATGATCCGCCCGGGGATGGGTGCGCCGCGCGCGGTGCGCCGGTGTGTCCGCCCGATCGGCGGCGCGCCCGCACCGCCGATCCGACGCTCCGGCGACCGGGCCCGATCAGGTCCGGCCGGGCCGGACGAGAGATCGGAAGCGAGACCCGGTGATTCTCACCCCACGTGTCCGCGGCGCCCTCGGTGCCGCGGCCACCGCCCTCACCCTGGCGCTGATACCCGCGGGGCCGGGCGGCGCCACGGCCGTCGCCGACGCCGCGCCGAAGCCGCCGCCGAAGCCGGCGAACCTGACCGCCACCCGTGCCTTCCACGACACCTTCCAGCAGAGCCCCGCGCTCGCCACCGCCCCGTTCTACGGACTCAACGGCGGGCTCGACAACGACCTCACCGCCCGTCAGTCGCCGCCGGCCGGAGAGCACGCGATCTCTTACACCCGGGTCTCCGGCCGCTGGTGGACCGCCGAGCCCGCGGGCTCACAGGTGGTCCAGGTCAGCCGGCCGGACCGGCCCGACCGCCTGGTGTTCGGCAACGGCATCTCCGCCGTGATGCTGGGCGCGCCCGCCGTCGCGGACGAGACCGGCACGTACACCGTCTCCACGGTGGTCGACCCCTCGGTGGGTGACACCACCAGCCAGGAGTGGGCCTCGATCGTCCTCAGCCGCAGCCACCGCAGCGCCGGCTACGTCACCAACGCCGACGTCGACCTCGGCCTCACCGTGAAGTCGAACGGCGAGCTCGCCCTGTACCACGGCGGCGGGGGCGAGACCGCGTTCTGGTCCGGCCAGGTCACCCCAGCCACCAGTTACACGGTCTCCCTCACCGTCTCCACCGGCGCGGACCGCACGGTCACGCTGACCGTCAACGGCACCACGCTCACCGCCACCGCCCCGCCCTCGGTCACCCGCTGGCCGAGCAGCGCCTTCCTCTACCTCGGCGCCTACCTCCAGGCCGACCCCTCCAAGGTCACCACCTTCGGCGACGACGCCGGACACGGCCTGTCGGTCAGCCGCATCGACACCTCCGCCGGCGCCACCGCCAGACCGCTCGTCGACACCTTCGACGGCGCCCCCTCCACCACCGCCGACTTCGGCCTGAACCAGGACCTGAGCGCCCGCCAGCCGAGCCTGCTCTCCGGCAACTACGCCGCCGAATCCGGGGTCAACGGGCTCATCACCAACCCCGTCCCGGGCGCCGTGCAGGTCAACTCCCCCGCCCACCCCAACGTCCTCTCCTTCCCCAAGGGCACCGCCGCGGTGCGCCTCACCAAGCCCGCCACCGCGAACCTCGACGGCGACTACACCGTGCGCGCCAAGCTGACGCCCGTCGTCGGCAGCACCACCGGCACCGACTGGGCCTCCCTCGCGGTGAGCCGCGCGAGCAACGGCACCGGCGCCGTGGACGCGCCCGACGTCGCGCTCGGCCTGCGCGTGCAGGCGAACGGCGGGCTCGCTCTCCACCAGGGCGGCACCACCCTCACCCTCCCGGTCCCGACCGTGCCGGCCGCCCCCTCCTACGAGGTCTCCCTGACCCTGGCGACCGGGCCGGAGAAGCTCGCCACCGTGACCGTCAACGGGACCACCGTCTTCACCGGCGCCACCACTGCCGAACTGCCCCGCGACGGCTACGTCGTCCTCGGCTCGCACACCACCGCCCCCGGCCGGGTCACCACCGTCGACGACCTGCGGATCTCCATGCTCGGCGGACTCGGCTACTACGGGTACTACGGCGCCGTGGAGCCCCTCGGGACGATCCACCCGGACTACACCCGCGAATTCGCGGGCTGGACCAACTTCAACGGCTACGGGCGCGACGCGGACGACGTTTCGCTGGACTTCCTGGACCGCTGCCTGCCCGTCTCCTGCGTCCTCGGTGTCAACCCCGAAACCGTCACCCCGGGCATTGACCCCGTCCTCACGCCCAAGCCGGACGACGTGGTCACCAAGAACCTCGACGACCTGAAGAAGCGGATCGGCGCCAACCTCGACAAGATCGGCGCCGTCTACCTCACCGACGAGGCCTACTACCACCGGATGAGCCCCGCCCAGGCCGAGCAGCAGGCCAAGCTGGTGCGGGCGGCCTTCCCCGACAAGCTGCTGATCTTCGACTACGCCGAGGGCGACATCCTGACGGGCCCCGGGCTCAACCTTGCCCCCACGCAAGCCGACATCGTCGGCTTCAACCGGTACTGCCAGGGGCGCGACACCGTCCAGAACCTGCTGGAGAAGCTGCGGTCCAAGCTGACCTCGGCCAACCAGCACCTCATGCTCTACCCGGAGGTCCACAAGGGCTCGACGGGCTGCGGCGACAAGACCGACGCGCAGATGGCCGCGTTCAACGCCGAGTACGAGGCCGTCGCGGCGCAGGACCCGCGCGTCGTCTACCTGCACCCCTTCCGCTGGGTGGACAACACGGCGGCCACCCTGCCGCTGACCGCCGCCCACGAGCAGGCGGCCGGCCGGGCGATCGTCAACGCCACCCCCACCCGCCGCCCCTCCTCCGTCGGCGTGTACCAGGCGGCCGACCGCAGCGTCACCCAGACGTCCCACAACGGGGTCACGATCGCCCGGGCCACCCTCGGCGCCCAGGACGACGTCCCGCTGGTCGGCCACTGGAACGGACCGGGCGTCGACACCATCGGCTACTACCGCCCCAGCACGCGGGAGTTCTTCCTGCCCGGCCCCGACGGCACCTTCGGCACCCCGGTGAAGTACGGCAACACCGGTGACATCCCGGTCGTCGGGGACTGGAGCGGGCGCGGGAAGACCACGATCGGCGTCTACCGCCCGTCCGACCAGTTCTTCTACCTCTCCGACGACAACGCCACCGTCAAGTACCCGATCAAGCTCGGCAACCCCGACTGGAAGCCGCTGGTCGGCGACTGGGACGGCAACGGCACGACCACCGTCGCGGTCTACGACCCGCAGACGCGGATCTTCCACCTGAACAACTCCAACGAGACCGAGAACGTCCAGGACATCACGTACGGCAACCTCGGCGACATCCCGGTCAAGGGCGACTGGGACGGCACCGGCATCGACAGCATCGGCGTCTACCGCCCGTCCGACGGGTCGTTCTCCGGCGCGGCCGTCGGCAGCGACGTGACCGTCTACCGGGCGGCGGTCACCACCAACGGGACCCCGCTGGTCGGCAACTGGGGCTGACCGCCCCCGACCGACGACAGGCCCCGGGCCGGGGAGCGGTGCGCTCCCCGGCCCGGGGCCTGTTCGTTCGCTGTCCCGGCTACGGCTTCGTGGCGACGGAGACGTAGTCGACGCGCATCGGGTGCCCGGGTTCGGTGGCCGGGGTGACGGCGCCGCCGAACGCGCCGGGCAGGTTGCCGCCGACGGCGACGTTGAGGATCAGGAACAGCCCGCGGCCGACCGCCCGGTCCCAGGTCGCCCGGTCCATCTGCGCGGCGGTGACCCGGTGGTGCTCCCGGCCGTCCAGGTACCAGCGGACCTGCTCCGCGCCCGGCCGCAGGTCGACCTCGACCGCGTAGCGGTGGAAGCCGGTGCGGCACTCGGCGCCGCAGGGCTGGTCCCCGGAGCCCAGACCGCGCGGCTCCTGGCAGGGGCCGCCGTCGAGGACGCCGCAGTGCATCGTGCCGAACACCGCGTCCCGGCCGTTGACCTGCTCCATGACGTCCAGCTCGCCGACGGCCGGCCAGCCCGTGTAGCCGTTGCGCAGCTCGCCGCCCAGGGTCCAGAAGGCGGGCCAGTAACCGGCCGCGGCCGGGCCGGTCACGTCGGGCAGGGCGATCCCGGCCTCGATCCGCAGCACACCGCCGGGCGGCGGGGCGAAGTCGGCGCGGCGCGACTCGATCCGCCCGGACGACCAGCGCCCGTCGGCGTCCCGGGTGGGCACGATCTCCAGGGCGCCGCGGCCGTCCAGCCGGACGTTCGCGGTCGAGTCCGTCATGGTCTCGATCTCGCCCGTCCCCCACTGCGGCGCCGGGCAGCCCGGGTAGCACGTGCCCAGGTCGTACTGCCAGTCGGCCTCGGACGGGCGGCTGCCGGCCGGGCCGTCGAAGTCGTCGCGCAGCAGCTGCGTCCAGCCGTCCGCGGTGACCGGCGGCGCGGCGGCCGGCGGCGGCGCGGCGGACGCGGCCTTCGGCGGCAGGGCGCCGGACTCCGTCAACAGCCGCTCCAGGCGCGGCGTGAGCACCACGGCAGCCACGTTGGTGAGGTGCGCGTCGTCCCGGTAGAGCAGGATGCGCTCCAGCACCGCCGGGCAACTGCGGCCGTTGCCGGAGCAGATGACGTCGTTCACCGACACGCTGCGCACGCCCGGCATCCGGCCGGCCGCGATCTCGTCGGCGAGCGGGTCCGCCCACAGCGCCTTGTCGCGCGGGAACTCGCAGGCGGACGGATCGTCGGTGTGGCCGGACACGCAGGCCGGCACGTCCGTCCCCGGGATCGGAGTGTCCCTCACGTAGACGATCGGAACGCCGAGTTCACGCAGCGGGGAGAGGGTCCGCTCCCAGCCCTGGAGCAGCAGCTCGCGGTCGTCGGTGTACCGGTTGAGGGTGGAGACCACGATCAGGCGGGGCTTGGGCCCCTCCGTCAACCGGGTCAGCGCGTTCGCCCGCCAGGTGTCGCACTCGCGGTAGGTGCGGCCCAACTGCGGGTTGACCACCGAGAGTTCCGGCAGCGGGCAGCCCTGCTTCACCAACTCCTCCAGCTCCCACCGCCGTTCGGCGGCGAGCGCGAGCAGTGCGGAGAACCACTGGCCGGCGTGCGAGTCGCCGAGCAGCACCATCCGGTCCGGGCTGCCGATCACGCCGAAGCGGCAGTCGGGGCTGGTGACGGCGGTCGGCGCGACCTCGCACTCGCCGTCCGGCGGGAAGTCCTTGCGGGCCTGGACGGCGTCCGGCACCACCGCGGGACTCCTGGTCTGCGCCGCGGTGCGCACCAGCAGCGAGGTGCCGTCCGCCGAGCCGGGCGGCAGGCCCTGCAGGTCGACCGGCGCGGCCGGGCCGAGCAGCCGCAGCGTGCCCGAGCCGACCACCAGCGCCAGTACCACCGGGATGACCACCGAGGCGAGGCCCAACGAGAGGCCGCGGCGCGGGAGTTCGGAGACCGTCCGGCTGTGCCGCAGCGGTCGCTCGACCCAGCGCAGCACGGCCGCGGCGGGCAGCGCGGCGGCGGCCGTGAGCGCCACCTTCACCGGCCAGTCCAGCGGGCCGAACTTCGCGCCGACGAGCACGAGCACCGGCCAGTGCCACAGGTACAGGTTGTAGGAGAGCCGGCCGATCGCCCGCGGCACGCGCAGGCCGAGCACCCGGTCCACCCCGAACCCGGGCGCCGCGGCCCCGTCCCGCCCGGGCGTGCCGGCCAGGATCACGGCGGCCGTGCCGAGGGTCGGGACGAGCGCCGCCCAGCCCGGGTACGGGGTCGTGTTGTCGTACGCCAGCACGCACCCGACGACGGCCGCCGCCCCGCCCCAGCCGACCAGCACGCGCAGCACGCGCGGACCGCTCAGCAGGTGCCAGGGCAGCAGGGCGAGCAGCGCGCCGACCCCGAACTGCCACACCCGGGAGGGCGTACCGAGGTAGGCGAGCGAGACGGAGTCGTGCGTCCAGCGCAGCGAGAGCGCGAAGGACCCGGCCGTCAGCACGGCGGCGAGCCCGGCCGCGACCGGCCGCACCGCCCGCCCGCGCCCGTCCGCCCGTCCACGCCGCACGACCCGCAGCACCAGGTAGGCGGTCAGCGCCAGCAGCGGGCCCCAGACCAGGTAGAACTGCTCCTCGACGGCCAGCGACCAGAAGTGCAGCAGCGGGCTCTCGTCCCGTCCGGCGGCCAGGTAGTCGGTCTGCTGCGCGACGAAGCGCCAGTTGCCGACGGACAACGCCGCCGCCAGCACGTCGTACTCCAGGTCCGCGCGGCGCAGTGGCACGGTCAGCCAGGCGCCGAACAGGGCCACCGCGCCGAGCACGATCGCCGCCGAGGGCAGCAGCCGGCGGGCCCGGCGGGAGAAGAACTCGCCGAGCCGGATCCGGCCGGTGGTGGTGGCCTCGCGCAGCAGCAGGCCGGTGATCAGGTAGCCGGAGATGACGAGGAAGACGTCCACGCCGACGAAGCCGCCGGCCAGGCCGGGGACGGCCGCGTGGAACGCGAGCACGGCGAGCACGGCGACCGCGCGCAGGCCCTCGATGTCGGGGCGGAAGCCGGCCCGGCGGGGCGCCGGGCCCGGGGCATCGGAACCCCGGGAGACGGCGCCGGCGCTCCGGCCGGGGATGGTGAAGGCGTCCGGCCGCAGCTCGGGGACGGCCGGGTCGGTACCCGGGTCGGTGCCCGACGGTGACAGTGACGGTGTCGGTATCGGTGACGGTGTCGGTATCGGTGACGACGGCATGGAAGGCGACGACCTTTCAACCCAGCCAGGGCAGCATCGGGCGGACCCAGCCGGACGCGAGCAGAGCGGTGAGCACGAGGGCGGCGGTGGCCGCCAGGCCCTCGGGCCACCGACGGGGCAGCATGCCGATCCGGGACGCCTTCGGCCCGTCGGCGGCGGCGTCACGGCGGGCGCCGCCGCGCAGCTCGCCGAGGAGATCACGGATCAGCGGCAGGCCGATCTGGGCCTGCACCACGAGGTAGAGGCCGAGGCCCCAGTTGGGCGCCCAGCCGTACCCGGCGACGGCCAGGGCGAGACCGAGGGCGCCGGCGCCGAGCGAGGCGCAGAGCCAGCCGAGCGAGAGCAGGACCACCTTGCGGGCCATCCCGCCGGACCGGGGCTTGCCGCCCGCGGCCGGGGCCTGCCCACCGGCGGCACCGGCGGCGCCGGCCGCTCCCGCCGCGCCGGTCGGCACCCAGGCGGCGCTGCGTCCGCGCAGCGTGTGCCAGAACGCGACACCGGCGGCGACGCTCATCAGCACGTTGGAGCGGATCACCTCGATCCGCCAGCGGGTCCGGCTGACCCTGGGCAGCAGCACGTGCCAGAGCCAGAGCGGCGCGAGCATCGGCAGCACGTGCCAGGGCCGGATCTGGTCCGGGTAGAAGAACATCATCACCAGCGGCGGCAGCGGCGCGACGAAGATGTTCACGGCGGCGGCCATGTAGCCGACGATGCCCTCGTAGAAGCAGAGCCGCATCCGCCAGGGCGCGCCGATCCGCTTGAGCTCGGGCGAGCCGAGCAGGTGCAGGTTGCCCATCGCCCAGCGGTACTGCTGGTTGACGTACGAGGCGAGGTTGTCCGGCGAGGTGCCCTTGGCGACCAGCACCGGGACGTACAGCGTGCGGTACCCCTTGGCGTACAGGCCGAGGCCGGTGAAGAGGTCCTCGCTGTGGTCGAGCCGCGCGAAGCCGCCGGCCTCGTCGATCGCGGCCCTCCGGTAGACGGCGTTGCTGCCGCAGCAGATGGCCGCGTCGCTGGCGTCGCGGGAGGGCTGGATCCAGCGGAAGAACCATTCCTGCGCGGCACCGGCGGCGCGCTCGATCCAGCTCATCGTCTCGTCGGTGTCGAAGCACTGCGGGCTCTGCACGATGCCGATCCGCGGGTCCGCGAAGTACGGGACGAGGTGGCGCAGGAAGTCCGGCCGCGGCGCGAAGTCGGCGTCGAGGATGGCGATGAGCTCGGCGCTGCTCAGGGTGAGCGCGTGGTTGAGGTTGCCGGCCTTCTTGAGGTGCCCGCGGTCGGGCCGCACCACGTACCGGTAGCCGTGCGCGGCGGCCAGCTCGGCGACCTCGGCCCGGTCGGCGTCGTCGAGCACCCACACCGTCAGCGCGCCCGGCCAGTCCACCCGGGCGACCGCCCGGTAGGCGTTCTCCAGGACGTCCAGCGGCTCACCGCAGGTCGGCAGGTACAGGTCGACGGTCGGCAGTTCCTCCGGCGCCCACGCGTGCACCAGCACCTCGTGGGACTGCCGGGTGAGCCGCCGCTGGCGCAGGCTGTTCACGGACGACAGCGCCAGCGCGACGACGTTGAGCGCGAGCACGGCCAGGAACACCCACAGCGCCGGCGTCCGCAGCGCGAACGTCAGCATCGTCGCGGCGGTGAACACGAACGCCGCCGAACTGGCGACGAGCACCCACCTGCGCTGCGGACCGAAGTACCAGTACAACTCCTGGTCGTCCGGCGGTTGCGGCAGGTGCGGCGGTTGTTCAGGAGATTCGGAAGAGGAAGAGGACAACAAGGAAACAGGAGATACATGTTGAACAGTCATATGGCCCCCACAGCCGTGTTTCTGACAGCTCCACGGGCCACAGTACCCCATTGGTATAGACCATTAATCCAGCATCCGGGTCCCGGACTCCACCTCCTCGCCATCTCGTCCGTCCTGGTGAAGCAGCAGGTCAAGCGGACGTGAACACTCCTCCAACATCCCTTCCCACCCGCCCGCGAAAACGCCTGTGGGGCGGCAACCGGAGACCGGTTGCCGCCCCACGGGCGTTGTGCGTCGTGCGTCCTACGGATCAGACCGCCGGGGACGGGTACGTCGGGTACTCGACGCCCGAGACGTGCTGGACGACCCGGATCACCTGGCAGGAGTAGCCGAACTCGTTGTCGTACCACAGGTAGAGGATCGCGTTGTCGCCCTCGACCTTGGTGGCACCGGCGTCGACGATCGAGGCGTGGCGCGAGCCGATGAAGTCGTTCGACACCGCGTCGGGGGCGGTGGTGAAGTCGATCTGGCGCTTCAGCGACGAGGTCAGCGACACGTTGCGGAGGTAGTCGAGGACCTCCTCGCGGGTGGTCTCGCGGGCCAGCTGGAGGTTCAGGATGGCGATCGAGACGTCCGGCACCGGCACGCGGATCGAGCTGCCGGTGATCTTCGCCTTGAGGTCCGGCAGCGCCTTGGCGACGGCCGAGGCGGCACCGGTCTCGGTGATCACCATGTTCAGCGGTGCCGAGCGGCCACGACGGTCGGCCTTGTGGTAGTTGTCCAGGAGGTTCTGGTCGTTGGTGAACGAGTGGACGGTCTCCACGTGGCCGCGCAGCACGCCGTACTCGTCCTCCATCGCCTTCAGCGGCGGGACGATCGCGTTGGTGGTGCAGGAGGCGCAGGAGAGGATCTGCTCGTCCGGCTTGATGGTGTCGTGGTTGACACCGTGCACGATGTTGGGCACGTCGCCCTTGCCCGGGGCCGTCAGGACGACCTTCTCGATGCCCGGACGGAGGTGGTTCGAGAGACCCTCGCGGTCCCGCCACTTGCCGGTGTTGTCGATCAGGATGGCGTCCCGGATGCCGTACGCCGTGTAGTCGACCTCGGACGGGTCGTTGGCGTAGATCACCTTGATCTCGGTGCCGTTGGCGACGATCGTGTTGTTCGCCTCGTCGACGGTGATCGTGCCCTGGAACTGCCCGTGGATGGAGTCGCGACGCAGCAGCGAGGCGCGCTTCACGATGTCCTGGTCGCCGCCGCCACGGACGACGATGGCCCGCAGACGCAGGCCGTTGCCGGAACCCGCCTTCTCGATCAGCAGACGGGCCACCAGGCGGCCGATCCGGCCGAAACCGTAGAGGACCACGTCACGCGGCGACTCGCGGCGCTCGATCTTGTTGGCACCGGTGGCACCGGCGACGGCCTCGGCGGTGAACTGCTCCACCGAGAGACCGCGGCTGTCCGCGCGGTAGGTGGCGGCGAGCATGCCGAGGTCGATCTGGGAAGGACCGAGATCCAGGGTGGTCAGCGCCTGCAGGAAGGGCAGCGTCTCGGTGACCGAGAGCTCCTCGCCGGCGATCTGGCGGGCGAACCGGTGGGTCTTCAGGATGCTGACCACCGACTTGTTCACCAGGGAACGGCTGTACAGCAGGACGGTGACGTCCCGCTCCCGGTGCAGTCGGCCGATGATCGGGATCATCGACTCCGCGATCTCCTCGCGGTTCTTCCAGTCCGTGAACACGTCGTCGTTGACAGTCACAAGTCCATCTTTCGAGCTAGGAGGGTGTTCACATGCTAACTGGGCCCCACCCCCCACGCCGAAACGGTTCTGCCCTCTCCCGCATGACAAGAATCACATATGATCTCGCTCGGCATGTCGTGACGACACGTTGGCGGGAAACGCAAAGAACCCCCGCCGGATAACCGGCGGGGGTTCTTCTCACAATTTGTTCGGCGGCGTCCTACTCTCCCACAGGGTCCCCCCTGCAGTACCATCGGCGCTGTGAGGCTTAGCTTCCGGGTTCGGAATGTAACCGGG
>NZ_JBEXJT010000016.1:0-147347 GCF_040609255.1 Kitasatospora sp. NPDC004723 | reverse complement strand
ACCCGCCCCGCCAGGGCCCCGAAGATCGACTCCTCGGCCTTCCCCAACGGCGACAACGGCTGGCCCGCCGGCACCGGCAAAGCCCGCAACCCCGGTGACTTCACCATCGCCTCCAACGGCGTCGACGACGTCGTGCGCTACGGCTACTACACCGACTGGGACCAGTCCGTGAAGACGGTGGACGCCCCCGCCGCCGGCGGCACTGCGAAGATCTCGCTCAAGCCCTCCGGCGTGGGCCCGCACTTCGTGCACGCCTTCAGCCAGGACGCCGCCGGCAACCGCTCCGACACCGCGACCTACCTGTTCTACGCCGGCCGCTCGCAGGACCGCGACGAGCCGTACGACCTGAACGGCGACGGCCACAAGGACATCTGGAGCGTCGACTCCAACGGCACCCTGCTCACCTACGCGGGCCAGGGCAACGGCCAGTTCTCCTCCGCCACCAACGGCGGCCTGACCTTCACCGACCCCCGGATCACCTACTCCGGCGACTGGGGCGAGGACGGCTACAACGACCTCGTCACCCTGGAGTACGACAACGTCGACAAGCGCCGCAAGCTGTGGACCTACCCCAACAACGGCCTCGGCACCGCGACCGTCAACTTCGGCAAGAGGAAGCAGGAACTCAAGGTCTACTGCCCGGTCGCCGATCCCGAGGGCACCTGCCCGTCCGGCAACGACCACTGGCAGAACGCCAATGCCCAGATCCTGTCGCCCGGGGACCTCAACGGCGACAAGATCCCCGACCTGCTGGTGCGCGACGGCAAGCTGCTCTGGGCCTACTACGGTGCGCGCGACGGCTACCTGGACAACGCCGACCCGGTCCTGGTCGGCGGTGACGACTGGGACAAGTTCACCGTGATCGCCCCCGGCGACCTCAACGGGGACGGTGTCCCGGACCTCTGGCTGCGCGACGAGACCAACGGCGACATCCTGCGCACCTTCGGCAGCAAGGACGCCAACGGCGTCATCGACCTGGCCACCTGGGGCACCAAGGACCGCGTCAAGGTCGGCTACGGCGTCACCAAGGAGCTCTGGCCCACCGTCGGCTCGGTCGGCGACATCAGCGGCGACGGCGTCCCCGACCTGTGGGCGCGCAAGGCCGACAACACCCTGTTCGCCTGGTGGGGCCAGGCCTCGGCCGGGGTCGTCTGGACGTTCTCCGGAGGCTGGTCCATCGACGGCGTGGTCGGCGCCCGGATCCCCTCCGGTACCAATCTGACCTCCGGCCAGGAGTACGCCACCGGAACCGCCAAGCTCACCATGCAGGCCGACGGCAACCTCGTGCTGACCAAGGCCGGCAAGCCCTTCTGGGCCTCCAACACCGGTGGCAACCCGAACGCGTTCGCCCGGATGCAGGCCGACGGCAACCTGGTCGTCTACAGCGCCGACGGCTCCAAGGCGCTCTGGAGCTCCCGTACCCACGGCAAGCCCAACTCCTACGCGATGCTGCTCGAACACGGCGTCCTGGTGATCTACAACGCCGTCGGCCAGGGCCAGTGGACCAGCGGTACCCAGGGCCGGCCCGACTTCAACGCGGACGGCAGGACCGACATCCTCACCCGCGACGCCAGCGGCGACGTCTGGGTCTACCCCGGCAGCGGCGGCTCCGGCGCCTCCACCTTCGGCGGCCGGTACTTCGCCGGCAACGGCTGGTGGCGCGAGTACTGGACCAACGTCTACGTCACCGACCTCAACAACGACGGGCACACCGACATCATCGGCCTCACCCGCGAGGGCGAGATGTGGCTCTACTCCGGGACCGGCAACTCCGGCACCAGCACGGTCGGTGCCCGGACGCTGATCGGCACCGGCTGGGGCGGTTACACCACGCTGGCGTTCGGCGACGTCACCGGAGACGGGAAGACCGACGTCGTCGCCCGCGACAGCGGCGGCGAGCTCTGGGTCTACCCGGGCACCGGAGGCACCGGTACCTCCACCCTCGGCAACCGCTTCTTCATCGGCAACGGCTGGTGGCCCGCCAACTGGATCACCATCCGGATCGCGGACGTCAACGGCGACTTCAAGCCCGACATCATCGGCCGCACCGACGGCGGCGACCTCTACATCTTCCCGAACACCAGCGACGCCCAGAGCACCAGCTTCGGCCCCCGCTACTTCTGGGGCAACGGCTTCTGGCCCGGGGAGTGGAACCCGTTCGTCAGCGACTTCAACAACGACGGCGCGGCGGAGGCGGTCGGCATCACCCGGAACGGTGAGATGTACGACTTCCTACCGAGCGGCCGCACACTGGTCGGCACCGGCTGGACGTCGGTCTTCGACGTCATCCTGTAACCACCGGAGCCGGTGACCGCGCACGACGCGGCGCCGACACGGCGACGACACAGGCGCCACCCCGCGGGAAGCGGGGTGGCGCCTGCGCGTTCGCCGGACCCGGTCGGGACCGGGGGAGTTGCGTCCGCCGCGGTGTCAGCTGTGCGGGACGGTCAGGGCGAGGGCGAGCGGCCGGTCTCCCGCCGAGGGGCCGGCCTCGACGGTGTGCACGCCCGGGTTGTCGCGCCAGGCGCGCGCCGTGCTGTCCCAGCTCTGCACCGCCCGGCGCGGGAGGGTGATCCGCGCGGTGGCGACGCCGCCCGGTTCGGCCTCGACCACCGCGAAACCGGCCAGTTGGCGGTCGGGGCGGGTGCGGTCCGAGCCGTCGGTGGCGAGGTAGACCTGCACCACCTCGCGGCCGGTCCGTCCGCCCGTGTTGCGCACCCGGACGACGACCTCGGCCAGGGTCTCGGCGGAGCCGTTCACCGGCCGCGCCTCCAGGCTCTCGTAGGCCCAGCCGGTGTAGCCGCGGCCGGCCCCGAACCAGTACGCGGGTGCGGCGCCGGCCCGGCGCTGCCAGGCCCGGTAGCCGATGAACAGGCCCTCGGAGTAGTCCAGCCGGCCCTCGGTGGGCACGACCTCCCAGACCGGGCAGTCGGCCTCCTCGGCGGGCCAGGTGGTGGGCAGTCGGCCGCCCGGTTCGACCGTGCCGAGCAGCACGTCGGCCAGGGCCTCGCCGGCCTGCTGGCCGGGGAACCAGCCGAGCAGGACGGCCGCCACCGAGTCGCGCCACGGCATCAGCACCGGCGCGCCTGCGTTGACCACGACCACGGTGCGCGGATTGGCCGCCGCGACCCGGGCGACCAGCTCGTCCTGGCGGCCGGGCAGCCGCAGACCGGCCCGGTCGACGCCCTCGCTCTCCACCTCCTCGGTGGTGCCGACCACGACGACCGCGACCTCGGCCGCCCGGGCGGCCGCGACGGCCTGCTCGATCAGCTCCTCCGGGGAGGCGGACGGCGCGGCGTGGCCGAGTGCGAAGGAGACCAGGCCGAAGCCGGCGAAGCCGCCCGCCTCCGGCATCGTGTACGTCAGCGTGACCGTGACCGGCCGGCCCTCGGCGAGGGTCAGTTCGACGCGGTGCTCCGGGGGGTTGAGGAAGGCCGCGGCGGGGTCCTCGCCCTCGGGCAGCAGAAGTCCGTCGAAGAGCGGCTCGCCGTCCGCCTCCAGCCTGAACCGGCCGACGCCGCGCACGGCCAGCTGGTGCGTACCGGCGGTGCCGGCGGTCAGGACGCCGGTGATCCGGACCTCGCGGAGGTCGGCGAACTCGACGCCGCCGGGCAGCGCGCCCAGCCAGCGGACGCTGCCGTCCGCCAGCGGCGCCGTGCCCAGCGACCCTGCGGCGCCCAGCAGTTCGGCGGTGCGGGGGAAGGCGGCCGGGGGCAGGAAGGTCCGGGGGTCGGAGCCGATCGCGTGGACCAGCTCGGTGCCCTCTCCCAGCGCGGCGCGCAGGCCCTCCAGCGGGCTGACCACCCTGGTCGGGAAGACCTGTGCGCTGCCGCCCCCGCCGATCCGGGCCTCGGCCGCCGCCGCTCCGATCAGCGCCAGCGACGCGGGCGCCGGGTCCAGCGGCAGCACGCCGCCCTCGTTGCGCAGCAGGACGAAGGAGCGCGCCGCCAGCTCGCGCACCAGCGCCTCGCCGTCGATCGGCGCCGGCAGGTCCTCCGCGGCCACGGCGGCCGGCGCCCCGGCCAGCAGGCCGACCCGGGCGGCCAGGCGCAGGACGCGGCGGGCCAGTTCGTCGACGACCTCCTCGGGCACCAGTCCGGTGCGGACCGCCTCGACGAGGTGCTCGCCGTAGACGGTGGCCGGGCCGGGCATCGCGACGTCCAGGCCGCCGAGGGCCGCCCGTACGGTGTCGCGGGCCCCGGTCCAGTCCGAGACCAGGATGCCGTCGAAGCCCCATTCCTCCCGCAGCACCGTGTTGTTGAGCTCGGTGTGCTCGCTCATGGTCGGGCCGTTGACCGCGTTGTAGGCGGCCATCAGACCCCACGGGTGGGCCTTCTTCACGATCGTCTCGAACGGCGCCAGGTACAGCTCGCGCAGGGTGCGCTCGTCCACCCGGACGTCGACGGTGTAGCGGTCGGTCTCCGAGTCGTTGGCGACGAAGTGCTTGGGCGTGGTGCCGACCCCGCCCTCCTGGACACCGCGGACCAGGGCGGCGCCGAGCTCGCCGGTGAGCAGCGGGTCCTCCGAGTAGCACTCGAAGTGGCGTCCGCCGCGGGGGCCGCGGTGCAGGTTGACGGTCGGCGCGAGCACCACGTGGGCGCCCTTGCGCCGGGCCTCCTGGGCGAGCAGGCGGCCGGCCCGGCGGACCAGGTCGAGGTCCCAGGTGGCGGCCAGCGCGGTCGGCGAGGGCAGTGCGACGGACGGGTCGTCGGGGGTCCACTGCTCGCCGCGCACGCCCGCGGGGCCGTCGGACATCACCAGCCGGCCGAGGCCGATCTCCTCGTTGGCCGGCAGCGACCACATGTCGGCCCCGGCCAGCAGGGCGACCTTGGCGGGCAGGTCCAGCCGTGCGAGGGCGGCCTCGACGGCGGCCTCACGGCGGGCGTCGGCGGTCACGGCGGTCTCCCTGAGGTTCTTCTTCCCGTGGTTCACGGCTCAGATCCACCCTTCCAGCGCGGCCATGAAGCCGGTGTGGTCGTCCCGGTGGACGGTGTGCCCGGCGCCGGGCACGGTGCGCACCTCGAAGCCGCGCTCGCGCAGCAGCGCGGCGTCCGACGGGCTCACCAGGAAGCTCCGGTCGGCCAGGACCACCAGGGAGGGCACGGCGGGGGCGGTCGGCAGACCGGCCTCCTGGCCGGGCATGGCCAGGGCCGAGTCCGGGTCCCAGGCGGCGAGGGTGGCGAGCTCGACGTCGACGTCGGCGCTCTCCCAGCGCGGGTTCATCGAGGTGATCTGCTCCCGGGTGGCGTGCCGGAAGGCCACGAACATCTCCGGGTCCACCCCGTCGGCCGCCGCGAACTGCCAGGCCGGGTCGACGTACACGGCGCGGGCCGGCTTCAGCCGCTCGATCGCGCGCAGCAGGGTGATGCCGCCGAGCGAGTGACCGATGGCCAGCTCGGCCCCGGCGGGCAGGGTCTCGGCCAGGTCGTCGGCGTAGCCGTCCAGGGGGTAGCGTTCCTGCGGGGTCGCTCCGGTGCCGCGCGGGCTCTGCCCGTGGCCGCGCTGGTCGACGGCGATGACGCGGTAGCCGCGCTCGGCCAGTGCCGGGCCGACCCGCCGCCAGGTGCGGTGGTCGGACATGATGCCGTGCACCAGGAGCGCGACGCGGTCTCCGGTACCCCATTCCCGGGTGTGCAACTTCATGGGTGAGCAGCCTTTCTGGCGATGGGCGAACAGTGATGTCGGCGGACGTCGGGTCCGCGCGCGTCGGCTCCGCGGACGCGGGGTCAGCGGACCCCGCGGATCGGGCGGACGGCGAGCGCCCCGGCCACCGCGAGCGCGGCGCCGAGCAGGAACAGCGGGGTGTATCCGCCGAGGCCGACCACGGCGGAGGCGACGAACGGCGCGACGATCTGCGGTCCGGCGTTGGCGATGTTCAGGACGCCCATGTCGCGGGCGGCGTCCTCGGCCTTGGGCAGCACCATGGTGACCAGCGCGGTGTCGACGGCCATGAAGCAGCCGAACGCGAGGCCGTTGACCGCGGAGAAGACCAGCATGCCGGGCCACGAGGGGCTGATCACCGGGATCAGCAGCGCGAGCGCGGAGAGCGCGGCGGACAGGCCGACGAAGAGCTTGCGCCGGTCCAGCCGGTCGGAGAGCACACCGCCGGCCACCGTGGAGAGGGCCATCGTGACCGCCGAGACCGGGGTCAGGATCGCGATGGCCTTCTCCGGGGTGAGCCCGTCCGGCAGGCGGATGTGGTCCTGCAGGATGTAGAGCTGGTAGCCGACCACCGCGAAGTAGCCCAGTACCAGCAGTGCGCGGCCGATGAACGCCCAGCGGAAGTCGGGCTCGCGCAGCACGCCCAGGAAGGCGGCGGCCTGTTCGTGCAGCGGCGCGGGCTGCTTGGCGGGCATGCGCCGCTCGCGGGCCAGGCCGCTGAAGAGCACGGCGGCCAGGGCGACCAGCAGGCCGAGCACCAGGTAGCCGGTGCGGAGGTGGTCGGAGAGCGCGGAGGCCGCCAGCACACCGAGGGTGGAGCCGACCGGCAGGCCGAGGCCGACGGCGGCGGAGGCGGTGCCACGGCGCTCCACGGGCACGCGGTCGGGCACCACCGAGGTGAGCGCGGCCTGGTAGAAGTTCATCGCCGCCTGGCCGAGGCACCAGGCGATGCAGACCAGCAGCACCGAGTTCACGCTGCCGAGCAGGGCCATCGCGGCCACCGCGGCCAGGCCGCCGCCCAGGATCCACGGGTTGCGACGGCCCGAACGGTCGGACAGGGCGCCCGCGAGCGGGTTGAACAGGGTGGCGAAGATCGCGGACACCCCGCCGACGAGGCCGAGGTTGGCCACCTTGTGGGCCGGGTCGAGGTGCTCGATCTGCAGGGGGAGCAGCACGCTGCCGACGCCGAGGTAGAGCGCGTACATCGCGGTGTTGCCGGTGAAGAGCAGGGGCAGCAGACCGCGGGAGGCGGGTGCCGGGGTCTCCCCGTCGGATCTCGGGACGTCCTGCGGCACGTCGTGGGTGGGGGAAAGGGCCACATTGCCCTCCAGGGGGAGTGCCCGACGGGTGGGAGGGGGTGCCGGGCGGCGGATCAAGAACGAGGTTACACGTGTAACGGTTACTCGTGTAACCAGATGTCTATCAGGGCTTTCCGCCATCGGCCAGAGCCGGACGTGAAAAGATGCGAACCGTTATGGACAGTGATCGCGCACACCACGCCGACCCCGCCGTACCGCCGCCCACCAGCGCCGACGTCGCCCGGCTGGCCGGCGTCTCCCGGGCCACGGTCTCCTTCGTGCTCAACAACACCGCCGGCGGACGGGTCGGCGAACGGACCCGGGCCAAGGTCCTGGCCGCCGCCGACCAGCTCGGCTACGTCCCGCACGCCGCCGCCCGCTCGCTGCGGGCCGGCCGCACCGGACTGGTGCTGCTGGTCGGCTCGGCCGTGCCGATCGGCCCGCTGTTCAGCGGCTTCTACCGGGACCTCCAGGACGCCCTGCACCGCCACGGCTACACGCCCGTGCTGCTGGGCCCGACCGCGGGCAGCGGGGAGGCCGCCGCACGCGCCTGGGCCGAACTGCGGCCCACCGCCGTGCTCTGCCTCACCCCCGGGCTCACCCCCGGCGGCGTGCGGATCCTGCTGCGCTCCGGCACCCGGGCGGTGCTCACCCTCGGCACGCCGCCGGTGGCCGGCGCGCACGCGCTGATCATGGACCAGAGCGAGGTCGGCGCAAGTGCCGCCGCGCACCTGCTGGAACGCGGCCGTCGCCGGATCGGCGTCGTGATGCCGGCGGATCCGGCGCTCTCGCTGTTCAGCGCACCCCGGCTGGCGGGCGTCCGGGCGGTGGCCGAGTCGGCCGGCGCCGGCGCCGTCGTCGAGCCGCTGCCGCTGGACTACACCGAGGAGTCCGCCGCCGAACTCGCCACCCGCTGCCGCGAACTCACCCTGGACGGCCTGTTCGGCTACAACGACGAGTACGCCATGCTCGCTCAGCGCGCCCTTCAGGACGCCGGCCTGGACGTCCCCCGGTCGGTGGCCGTGGTCGGCGCCGACGACCTGCTGCTCGCCCGGCTGCTCCGCCCGCGGCTGAGCTCGGTCCGGATGCGGCTGACCTCGGGTGAGGAACTGGCCGACCTGGTCGACCGCGTGGTGGCCGACCCGGAGTCGGCACCGGTCGACCGGGACCTGATGACCGTGCAGCTGATCGCCCGCGAGTCGTCCTGAGCGGCGGTGCGCCGGCCGGAGAACCGATGCCCCCTCATCCAGCAGTCGGCACCCGAGCTCGGAGCGTCACTGATACGTGGTCGCGACCCTGGAATCTCCTCGACAAAGGCAAGGAGTCCCGGGTCGGAGGCCACCGCTTCCATCAACTCGGACGAGAACCACCAGTGGGGCGGGCACGTCATCGACCCCGTGCGGCTGACGGGCGGCGGGCAGGGGCTGCCGAAGGCACTCGGCTGTTCCGTCCGCCGCGCTGTCGCGTGCGCCGGGTCGTTCCGCGCACCGGGTGGGCGTTCTCCCCGCGGCGGCCGCCCGGTCAGTCCGGGGCGGTGTCGGCGTAGCGGTCGGCGGCGAAGGCGCGGATCGCGTCGGGGACGCCCCGGCCCCGGTCCGGCAGGTGGTCCAGACGCAGCAGCACGTAGATCTGGTGGCCGTCCACGGTGTGGGACCGATCGATGCCGAGTTCGGCGCCCGGCGCCGAGTAC
Source organism: Kitasatospora sp. NPDC004723 (assembly GCF_040609255.1). Lineage (NCBI taxonomy): Bacteria > Bacillati > Actinomycetota > Actinomycetes > Kitasatosporales > Streptomycetaceae > Kitasatospora > Kitasatospora sp. NPDC004723. The sequence goes on along the minus strand of NZ_JBEXJT010000016.1, from coordinate 138,698 downwards.
ACCGCGAGCCACGGGAGCCGATCGTCGCGCCCCGGCACCCGTCCGCAGGTCACGGCGGAGAGCTGCTCCCAGCGCAGGAACACCTCCTGCCCGGTCGCCTCACGGACCCCGATGCCGGCCGGACCCACCCGGAGCCGCAGCGGCCGGCGCCAGTGCAGGACGGTCCGGAACACCAGGTAGGTCTCGACGAGGATGAGGATCGGCCAGAGCGGGGGGCCGAGGACGACCGCCACGGGAACGGCGACGGCGGTGGCGGCGGTCAGCGGCACGAGCGAGCGGCGCCAGGCGTTCCGGCCCGCGGTGAACACCCGTTCCGGTCCGCCGCGACGGGGATCCACCACGTCCGCCGGGCCGGCCGGGAGGACGCCGGGAGGGGCGCTCTCCAGCCGGGGCCCGGCGTGGCGGCGCAGCGCGTCGGCGAGGTCGGGGATCGGCTGGTCGAGGTCCTCGCAGTTCAGCACGGTGTAGGACCGCCCGCCGGAGCCGAGCGTGTCGGGCCTGCGCGGCAGGGCCACCCCGGGCACCAGGGTGAGCACCAGCCGGGGCTTGGGCGGGGCCGCCGGGGCGTCGTCCTGGTCGCGGGGCGTGCGGTCGGTGATCGGCGGGTGGAACAGCACGGCCGACTCGACGTGGTGCCAGGGCAGGCGGGCGTCGTGCAGGGTGATCCCGCCGTCGTCGATCCGCAGCCGGAACGGCTTCCTCAGGCGGGCCAGGTCGCGGAGCCCGATCAGACCGGCGGACGCCAGGAGCGCCAGGGCGAGCAGTGGCGCCGTCCCCGGCGGGGAGCCGGTGACGAGCGTCCAGGCGGCCGTGCCGGTCACCACCGCCAGCGAACAGAGGATGCGGAGACGGGCGCGTCGGCGGATCGTCCGCCGTATCGTGAATTCCACGTCCAGGCCTTCCTGTTGGACGGGCACTGTCGCCCCGATCCTGCCCGTGCGGGGGCGCCGGACGACCTCGGCGGCCGGGGTGTGGCCCGACCGTGACGCTCCCGGGACACCGCCTGCCGTCGGTGCGTCCGGCGCGGGGCCGGCCGGTGTCGGGCGGATGAACAGCCGGTCGCGGAGGGCCGGGGCGGACGGGATCAGGGGTGGGCGGGCTGGGCGAACTCGCACGGCACGGACCGGTACAGGCCGAGCAGCCGCAGCACCTTGGCGGGCTGCCGGGAGACGCCGCGCAGGAACAGCCGGGTGCCCTTCGACAGGCGCCGGTTCAGCTGCAGGAAGGCGTCCGCGCCCGAGCTGTCGCAGAAGCTGACGCCGGACAGGTCCAGCACGAGCTCCCGGTCGCCCTCGTCCGCGAGTCCCAGGAGCTCCGGGACGAGGCCGGACGCGGTGAGCATGTCCAGTTCGCCGCTCAGCCGCACCACCGTGGTGCGGGCCCGCGGATCGCGGGTGACCGATCGGACCACGCCGTGCCCGACCGCTGGTGCCGTCGCGCCCACCACAACCTCCTGGGAGTCCCGTCGTCTCGCGGCCCCGGGCACGCGACCGGTCCTCCGGTCGGCGCGGTGCCGTGTCGTACCGGAGTCAACCAACTGCCGCGCTGTGCCGGGAAGAACCGATGGGCCCCCGCCGTAGGGCCGGTGGTCCCGGGCCGCCCGGACGGCCCCGGCGGGTGCCGGCGGGCGCGGGCTCAGCCGGCGTCGTGCCCGTTGGCCGCGGCGTCTGTCCGGCCGGCGCGCAGCAGCTGCTGCCCGAGGTCGATCAGGGCCCGGCCGGCCGCGTACTCGTCGCCGATCTCCGGAACCGGCGGGTCGTGCGGGTTGCGGTGGGCAGTGGTGCGGCTGTGCAGGGTGTTGTCGCCGGTGTCGAGAACGGCATGGACGTTGGTGACGTCGCCCTCCTCGAAGAGGTCGAGCCGCAGGGTCCAGCGCTTGGTGCGCAGCGGTGTCGTGGTGGTGTGTGTGCTCATCACGGTTCCGTCCTTTCGCGTACGGTCATCCCTGGAGGAGGGCGGCGCCCCGGGCGCGGGCGCGGCGTCGCGGGTCCCCGATCGTGTCCGCACTTCCATGGCACCACCACCGGGCCCTGCGCGCAGTGTCCGCCGGTTCCGCGCCTGCCGTGTTCATCGCCGCCTCCGGTCGCCTTCGTCGGTTCCCCGGGGCGCGGCCTCACCGGTCGCCGTGGTCCGGTCCCCGGCCTGCGGTCCGTCGTGCGGTCCGTCGTGCGGTCCGGGGGGCGGCCCGAACCCGCCGCCGCCGGGGGTGAGGATCTCCACGGCGTCACCGGCCGCGAGCTCGGCGCTGCCGCAGCCGGGCACCTCCTCCACGGTTCCGTCGTGGCGCAGCACGCGGTTGGCGCCGAGCGCGCCGGGAAGGCCGCCGGCGAGGCCGTACGGCGGGACGCGGCGGTGGCCGGAGAGGACGCTGATCGTCATCGCCTCGCGGAACCTCAGCCGCCGGAGCACGCCGTTGCCGCCGTGCCGGCGTCCGCCCCCGCCGCTGCCGGGGCGCACGGCGAACTCCTCGACGAGAACGGGGTACCGCCACTCCAGGACCTCCGGGTCGGTGAGGCGGGAGTTGGTCATGTGGGTCTGGACGGCGTCCGCCCCGTCGAAGGTCGGCCCGGCGCCGGAGCCGGAGGCGATGGTCTCGTAGTACTGGTGCTCCGCGTTGCCGAAGGTCAGGTTGTTCATCGTGCCGGAGCCCTCGGCCTGGATGCCGAGCGCACCGTAGAGCGCGCCGACGATGGCCTGCGAGGTCTCGACGTTGCCGGCGGCGACGGCGGCGGGGTACTCGGGGGCGAGCATCGAGCCGGGCGGGACGAGGATCCGCAGCGGGCGCAGGCAGCCGTCGTTGAGCGGGATGTCGTCGGCGACGAGGGTGCGGAAGACGTATAGCACGGCGGCAGTGACGACGGCGGAGGGCGCGTTGAGGTTGCCCGCGAGCTGGGGGGACGTCCCGGCGAAGTCGATGGTGGCGCCGCGCTCCCGGCGGTCGACGCGCACCGAGACGGCGATCACGGCGCCGGAGTCGGTCTCGTAGCGGTGGCTGCCGTCGCCGAGGCCGTCGACGGCGCGCCGCACCGCCTGCTCGGCGTTGTCCTGGACGTGCCGCATGTAGGCCTGGACGACGCCGAGGCCGAAGTGCTCGATCATCGCGTTGACCTCGTCGACGCCCTTGCGGTTGGCGGCGATCTGGGCGCGCAGGTCGGCGAGGTTGGTGTCCGGGTCGCGGGAGGGGTGCGGCGGGTCGGTGAGCAGCCGCCGGGTCTCCTGCTCGCGCAGCCGTCCGTCCACCACCAGTGGCCAGTTGTCGAAGAGCACGCCCTCCTCGTGGATCTCACGGCTGTCGGCGGGCATCGAGCCGGGGGAGATGCCGCCGATCTCGGCGTGGTGGCCGCGGGAGGCGACGAGGAACAGGATGTCGCGGCCGTCCGGGTCGAAGACCGGGGTCACGACGGTGACGTCGGGCAGGTGGGTGCCCCCGTGGTACGGGTCGTTGACGGCGTAGGCGTCGCCCGGGCGCATCCGCGGACCCTGCCGGCGGAGGACCTCCTTGACGGTGGTGCCCATCGAGCCGAGGTGGACCGGGATGTGCGGGGCGTTGGCGACGAGGTTGCCGTCCGGGTCGAAGAGCGCGCAGGAGAAGTCCAGCCGCTCCTTGATGTTGACCGACTGCGCGGTGGACTCCAGCCGGGCGCCCATCTGCTGGGCGATGGCCATGAAGAGGTTGTTGAAGACCTCCAGCAGGACCGGGTCGGCGCGGGTCGGGACGCTCTCCTCGGCGGTGGCCCCGACCTGTTCGACCAGCAGGTGCCCGGCCGCGGTCACGGTCGCCCGCCACCCGGCGTCCACCACGGTGGTGGCGTTGGCCTCGGTGATCACCGCCGGGCCGGTGACGGTGTCCTGCGCCCGCATCGACTCGCGCTCCAGCAGCGGGACCCGGTGCCAACGGCCGCCGGTGTACAGGCGGACGGTGACGGGTCCGGCCGGGGCCGGCGCGGGGGAGAGGGTGTCGAGCGCGGGCCGCTCGGTCAGGCCGGTGCCTTCGACGGCGAGGGCCTCGACGGTGAGCGGGCGGTCCATCAGGAAGGAGTAGGTGGCCCGGTGCCGCTCCTCGAACTCGGCTCGCATGTCGGCCGGTTCGCCCAGCGGGACGCCGATGGTGCTGTCGGTGCCCTGGTAGCGCAGCCGGACCCGGTGGGTCAGCCGGACCCGTTCCCGGGGCACGCCCTGGTCGAGCAGTTCGCCGAGGGCCGCGTGCGCCAGCTCGTCGGCGAGGGCCCGCACGGCGCCCATCTCCTCCTCGGCCAGGGGCCGTTCGACGGCCCGCTCGCGCAGGACGGTGGTGTCGGCCAGGCCGATGCCGAGGGCGGACAGCACCCCGGCCATCGGCGGGACCAGCACGGTGCGCACGCCCAGTGCCTCGGCCACCGGACAGGCGACCTGGCCGCCCGCGCCGCCGAAGGTGGTGAGCGTGTAGCGGGTGACGTCGTGGCCCTGCTGGACGGAGATGCGCTTGATCGCATTGGCGATGTTGCCGACCGCGATCCGCAGGAACCCGTCGGCCACCTCCTCGGCCGTACGGTCGCCGATCTCCCCGGCCAGTTCGGCGAACCGGCGTTCGGTCGGTCCGCGGTCGAGCGGCTGGTCGCCGTCCGGTCCGAAGACCCGGGGGAAGTGCTCGGCCTGGATCCGGCCGAGCAGCAGGTTGGCGTCGGTGACGGTGAGCGGCCCGCCGTTGCGGTAGCAGGCGGGGCCGGGGAAGGCCCCGGCCGAGTCCGGGCCGACCCGCAGGCGTTCACCGTCGAAGCGGAGCACCGAGCCGCCGCCCGCCGCGACGGTGTGGATCGCCAGCATCGGCGCCCGCAGCCGCACCCCGGCGACCTGGGTGGTCACCACCCGCTCGTACTCGCCCGCGAAGTGCGAGACGTCGGTGGAGGTGCCGCCCATGTCGAAGCCGATCACCCGGCCGTGGCCGGCGAGTTCCGACATCCGCACCATGCCGATGATGCCGCCGGCCGGGCCGGACAGGATGGCGTCCTTGCCCCGGAAGTGGCCGGCCTCGGCGAGCCCGCCGTTGGACTGCATGAACATCAGCCGGACACCGGCCAGTTGGTCCGCCACCTGGCGGACGTAGCGGCGCAGCCCCGGGTCGAGGTAGGCGTCGATCACCGCGGTGTCCCCGCGCGGCACCAGCTTCATCAGCGGGCTCGCCTCGCTGGACAGTGACACCTGGTCGAAGCCGAGCCGCTCGGCGAGCCGGCCGATCGCGCGCTCGTGGGCGGGGTGCAGACAGCTGTGCAGGCAGACCACGGCGACGGAGCGCAGGCCCTCGCGTCGGCAGTCGCGCAGTTCGTCCGCGAGCCGGTCGAGGTCGGGCGGGCGCAGGACCCGGCCGTCGGCGGCGATCCGCTCGTCCACCTCGACCACGCGGCTGTACAGCGGCTCGGGCAGGACGATCTCACGGGCGAAGATCAGCGGCCGGTTCTGGTAGCCGATCCGCAGCGCGTCCGCGAAGCCGCGCGTGACGACCAGGACGGTCGGCTCGCCGGTGCGCTCCAGCAGGGCGTTGGTGGCCACCGTGGTGCCCATCCGGACCGAGTCGATGTCCGCCCCGGCCGGCAGGAGGGCCCGGATCCCCGCCACCGCGGGGTCGCGGTCGAGCGCCGGGTCGTGCGAGAGCAGCTTGTGGGTGAGCAGACGGCCGTCCGGCGCCAGTGCGACCACGTCGGTGAAGGTCCCGCCCCGGTCCACCCAGAACTGCCAGCCCCTGGCCGCCATGACCGGTTCCCTCCGCCCTGCCGTGTGGCATTCCGTGCGCGAGTGGCCCCGCGCACGAGTATCCGGCCGGGCGAACGGCCGGGGCAACCGGAACCCGCCGCGGGCCGGACCCGGGCCTCAGGCCCCGGCCTGCGCGAACAGCACGGCATGGCGGGCGATCGCCCCGGCACGGTCGGCGCACTGCTGGTAGCAGCAGGCCAGCAGGACGAGGTCGGTGACGTCGACCGGGTCCGCCGCCTTCTCGCGGGCGTCCTCGCTGGAGTCCGCGCGCAGCAGCAGCCCGTACAGCAGGCGCTGCCGCTGTCCGACCTCGTGCAACTCGCTCAGCACGTCCGCGACGTCCTCGGCCACCCCGGACCGCAGGACGTCGGCGGACCGCGCGACCAGGTCCAGCGCCGCACCGGCGAGCCCGTGCAGCGGGTCCCGCAGCCGCTCGTCGAAGGCCCCCCGCTCCTGGCGGGCCCACGCCGCCTCCAGCAGCCGCCGGGTCAGCTGCGCGAGCGCCTCCAGCTCGCAGCCCACGTGGACGCCCACGACGACCCCGGCCCGCCCGCCGGGCGTCGCGGCGGCGTCCTCCTCGACCCGGGCCAGCAGCTCGCCCAGGGCCTTCTCCGCGATCGCGATCCCGTCCTCGCCGTCGTCCGGCTCCATGAGGACGGCCGTCACACCGCCCAGCGCGGTGTGCGCCAGTCCCACCAGCGCGGCGAGCTCGTCGACCAGCGCGCGGCGGCCGGCGTCTGCGCCATCGGACATCGCACTCACTCCCGTCGTCCCCGCTCGGCCGCTCCCGCGCCCACCGGGGTCCGTCGTCGGATCCGTGCCCCCGGCCGTCCCCGCCGGAGCCCGGGGTGCTTCCATCGTCCCGTGGGGCGGCTCCGTTGTCCTGGGGCGAGGACAGCCCCGAGGGCCGGATCCCTCAGCCCGTCGGCCCGCCGACGAAGGTGTGGGTGCGGGTGTACGGGGTGAACCCGACGGATTCGTAGAGCCGCGTGGGGACGGGGTGGGCGGCGTCGCCCCGTGAGCGGACGACGGCGCGCCGGCCGCCGGCCCGGGCGAAGGCGTGCAGCACGAAGGCGTGCAGTCCGGCCGTGCGGACGGCCCGGGCCAGGCCGCGCCGGCGGTGGTCGGGGTGGGTGCCGACGGCCGTCGGGTGTTCGTCGCCGCGGTCGAGGGACAGGCGCCAGTTCCCCGGCGGGGACCCGGGTTCCCGACGCACCGGTGCGGCATGGAGAATCACCCCCATGCGGATCCTGATCGTCACCACCGGTTCCCGCGGGGACGTCGCGCCGTTCACGGGCCTGGGCCGGTGCCTGGTGGACGCCGGGCACCGGGTCGCCGTCGTCGCCCATCCGACCTTCGAGACGCTGATCGAGGGCTGCGGGCTGGAGTACCGGCGGCTGCCGGGGGACCCGGAGGAGCTGATCCGCGCCAGGGCCCGCGCGACGTCCCGGGAGGAGACCCGCGCGCTGATGGCCGCCTTCGTGGACGGGCTCGCCGACGGTGTGGCGGATGCCGTGGAGGGCGGGGCGGACCTGCTGCTCACCGCCTTCGCCCCGTCGTCGTTCAGCCGGACGGCGGGGGAGGCCCACGGCGTGCCCGTCCTCGGCACGTACCTCACGCCGGCCTTCGCCACCACCGCGTTCCCGCTGCCCGGCCCCGGCGTCGCCGGGGACCTCGGGCCGGAGGAGAACCTGGCGGTCGGCCGGGAGCGGCTCCGGAGTGCGGAAGGGCTGTTCTCGGGCGCGGTGGCCCGGCTGCGCGAGCGCCTCGGCCTGCCCGGTACGACGCCGCCGGAACCGCTCGGACACACCCGTCCGGTCGTCCACGGTTACAGTCCGCAGCTGCTGCCGCGTCCGGCGGACTGGCCGGCCCCGGTCGAGGTGGCGGGCTTCTGGTGGCCCGCCCGGCCGCTGGACTGGCAGCCTCCCGCCGAGCTGGTCGACTTCCTCCAGGCCGGTCCGGCACCGGTGTTCATCGGTTTCGGCAGCATGGCGCCGGGGGAGGGTGAGCGGCTCGGTGAGCTGGTGACGGAGGCGGTGCGTCGGGCGGGCGTGCGCGCGGTGGTCCAGGCCGGGTGGGCCGGACTGAAGGCGGCGGGCGACGACGTGCTGTCCGTCGGGGACCTGCCGCATGACTGGCTGTTCCCGCGTACGGCCGCCGTCGTGCACCACGCCGGAGCGGGTACCACGGGCGCCGCGCTGCGGGCCGGCGTTCCCGCCGTGCCGGTGCCGGTCATGGTCGACCAGCCGTTCTGGGCGGAACGGCTGCACCGGTTGGGAGTCGCCCCGGAGCCCGTGCCGTTCGCCGATCTCACCGCCGAGCGCCTCGCCGCCGCGATCACGGCGGCGCTGGCGGAACCGGTCCGCCGCCGCGCGGCCGCCGTCGGTGCGCTGATGGCGGCCGAGGACGGTGCCGGTGCTGTGCTCTCCCACGTCGACCGGATCGACGGCTACCCCGGCTGACCTGCCGGTACTCCCCGGGGGAGAGCGGTGGTCGCGGCGGTGCGGCTTCCGGGTCGACGGCCTGCGGTCGCGGTGCTCAGCCGCCGAGGCGGGCGAGGAGCAGACGCGCCCGACGGGACTTGGCCTCGGCGCGGTTCTTCAGGTAGAGCGCATGGGCGAGGCGGTGCTGCTCGGCCTCCCGCATCCGCTCGTTGATGATGGCCCGCGCGGTGTCGAGGTGGTACGTCATGACGGTCTTTCCCCCTGCCGGTGGGAGGCCGCCGACGCCTTCAACGTCGGCCCCAAGGCCTCCTTACGCCTATGATTCTACATCAACCTTTGAACATCGCTCGCCAATTCCCAGCCGCGACGGGTTGTTCTCCTGCTGTTTGAAGGATCGTCGGTTGGTGAGGATTGGGTGTGCCGGGCGTGACCGACTGCCGTCCGGTGTCGGTCACGCCCGGGTGCCGCGCCCGCTCCCGCTAGCGGCTCAGGCCCCTGAAGCGGCTCACCGCGAGTGGGAGGAAGGCCGCGACCAGGGCTGTTGGCCACGCCACCGCGAGCAGGTCCGCGTGCGTCGCGGCCCAGGAGTCGCCGGTCGCGCCCGGGTTGCCGAACAGGCCGCGCACCGCCGTGGCCGTCGCCGACATCGGGTTCCACTCCACGACCGCGCCCAGCCAGGACGGCATCGACTCCGGGGAGGCGATGGCGTTCGAGAGGAAGCCGACCGGCCACACCAGGATCTGCACCGCCTGCACCAGCTCCGGCCGGCCCGCGACCATGGCCAGGTGGATGCCGATCCACACCATCGCGAACCGCAGCAGCACCAGCAGTCCCGCCGCCCCCAGGAAGGAGGCGAAACCGCCGTGCCAGCGCCAGCCGATCGCGTAGCCCACCGCGATCATCACGATCAGCCCGACCGTCGACTGCAGCATGTCCGCGACGCTGCGGCCGACCAGGACCGCTCCGGACGCCATCGGCATCGAGCGGAACCGGTCGATGATCCCCTTGCCCAGGTCCTGGGTGACGGAGAGCATCGTGGCCTCCAGGCCGAAGGCCATCGTCATGGTGAGCATGCCGGGCACCAGGTAGTCCTTGAAGTCCCCCTCGACGCCCCGGCCGCCGCCGATCAGGTAGCGGAACATCAGCAGCATCATCACCGGGAAGACCAGCCCGACGACCACCTGCACGGGCTGCCGTGCCCAGTGGGCCAGCTCGCGCCTGGTCATCGTCCAGGAGTCGGCGGCGGCCCGGCGCAGGCTCGCGCCCGTGCCGCCGGTGGCCGCCGTACCGTGCGGCGCCTCCATGGTCCGGACCGTGCTCATTCCGCCTCCACCTCCGCCTTCGACAGCTCCGCCGGGTTCGTCAGGTGCAGGAAGACCTCGTCGAGCGTCGGCCGCCGCACCGCGATGTCCTCCGCCACGATTCCGGCCGCCTCCAGGGCCCGCACGGTCTCCGTCAGCGCCGCCATCCGGTCGCCGACCGGGGCGCTGACCAGCCGGCGGTCCTCGTCCACGGCTGCCTCCCCGGGCAACAGCGAGGCCGCCCGGGCCAGTTGGCCGGCGTCGTGCAGGACGACGTCGATCCGGTCGCCGCCCGTCCTGGTCTTCAGTTCGTCCGCCGTGCCCTGGGCGATGACCTTCCCGTGGTCGATCACCGCGATCCGGTCGGCCAGCTGATCGGCCTCCTCCAGGTACTGGGTGGTCAGCAGCACGGTCGTACCGCCGTCGACCAGTGAGCGCACCGCGTTCCACACCTCCGTGCGGCCGCGCGGGTCGAGCCCGGTGGTGGGCTCGTCCAGGAAGAGCACCTGCGGCTCGGAGATGAGGGAGGCCGCCAGGTCGAGGCGCCGCCGCATCCCGCCGCTGTACTGCTTGACGGCCTTCGTTCCGGTGTCGGCCAGCCCGAAGCGGGTGAGCAGCTCCTCGGCCCGGGCGTTCGCGCGGCGCGCGCCCAGGTGGTGGAGTCGGCCGAACATCTCCAGGTTCTGCCGGCCGCTCAGCTCCTCGTCGACGGCGGCGTACTGGCTCAGCAGTCCGATCCGCGCGCGCACCTCGTCGGCGCGGGTCACGGCGTCGATCCCCGCCACCCGCACCCGGCCCTCGTCGGGGCGCAGCAGTGTGGACATGATGCGGACGGCCGTGGTCTTGCCGGCGCCGTTCGGGCCGAGGATCCCCTGGACGGTTCCGCCGCGGACGGTGAGATCGAGACCGTCGAGCGCCTGCTTGTCGCCGTACCTCTTCCGCAGTCCCTCGACGACGATCGCCGGATCGTGGTCGGCCAAGTGGTCGGTCAAAGCGTTCCCCTCCGCCAGTAATCAAACTTGACTAGCTCGGGGAAGGTAGCCTGTTCCGCATGGCTGGTCAAATTTGATTAGTCTGGGCTCCCACGAGCAGGATGAGGAAGGAGCCGCTCATGTCCGCGATCCGGCTACTGGTTCTCGGCGCGGTCCGTCAGCACGGGCGCGCGCACGGTTACCAGGTGCGCAACGACCTGGAGTACTGGGGAGCCCACGAGTGGTCCACCGCCAAACCGGGCTCGATCTACCACGCGCTCAAGCAGATGGCGAAGCAGGGACTCCTCGTCGCGCACGAGGTCGCCCCGAGCGCCGTCGGCGGCCCGCCCCGGGTCGAGTACGAGATCACCGACAAGGGCACCGCGGAGTACCTCGCTCTGCTGCGCGAGGCCCTGACCTCGTACGACCAGAAGCGGGACGTGCTCTCGGCCGCCCTTGGGTTCATCGTCGACCTGCCGCGGGCCGAGGCCGTCGCGCTCCTCAAGGAGCGGATCGCCGGACTCGAACGGTGGCGGGCCCAGGTCACCGAGTACTACGTGCCGCAGGACGGTCCCGAACAGTTCGGACACATCGGCGAAATCATGAACATGTGGATGCACTCGGCCGACAGCGAGGCGGAGTGGACCCACAGCCTGATCGGGCGGATCGAGGGCGGCGCCCACACCTTCGCGGGGGAGGGCGAACCGTTCGTGGGGGTGCTCGCGGAGGGCGAGCCGAACCCGTACGCCACCGGGCCGCATCCCGAGGACCCTCACTAGGGGTGTCCACGCGCGGGCGGCGGAAGTTGACTCTACGACGAACCAGGGGCGGAACAGATGGCGTGGATGTCGCGTGAGCAGGCCGAGCTGCTGGCGCAGTGCGCGGTGGCCTTCGAGCCGGGCGATCCGGGGCGCACCGGAAGGCTCGTCTACCGGTACCCCGACGACCCGGCCCTCCCCGGCCCCGCCGCGCGGCCGCTCCTCGGCGAACCCGGCGAAGCCGAGCTGGTCACCGCCGACGGCGGCACCCTCGCGGTACGCCGCTGCCCGGTCCTGCGCCTGACCGTCGCCGAGGCACTGCCCGCCCTCACCCTGGCCCGCCGCCTCCACACCGAGGCGGCCGTGGACGGATCCACGGCCGCCACCCCCAGCCCGTCCGCCGCCTACTGGGGCGCCGCCACCGCCCTCGGCCTGCACCTCGCCGCCCGCGAACGGCTGCTCCCCGGCGTCTCCGCCGCCGGCCACGACACCTGGCGCGTCGGCCCGCTCGCCCCGGAGGACGTCCGGCGCATCCGCGAACTGGCCGCGGCGGCGCCGCCCGAGGCACTCGCGCTGCCCCTGCCCGTCCCGCCCGGCGGCCCGCTGCTGCTGCCCGACACCACCACCCTGCTCCGCTCCTTCGTCGACGCGGTCGCCGACACCCTGCCGCGCACCGCCGCCGCACCCGCCGCGGCCGGCCGCCCGGCCTTCGCCGCCGTCGAACCCCAGCACGTCCCCCAGCTGCGCGCCTGGGCCGAGCAGATCTCGGCCGGCCTCGACTCGGGCGTACGGCTGGCGCTGCGCCTGGACCTGGTGCCCGCCGGCGAGGGCGAGCGGCCCGCCCCGCGCCTGGTGCCCCGGGTGTCCAGCCTGGCCGACCCCACCCTCGCCGTCGATGCCGACGAGCTGTTCGCCGCGGTCGAGACGGCCGGGTTCGGACCTCGCGCCCGGGCCGACACCGTGCTCGCCGTACGGCGGGCCGCCGATGTCTGGCAGCCCCTCACCCGCCTGCTGCCGGTGCCCTCCGCCCTGGACCTCACCGACCGCGAGGTCCAGGACCTGCTGGGCGACACCGCCGACCGGCTCGCCGCCCACGGTGTCGAGCTGCTCCGGCCCGAGGGCGCCGTCCGCCCCCTCACCACCCGCGCCGTCCTCGGCGGCGAGCGGACCCCGCCCACCGACCTGCGGTCCTTCTTCGGCGGTGACGGCAGGGTCGACCTGCGCTGGCGGCTCGAACTCGACGGGGAGGCTCTCACCGAGCAGGAGACGGCCGAGGTCGCCGCCGCCGCCGTCGCCGACCGGCCGGTGGCCCGGCTGCGCGGGCAGTGGGTGCTCATCGACGCCGACACCGCCCGCAAGGCCCGCGAACGCGACCTCCGACCGCTCACCGCCGTCGAGGCGCTCGCCGTCGCCCTCACCGGGCACGCCGAGATCGGCGGCACGCAGGTGCGGGTCGCGTCCAGCGCCTGGCTGCTCGCCCTGCGCCGACGCCTGGCCGAACCCGACGGCGGCACCGAAGCCGTCGACCAGCCGGACGCGCTCGCGGCCACCCTGCGCGACTACCAGCTGCGCGGCCTGCGCTGGCTGGACCGCCTCACCTCGCTCGGTCTGGGCGGCTGCCTCGCCGACGACATGGGCCTGGGCAAGACCGTCCAGCTGATCGCACTGCACCTGCTGCGCCAGGAGCACCCGGACAGCGCCGGCCCCACCCTCGTCGTCTGCCCCGCCTCGCTGCTGGGCAACTGGCAGCGCGAGGTCGCCAGGTTCGCCCCCGGCACGCCCGTGCGCCGCTACCACGGCCCCGACCGCACCCTGGAGGGCGCCGACTCGGGCTTCGTCCTGACCACCTACGGCACCATGCGCCTGGACGCCGGGCGGCTCGGTGCGCACCGCTGGAGCACGGTCGTCGCCGATGAGGCCCAGCACGTCAAGAACCCGCACTCCGGCACCGCGAAGGCGCTGCGGCTGATCCCCGCCGGCGCCAGGATCGCCCTGACGGGCACCCCGGTCGAGAACAACCTCTCCGAGCTCTGGGCCGTCCTCGACTGGACCACCCCCGGACTCCTCGGCGGCCACGGCCGCTTCCGCAGCCGCTGGATCGCCGCCGTGGAGGCCGAACGCGCCGAACGCGCGGAGTTCGGACCGCCGCCGGGGGAGGAGGGGGAGTACGGCCCCACCGCGCGGCGACTGGCCGAACTGGTCCGGCCGTTCCTGCTCCGCCGCAGGAAGTCGGACCCGGGCATCGCCCCCGAACTCCCGCCGAAGACCGAGACGGACCGCCCGGTCCCCCTCACCCCCGAGCAGCGGACCCTGTACGAGACCCAGGTCCGCGAGGCCATGGCGCGGATCGGGGCCACCGAGGGCATCGCCCGGAGCGGACTGGTGCTCAAGCTGCTCACCGGTCTGAAGCAGATCTGCAACCACCCCGCGCAGTTCCTCAAGGAGGCGGACGGCACCCGGCTGGCCGGCCGGTCCGGCAAGCTGGAACTGCTGGACGAACTGCTCGACACCATCGTCTCCGAGGGCGGAGCGGTCCTGGTGTTCACCCAGTACGTCACCATGGCGCGGCTGTTGGAGGCACACCTGCGCGAACGCGGCGTCCCCACCCTGCTGCTGCACGGCGGCACCCCGGTGCCGCGCCGGGAGGAGATGGTCCGCCGGTTCCAGGACGGCGAGGTGCCCGTCTTCCTGCTGTCCCTCAAGGCCGCCGGGACCGGGCTCAACCTCACCCGCGCCGACCACGTCGTGCACTACGACCGCTGGTGGAACCCGGCGGTGGAGGCCCAGGCCACCGACCGCGCCCACCGCATCGGGCAGACGCGCCCCGTCCAGGTGCACCGGATGATCGCCGAGGGCACCGTCGAGGACCGCATCGCCGCGCTGCTCGAAGCGAAGAAGGGGCTGGCGGACGCCGTCCTGGGCGCCGGGGAGCAGGCGCTGACGCAGCTGAGCAACGACGAGCTGGCCAACCTGGTCGAACTGAGGAGCGCGGGATGAGCGGGGACGGGACGGGCGGGAACGGGACGCTCGGGGACGGGACGGGCGCGCGGGGCTTTCCGGCCTTCGCCGCACGCCGGGGCAGCCGGTCACGCGGCCGGTCCTGGTGGGGCAGGGCCTGGGCGGACGCGCTGGAGGACACCGCCCTGGACGAGGAGACGCTGAAGAAGGGCCGGGCCCACGCGCGGACCGGCCGGCTCGGGCCCATCACGGTCAGTCCCGGGCGCGTCTCGACCACCGGCCACGAGGACGGCGCCCCGTTCAGGACGGTGCTCACCCTGGAGGAACTCGACGAGGACACCTGGGACTCGCTCTGGGAGAAGGCCGCCGAACGGCCGGGTGTCATCGAGGAACTGCTCGCCGGTGAACTGCCGCCCGACCTGCTGGAGGCCGCCGAGGACGCCCGGATCCGGCTGCTGCCCGGCTACGGCGACCTGGAGGCGGAGTGCGACTGCGACGCGTTCGCCCACCCCTGCGAGCATGCGGCGGCGCTCGGCTACCAGGTGTCCTGGCTGTTGGACGAGGACGCCGCGCTGCTGCTCCTGCTGCGGGGGCGCGGCGTGCGGGAGGCGCGGGAGGAAGCCCGGGCCGCCCTGCTGGTGCAGGCGATCGTCGGCGGTGTCGGGAACGAGGACGCCGACGTGACGGAGGCCGGTGCGGCGAACGCCGACGACGTGACGGAGGAAGCGCGGGCCGACGCGGCGCAACTGCCGGACGGCACGCCCGCCGAGGAGGTGTTCGGCCGCGAGCCGGCGGCGCTGCCCGAGCTGCCGCCGCTGCCCGGGCCGCCCGTCCGGCAGGACGCCTCCCCGGGCGGCGTCGGGGCCGACCCACTGGAGCAGCTGGTCGCGGACGCGGCCGTGCGCGCCCGTGAGCTGCTGGCCTTCACCCACGGCTTCACCGCCGAGCCGCCCGCGCCGCTCGACCTCTGGCGGGACAGCGTACGGATCGCGGCCACCCGCCCCGAGCCGCGGGTGCTGGCCCGGGTGCGGGAGGCCTGCGGCCGTCCGGAGCGACTGGACCGGGCGGCCGAGGCGTGGCGGCTGGGCGGGAGAGCCGGGCTGGCCGCGCTGGAGGAGGCCTGGACGCCGCCCTCGCAGGACACCGCCCGGGCGAGCACCGCGCTCACCGCGGGCTGGGAGCAGGGCGAACTGCCCGAGCTCGAAGTGACGGAGAACCGCTGGACCTTGGTCGGCAGCGGGCGCCAGCTCCGCTACGGCCGGGACGGCCGCTGGTACCCCTACCGGCAGCGGGACGGTCAGTGGTGGCCGACCGCCGTCCCGCAGCGCGACCCGGCCGAGGCCCTCGCCGAGCTCCTCGACGGCTGAACCGTAGGGAAGGGCACCCCGAGCGCCGGTCCGACGGTTCGTCGGACCGGCGCGCGCATGGCGGGCGCACAACCCCAACACACCCGGCAGTAAAGGAACATGCCGGGCATTCACTCGTCCGGCCTATTGGGCTGATGGTTCGGGCCCGATACATTTTTCCGTACCGGGACGTTCGGAACAGGCGCATTCGCCCTCCCGGTACCACAGGACCGACTCACCGACCTGTCCGGCGGCCGTCAACGAGGCCGCCGATGAGGACCTGCCGCCTCTTGCGGCGGTCCGAAGGGGCGCCCTTCCCGGGAAGACCGGAACACCGCACCGACGCACCCGGGCCCGTCCGCCGTACGGCACGCCCCGTACGCCCCGTTCGCCCAGCACACGCCCGGCACGCACCGTCCACTCGGGAGGAACCGTGAACGCCGCCGCCAACTGGAACGACATCCTGGTCCGGGACAACTTCCAGGACGTGGGACAGACCCCCACCGCCGACCCCGTCTGGGAGTCCCCGGACATCATCCCCTTCGGCAGCGACATCCTCGACTTCCCCCTGCTGGCGTCGAGTTACAACGGCCCCGACCTCGGGATCAGCCACCCCATCGTGTACGGGAGGCTCAACCGCATCTACGTCCGGGGGAAGAACCTGAGGACCGGCTGCCCGACCTCCGGCAACGTCAGGCTCTACTACGCCCCCGGGGGACTGCTGCTGGACCCGCGGGCGTGGACCCCGATCAACGCCGAGGGCGGCGGCACCACCGTGCCGTTCACCGTCCGCGGCGGCTCCCGGGAGATCCCTCCCGGACAGATCTGCGTCAGCAGGTCCGCCTTCGTCTGGCCGAGCCGGAATCCGCCGGGTCACTACTGCACGATCACCACCGTGGACACGCCCGCCCACCCGATGTCCGCCACCCTGCCCACGTTCGGCTCGCTCGTCGACTACCTGAACTGGGTCAGGTACAACCCCAACGTCGGCTGGCGCAACATCGACGTCATCCCGTGTCAGCAGACCAGTTACGTCCTCTCCGAGCTGGCCGTCTGCAACCTGAACAACACCCCGACGCGATTCGTCTTCGGGGTTTCCGGCACCGACCTGCCCGGCGGTACCGCGACCTTCTCCAACACCGACCAGCAGGCCCCGTTCAGCCTGACGGCGCAGATCTACTCGCCCGGAACCGACGAGGGGTACACGCGCTCCGTCCTGCTGCCCGCCAACTACTCCGGCACGGTCACGGTCGTGCTCCGGTTCGACCAGCCGCTCCCGTGCGACGCCCGGATCGTGCTGCGGGCCTACAACCCGGTGACCACCAACGCCGGACCGCTCGAACGGCGACTCGCCGTCCCCCTCACCGGCGTGCCCGGGCTCCAGGACGCCCTGTTCCTCGAACTCGGCGCGTACACCTTCGTCGCGGCCGAGAGCAGCCCGTGACACGCGCGCGCCGGCGGCAGCGCGATCGTTGACCGGGGTTCTCCTGGACGTCGCGGTCAGGAGACCCGGTGTTGGCCGGGCGCTGCCACGCTCACGGGCCTGTCCGCCCCTGATGCGAGGAGTGCCATGCGTTCCATCCCCCCGTCCCGCCGTACCGCGGCCCTCGGAGCCGTCGTCGTCGCGGTGGTCGTATCGGCGCCGACCGCGTACGCCGCTCCCGGCGCGCCGGGCACCCGGCCCCCGCTGTGCGGGCACGACAACCGCTCCACGCCGTTCGCGCCGTACCTGTGCGCCGAGCCCGGTGAGCTGCTCGACGTCCGCATCGGCGACGTGCACCCCACCCAGCCCGCGCTGGGCTATGACGAGGTGTACTACAAGCTCGGCCGCTACACCCTCGGCAAGGACGCGATCAACAAGAAGTTCGGCGACTGGTGCGAGGCCGACGGCCGCGTCGACGTGGCGACGGCCCAGCCCGGCGCCCGCCTGGACGACCCGTCCTCCTTCACCTGCAAGCTCCCCGTCGGCGCCGAGACGGCCGACAGCGTCGCGGCCATGAAGACGGTCGTCATCGGCCCGCACGGCGAGCCGTTCCTCACCGACGGGCACCACACCCTCACCTCCTTCTACGAGACCCCGGACGGCGGCGCGGACCTGCACGTCCGGCTGCGGGTGCTGGCCAACTACAGCAACCTCACCCGCCAGGCCTTCTGGGACCGGATGCAGGCCAACAAGTGGGTCTACCTGCGCGGCCCCGAGGGCGACCAGGTCAAGGTCAACAAGCTGCCGACCGGTGTCGGCCTGGCCAACTTCAGCGACGACAAGTACCGCAGCCTGCTCTACTTCGGCCGCGACATCGGCTACACCCAGAACTCGCTGCCGTTCCAGGAGTTCTACTGGGGCAGCTGGGTCCGGGACGCCAAGCCGGTCGACCTGTCCGGCTGGGACCGCAACGACCTCGGCAGCTACCTGGCCACCGTCAAGAGCCTGACCCAGACGATGACCGCGCTGCCCAGGGCCACCGTCGTCAACAGCGGCTTCACCGCCGCGGACCTCGGCGCGCTCGACCAGTGGAACGCCGGCAAGCCGGCCACCAAGGGCGAGTTCGACAAGCTGAGCAAGCCGTACTCCGAGGCCAAGCCCGGCAAGCTCGCCTACGCGCTGGAGTACAAGCGGGTCAACGGCCTGGGCTGACCGGGCCCGGCGCCCGACCCCGGGCCCTGCCGAAGCGGACCGGCCACCCACGGCCGGTCCGCTTCGCGCCGCCGTTCGCGTGCCCCGGTCGCGCGGCGTCGCGGCGGAGATAATTCGAGCTCTTCCCCGCAGCGGACATGGAATGATCGGCAACACGGCGTCCACCGGCTCGACGGTCCGACGGTGCGGCGCTGTGCGACGCCTGCGGCTCCTCCGCAGATCCGCCTCCTACGGAAGTGGTCCCCCTCTCCATGCCTACGGTCCTCTCCATCGCCGACACGCTGCACCGGTGCTTCGCACAGGCGATCTCCACCGCGTTCCCCGACGCCACGGACAGTGACCCCCAGCTGCGACGAAGCGACCGCGCCGACTTCCAGGCGAACGGCATACTCGGCCTGGCCAAGCCGCTGCGGGCCAACCCCCGCGAGGTCGCCGCCCGCGTGCTGGAGAAGCTCGACGCCGACCAGGTGATCGCGAAGCTGGAGGTCTCCGGGCCCGGCTTCGTCAACGTCACCGTCACCGACGCCGCCATCCTCGACCGGCTGGCCGCCCGCGCGGCCGATGCCCGGCTCGGTGTCGGCGGCAACGCCGCGGCCGGCGTCACGGTGATCGACTACAGCCAGCCGAACATCGCCAAGGAGATGCACGTCGGCCACCTGCGCTCCACGATCATCGGGGACGCGCTCGTGCGCGCCCTGGAGTTCAGCGGCGAGAAGGTCGTCCGACGCAACCACCTCGGCGACTGGGGCACCCAGTTCGGCATGCTCATCCAGTACCTCGTCGAGCACCCCGCCGAACTCGACGAGGGCACCGAGCCGGACGGCTCCGGCCCGTCGATGTCCCGGCTCAACCGCCTCTACAAGGCGTCGCGCGCCGACTTCGACGGCGACGCCGACTTCGCCGACCGGGCCCGTCGGCGCGTCGTCGAGCTCCAGGCCGGCGACGCCGACACCGTCGCGTCCTGGCAGGGCATGGTCGACGAGTCGAAGGTCTACTTCGAGGCCGTCTACGCCCGCCTCGGCGTCCTCCTCGAGGACGCCGACGCCGTCGGCGAGAGCCACTACAACCCGATGCTCGCCGAGGTGTGCGCCGACCTCGAAGCCTCCGGCGTCGCCGTCCGCTCGGACGGAGCCCTCTGCGTCTTCTTCGACGAGATCAAGGGTCCCGACGGCGAACCGACCCCGCTCATCGTCCAGAAGAGCGACGGCGGCTACGGCTACGCCACCACCGACCTCGCCGCGATCCGCGACCGCGTCGGCGCGCTCGGCGCCGACCAGCTCCTCTACGTCGTCGACAGCCGCCAGGCCCTGCACTTCCGGATGGTCTTCGAGACCGCCCGCCGCGCCGGCTGGCTCCCCGACGGCGTCCGCGCCCGGCACCTCGGCTTCGGCACCGTCCTCGGCAAGGACGGCAAGCCCTTCAAGACCCGCTCCGGCGAGACCGTCCGCCTCATGGACCTCCTCGACGAGGCCGTCGACCGGGCCCGCACCGTCGTCGCCGAGAAGAGCCCCCGGCTCGCCGCCGAGGAACACGAGGACCGCGCGAAGCAGGTCGGCATCGGCGCGGTCAAGTACGCCGACCTCTCGACCTCCCGCACCCGCGACTACATCTTCGACGCCGACCGCATGGTCTCCCTCAACGGCGACACCGGCACCTACCTCCAGTACGCCTACGCCCGCATCCGGTCCATCCTGCGCAAGGCCCCCGAGGCCGTCACCCCGACCGCCCACCGGGACGTGGCCCTGGAGCCCGCCGAACGCGCCCTCGGCCTGCTCCTCGACGAATTCGGCGCCACCGTCGACCTCGTCACCGAGACCTTCGAGCCCCACCGCCTCTGCGCCTACCTGCACGGCCTCGCGGCGGCGTACACCACCTTCTACGAGCACTGCCCCGTCCTCAAGGCCCCCGGTCGCGAGGTCATGGAGACCCGGCTGCTGCTCTGCGAACTCACCGGCCGGACCCTCCGCCAGGGCATGGACCTCCTCGGCATCGGGACGCCCGAGCGGCTGTAGCTCCGGGCCCGACCCCTGCCGTCCACCGGCTGGTGGACGGCAGGGGCGGGGCTACCGAATTCGCGCCACCGGCGGGGGCCGGGGGCAGGGGGCGGCTCCGGCTCGCGGGAGGAGGCGCGTGCGAGGGCGCCGCGCTCCTGCGCGCTGCCACGGGATCGGGTCCGGAACGCGCGGCGGTGCGGGTACCTGGGTATCGGGAGGGGACACCGGGTGATCACGGGAGGTCCCATGAGCGAGCTGGAAGTGCCGCCGATCTCGATCTTCTACCGTCGCGACGGGCTCGACCCGGGCCCGGCGCTGGGGGAGGTCCAACGCGGCGACGCGGTCCGGCGGGTCCGGGACTTCTGGCTGCACCGGGTCGGTGAGTACTGGCTGGTCACCCGGCACACCGATGTGCGGCGAGTGCTGGCCGACCAGGAGACGTTCGCGATGTACGACCCCGAGCGCAGTCCGGTCCTGCCGGACGAGCTGCTCAACATGGACCCGCCGGAGCACACCCGGCTGCGCCACGTCCTGACGCCGGAGTTCACCGGGAGGCGGATCCGCGCACTGGAGCCGATGATCCGCACCCTGGCCGGCGAGCTGATCGACGCCATGGAGTCGCGGGGTTCCGCGGCGGACCTGATGGACGACTTCGCGCTGCCGCTGCCGCTCGGGGTGATCTGCGGGATGCTCGGCGTCCCCGACCCCGACCAGGGGGCGTTCCACCGCTGGTCCCGCACCACGCTGGACCTCGGACTCCCCATCGAGGAGCGGCTCGCGGCCGGCCGGGAGTCGCGCGCGTACACGGCCTCCCTGGTGGCGGAGAAGCGGCGCAGCCCGGACGACGGGATGATCGGCATGCTCGTCCGGGAGCACGGTGACGCGGTGTCGGACTCCGAACTGGTCGGTGTCTGCGAGCTGTTGCTGCTGGCCGGCCACGTCACCGTGTCCAATACGATCGGCCTGGGCGTGCTCGCCCTGCTGTCGCACCCGGAACAGGCCGACCGGCTGCGCAACGCCGCCGAGGGCGATCCGGTGATCGACGGCGCCGTGGAGGAACTGCTGCGGTACCTGTCGGTGTCCAGTACCGCGCTGGCCCGGACGGCACGGCGGGACACCGAGATCGGCGGTGTGCCGATCAAGGCCGGTGACCAGGTGGTCTGTCAGCTGCCGGTGGCCAACCGCGACCCGGTGCTCGGCGCCGGAATGGACCTCCTGGACATCGAACGCAAACCCGTGTCGCACGTGACCTTCGGGCACGGTCCGCACCGCTGCCTCGGCTCGACCCTGGCCCGCGCCGAACTGCGGATCGCGCTGCCCGCGCTCCTGCGGCGGCTGCCCGCTCTCGCGCTCGCGTGCCCGGTCGAGGAGGTGCCCTACCGGGTCAACAACGAGGTCTACGGCCTCCACGCCCTACCCGTCACCTGGTGACCCGTGACCGGTGACGTCGGCCCCGAAGCGCCCGACGCCGGGGAGCGCGCGGGATCGCTGACGAACGCCTGACACGGCGCGGTGTTCCGAGGCACGACGAGGCGCCAGGGTTCGCCCCTGGCGCCTCGGGCATGCCCGACCCCCTTCTCCTCGGCCCGTGTTCGATATACGGTACAAAACGCTTGTTACGTACCCGGCGGATCGGCGCGACGGCGCGCCGTGTCGCCCCACCCTCCCTGGAGAGTCCGCAGTGACCGAGCCCACCGAGCCCATCAAGTACCGGAAGAACGGCCTCACCCGCGGGGTGAGCGAGGAACTCGCCGAGAACATGAAGCAGGGCTGGGCCGATACCGAGCGCCACGGTCTGGAGCCGATAGCGCAGGCCCCGTACACGGAGCGCCGGCGCGCCGCGCTGTCCGCCGCCTTTCCGGGCGAGCTGCTGGTGGTCCCCTCCGGCAACCCCAAGGTGCGGTCCAACGACGCCGACTACCCGTTCCGTCCGTCCTCCGACTACGCCTACCTGACCGGTGACCACAGCCAGGACGGCGTGCTGGTGCTGGAGCCCACCGGGGAGAGCGGCCACCGCGCCGTGGTCTACCTGCGCGGCCGGTCCCGGATCGACAACGGCGAGTTCTGGCTGGACGGCCACGGCGAGCTGTGGGACGGCCGCCGCGACAGCCTGACCGAGAGCGAGCAACTGCTCGGCCTGCCCTGCCGGGACGTGCGCACCGTCCACGCCGACCTGGGCGCGGCCACCGGTCAGGTCCGGGTGCTGCGCGGCCACGACGCGGGCGTGGAGAAGGCCCTGCGGGACAGGGTCACGGCCGAGCGGGACGCGGAGTTCGAGGTCTTCCTGTCCGGGCTGCGCCTGGTCAAGGACGCGTGGGAGATCGCCGAGATGCGCTTCGCCTGCGCGGCGACCGCCCGCGGCTTCGAGGACGTGGTGCGCGTGCTCGCCGCCGACGCCGAGACGGCCGAGCGGCTGATCGAGGGCACCTTCTTCCTCCGGGCCCGGATCGAGGGCAACGACGTCGGCTACAGCACCATCGCCGCGGCCGGTCCGCACGCCACCACCCTGCACTGGGTCCGCAACACCGGCCGGGCCCGCCCGGGCGACCTGCTGCTGCTGGACGCCGGCGTGGAGACCAACGAGCTGTACACCGCCGACGTGACCCGCACCCTGCCGGTCTCCGGCCGCTTCACCGACATCCAGCGGAAGGTCTACGACGCCGTGTACGCGGCGCAGGAGGCGGGCATCGCGGCGGTGAAGCCCGGCGCGAACTTCCGCGACTTCCACCACGCCGCCCAGCGCGAGCTCGCCGAACACCTCGCCTCCTGGGGCCTGTTCGGCGACCTCGCCGCCGACAAGGTCTACGAGCTGGGCCTGCACCGCCGCTTCACCCTGGCCGGCACCGGCCACATGCTGGGCCTCGACGTGCACGACTGCGCCCACTCCCGCACCGAGGAGCACGTCGACGGCCTGCTGAAGCCGGGCATGGTCCTCACGGTGGAGCCGGGCCTCTACTTCCAGGAGAACGACCTGACGGTGCCGCGGGAGTACCGCGGCATCGGCGTGCGGATCGAGGACGACCTCCTGGTCACCGAGGACGGCAGCGAGAACCTCTCGATCGGCCTCCCCCGCCGCTCCGACGAGGTCGAGGCCTGGCTGGCCGACCTGCGCGGCTGACGCCGGGGGAGCGGCCCTCGTCCCGGTCGCCGACGGCGACCGGGACGAGGGCCCGTCCGACCGAAGGGGGTCAGACCTCCAGGTCCGCCTCGATCCTGGTGAGCTGGTGGCGGGCCATCGCCAGGTTGGCCCGGCTCTTGTCCAGCGCCAGGTAGAGGAAGAGGCCCTTGCCGCTGTGGTTGGTGAGCGGGCGGATCAGGTGGTACTGGCTGCTGAGGGTGATGAGGATGTCCTCGATCCCGTCGGTGAGGCCCAGCATGTCCATGGTGCGCATCTTGGCCCGGACCACGTCGGTGTTCCCGGCGGCGGCCACGTTGAGGTCGAGGCCGCCGGGGCCGTCGAGGGTGGCCAGCGCCATGCCGCTGTTGTAGTCGACCAGGGCCGCGCCGATGGCGCCCTCGATCGTGGTCATGGCCTGCTTCAGCGCGCCTGCGGCGTCGGTCATGGTGGTGTCTCCAGTTGGTCGGACGAGAATCGGGGGGATTCGGTCACGGATCGGTAGCGGTTGGTAGCGGTCGGAAGTGACTGCTCGTGAATCGGAAGGGATCAGTCGGAAGCGGTCGTGTCGTTCAGCAGCTCGGCGATGCGCCGGGCGGAGCGGCGGGCCTCCAGGTGCAGGCGGCCGACGTTCGCGTCCGGGTGGGCGAGGACGGTGAGCACACAGCTGCCGCCGGCCGCGTAGATGGCGACGTAGCCGTGCTCGCCGCGGACCAGTGACTCCCGGAACTCGCCCTGGCCGGTGCTGTCGGCGAGCCGGTGGGCCAGACCGAGCGAGGCGGCGCTCATCGCCGCCAGGCCCGAGGGCTCGGCCCCGTGGGTGTCGTGGGCGATCAGCAGGCCGTCCGCACTGGCGACCAGGCCGCCCGCGAGATGCGGCACCCGTTGCCTGAGGGCGCGGAGTTCGGTCAGCAGTTCGGTCTCCAAGGCGATCAGTTGTCTCCTTCCGGCACGCTGCTTGAGCGTCCGCCTCATGGCCGTGAGGGCGGGGTCGCGGGCGGAGCGTGGTTCAAAGTCGGGCCTCCAGAAGGGTGCGGACCCGGATCAGCAGGGTGATGTCCGGGACGGTGGACGGGAGTGGGATCGGGGGCGGGCCGGTCGCGTCGCCGCCGAGGGCGGCGAGCGCCGCACCCGGCGAGCGGTGGAGCAGGCCGCCGGGGGTCCTCGGCGTCGGCACTCCGTCGGCCGCGCCGTCCGGAACCTCGCCGGCCGACTCCGTACCCGCCGACCCCGTACCCGCCGGGCCCGGGCCCGGACCGGCCCAGGTCAACAGGCCGGCCGCGGCGAGCCGACGGACGTCCGCCGTGGTCACGAACCCGGAGCGGCCGAGCAGCCGGGCCAGCTCCGCCGGGGTCCTCCGGCCGTCCGCGTGGTCGAGCAGCTCGCACTGGCGCCGGGTCGGCGGGCGGACCCGGCGGGCGTGGCGCCCGAGGGCGGCGGGGGCGGCCTGCACCGCCCGCACGGCGCTCGCGGGTGCCCGGCACAGCGGCGCGGTGTCGAACAGGGCCGAGGGCAGGATCCGGTCCAGCAGGTGCCGTCGGCGTTCGGCCTCCCGGCGCAGCCGGTGGGCGCCGACCGCGGCCACCGGGCCGAGCCAGTGCCGCACCCCCGGTGCGAAGGTCCAGGAGGCCGGCGGCGCAGGGGAGTCGAGCAGGAAGCAGGCGGCGTCGTAGAGCGCGACGAGGTGGCAGAGTTCGAGCTCACCGCGGGTCAGCCGGCCCTGTTCGACCAGGCCCTCGCCGACCCGGGCGTGCGGGCCGAACCGGTGGACCGCCTTCAGCCAGGCCGCACGGCTGAGCCGGCCGGAGGCGGTGAGCAGGGTGGCCAGGTCGGGGGCACGGTCGGATTCGGCGTGGGCGACCAGGCCGTCGACGAGGTAGACGGCGCCGCCCGGGCCGCGCAGCGCGCCGGTGGCGCGTTCCCCGGCGAGCCGTTCGACCGCCGCACCGGCCCGAAGGTCGCTCGCGACGGTGTTCGTCATCCGAGCACCAGGTCCTTGGTGAGCGCCTGGAGACGGAAGCGGGCACCGGCGAGGTTGCCCTCGGCGCGGTCGAGCCAGAGGTGCAGGACGAGCCGGCTGTCGAAGACGGTGTCGATGAAGCAGAGCAGGTGGTAGCTGTGGTCGGTGGTCAGGATGATGTCCTGCACCGGCGTCTCGCGGTCCTCCCCCGCGGTGAAGGTCGCGGCCTCAACGGCCGCCCGTACCAAGTCGGTTGCCTCGGCCGCCGTGGTGTCGTGGTCGCCGGTCGGACTGACTCCGGCACTGCCCAGGGCGAGCCCGCTGCTCCAGTCGATCAGACTCGCGGCGCGCGCCCCGGCGATCTCCATCGCCTGGGTCAGGCACTCGTCGATACCCGGCACTGGGGCTCCTTCGGAGGGTTCGGGGAGGAAACGGCACGGCGGGGCGGGGCCACCGCGTGCCGGCCGGAATGCCGCGACTGGTGGCATGTCCGACACGGAAGGGTAATGTCGGATTCGCCGCATTGAACGTGCCAGTGGCATATTCACACCATAAGGACACAATTTCAGCCATTCTCTGCCGACTCATCGGCTCCGCCGCAGGTCGGAGGGCCGGAGACGGCCGGGGGCGGGGAACGGAAGGGCAGCCCATGCAGCAGCCACAACGCGCGGTCGGCTGGCACGAGGCCACCTGGCTCAACGAGCCCGAGCACGCGGAGGCCGACGGCAGCGGTCTTGTCGTCACCGCGCGCCGACGCAGCGACTTCTGGCGCACCACCGGCTACGGGTTCGTCCGCGACGACGGGCACGCCCTGCTCAGCGGATTTCCGCAGGGCGGCGCGACCGAGGTGACCTTCGTCGCGGACTTCGACACGCTGTACGACCAGGCCGGTCTGATGATCCGCGTCGACGCCGGGACGTGGATCAAGGCCGGGGTCGAGATGAACGACGGCGTCCCGCACGTGGGGGCGGTCGTCACCCGGGGTGTCTCGGACTGGTCGCTGGCCCCGGTTCCCGACTGGCAGGGGCAGGAGGTGACCGTGCGCGCCAGCCGCAGCGGGGACGCGGTGACGATCCGCGCCCGCTCCGGGAGCGGCCCCTGGCACCTGGTCCGGTTGGCACCGCTGGCCCCGGACGCCCCCGCGACGGCAGGCCCCTTCTGCTGCTCACCCGAGCGGGACGGCCTGCGCGTCCGCTTCACCCGGTTCACCCAGGGGCCTGCCGACTCCGCCCTGCACCAGCCGGCGGACTCCTGAACGAGCGCCCGCCCGACGCCCGCCCACGGGCCCGGCGACAACCCGTCAGCCGTCCGCCTGGTCGGACCCCGCGAGGCAGTGGCTCCTGACGGCGTCGATGGTGGAGGCGATGAGCCGGGACTGGGCGAGGGGGACGAGGTAGCCCGGGCGTCCCGTGACGGCCTTCTCCACGGCCTGGACCATGAAGCGGTACGGGTCGAGGGCCGGGTAGGTACGGGACGTCCGGCCGGCGCCGGTCAGCACGGCGGGGGCCGTGGCCGCACAGAAGGCCGGTGCCGACAGCCCGAGTTCGCCGGTCGCTCCGGTGACGGTGAACTCCTCGGCGTGGGAACCGTTCAGCGAGCAGTGGATCTCGGCGACACCGCCGCCGGGGAACTCCAGCAGGCATGACGACTCGCGGTCCGCCGAGCCGATGTCCCAGCGGTCCTGCTTCGCCCACACCACCTTGGGAGCCAGCCAGCCGAAGGCGGCCAGGGCGGCGGACACGGCGTAGTAGCCGACGTCCAGGAGGGCGCCGCCGCCCAGGGCGGGGTCGCGACGGTAGTTCCCCGGGGGCGGCGCCAGACCGTCGAACCGCGCCGTGACGCCGGTGACGGTGCCGATCGCGCCGTTCGCGATCATGGACTCCAGGTCGCGGGTCCGCGGGTGCCAGCGGTTCCAGGCCGCCTCCACGAGCAGCCGGCCGGTGTCGGCGGCGGCGCGGATCATGGTGTCGACCTCGGTGGCGGACAGCCCCAGGGGCTTCTCGCAGATGACGTGTTTGCCGGCGCGCAGGGCCGCCTCCGTCCAGTGGCAGTGGGCGCTGTTGTGGAGGGCGATGTAGACGACGTCCACCTCGGAGTCCCGGAGCAGCGCCTCGTAGGAGGAGTAGGCCTTGCGCGGGGCCAGCGCGCGGGCCCGTTCGGAGCTGCTGGACGCCACGGAGTGCAGGGTGGCGCCGGGGTCGGCGTGCACCGCCGGTGCGAGGCTGGAGTGGGCGATCGAACCCGCGCCGAGGAAACCCCAGTTGGTCATGTCGACTCCTTCGTCCGCGGCCGTCCGGGGACCGTGGTCGGCAGTCCGAGGGTGTCCAACTGCCGTTCCCGGCACTGCCGCAGGAGTTCGGGGGCGAGCATGGACGTCTTCATCGACGGGCCTGCGCCGTACTCCAGGAACACCCGCCGCACATCGCCCGCGTCGCTCAGGGCGACCCGGTCGGTGATCAACGGCCGGGCGTCCACGAGACCGGTCCTGAGCATGCGCAACGCGACGTTCATGACGTTGGCGGACCGGGACATGGAGAACAGGCGGACGTCGAACGGGGTGGAGCGCAGGTGCAGACCCTTGGCGAGGATCAGCCAGGTGCTGATGCGCTGCGGGACGGAGGTCGCGCCGAAGATGACGTACGTCCCGCCCGGGCGGAGCAGTCCCATGGCCAGTTCGCGGATGTCCTTGCCGGTCGTCGTCGCCGAGGAGTCGATGTGCGGCAACGCGTCGAAGACGTAGTCCGCGTACTGGTCGTGGTGCTCATGGACGAACGCGTCGAGCTCGGCCGCCTGGGTGTCGGTGTTGAAGGCGGACGACGCGCCGTGCACCAGCGCGGTGGCCAGCCGCGGGTCGCTGCGGTCCAGCACCGTCACCGAGCCGGCCCCCAGGTACGCGTTCAGGACCTGGACGGCCAGCAGCGCGCTCGGGCCGCAGCCCAGGACCACGCAGACGTCACCGGGACGGCAGGGATTGAGCAGGATGGAGCGGAGCACGGAGGTCAGGGGCTCGACCACGGAGGCCAGGTCGGTGGGGACGTCGGCCGGTATGGCGACGACCGCGGCCTGGGCGGCGTCGTAGAAGTTGCGCTGGGTGTACCAGGCGGTCTCCAGCTCGGGCCGGCCCGCGAAGAGCGGCCGGAGCAGCCGGTACTCGGCCATCCCGTCGAAGTCGGTCTGTCCCCAGTAGGCGATGCGGTCACCGGTCCGCACGTCGCCCGCGAGCCGGCGCCCCACGTCGACGACCCGGCCGACGTACTCGTGGCCCGGAACGATGGGCCACGATTCCGGGGTGATGTGGCCGCGGAAGTACGAGACGTCGGTGGAGCAGATCGAGACGGCCTCGGTGTGCAGCACGATCTCGTCGGGCCCGCAGACCGGGTCGGGCACGGCCGTGCGGGAGAGTTCGCCGGGGGCGTTCATCAGATAGGCGAACACGGCAGCCCTCCAAATGGTGGGTGGGTTCGTGAGCGGCGACGTCAGGACCGGGGCGGGCCTCGGCGCGGACGCGGGTTTCCCGGGTGCCGGAAACCGGGTGCGGTGACTTCGGCGGAATCGGGAATCGCTGCCGATGCTTCCAGCCGGGTCGGCGAAGGGCGCGCCGGACTGTCCGAACGGGTGAATTCCGAACGAAGCGGTTTGAGTCGAGGCGGGGTCGTTTCCGCTGGTGGCGGCCGTCGGCACTTGTTACGTTGGAAACGAGGTGCCCCGTGAGGCCCGACCGGCCACATGATCGAGCCGCGCGCCGATGCCCGATGAATATCCGCTGCGCACACATCCGGGACAGTCCTGTGGACCACACCGATGTCGACGTTCACGACGTCGCGAAGATGATCGATCACTCGCTGCTGCGGCCCGAGCTGACCACCCGAGATCTGCTCGAAGGCTGCGCACTCGCCGCCCGCTACGACGTGGCCTCGGTCTGTGTGAAGCCGGTCGACGTGGCCAGGGCCGCCAAGGAGCTCTCCGACACCGGAGTGCTCGTCGGCACCGTCGTCGGCTTCCCGCACGGCGCCTCGCTCACCGCCGTCAAGGTGGCCGAAGCCCGGGCGGCACTGGCGGACGGCGCCCATGAACTCGACATGGTGCTCTGCATCGGGCGCCTGCGCGGTGGCGAGGACGACACCGTGGCCGAGGACATCCACGCCGTCGTCCAGGCTGCCCGGGAGGCCCGGGCCCTGGTGAAGGTGATCTTCGAGAACGCCTATCTCACCACCGACGAGAAGATCCGGGCCTGCCGGCTGAGCGGCCAGGCCGGCGCCGACTACGTGAAGACGTCCACCGGCTTCGCCCCGTCCGGCGCGACGGTGGAGGACATCCGGCTCATGCGGGCCAACGTGCCACCCCGGATGAAGGTCAAGGCCGCCGGCGGCGTGCGCACCCTCGACCTGCTGCTGGAGATGGTCGAGGCCGGAGCCTCGCGCTTCGGCGCCACCGCCACGGCCGCCATCCTCGACGACCTGGCCGCCCGCCGCGCCGCCGCGCCCTGACCGCGCGGACCCGCCGCTGAACGGGCCGGTGCCTCACCGCGGCCGGCCGGCCTCCGACGGCTTCACCCGGACAGGCGCTTGTGCGGCACGGCGGGCCGCCGGTGCAATGGTGGTCACCACATGTGATCGGTCCAGCACTCTGCGAGGGCGTCGATGAACCCATGCACGCCCCCGTGCAGGTGCGGGCGTCCGGGTGGCCGGCTGTGCGAACGCACGGTGCCGCACTCCAGCTCGCCCAGCGTTCACGCGGGTGATGCGGTGACGCGAGGGAAGTCCGGCGCGTTCGACACCGGTTCCGCCGGACTGATCGTCCGCAGGACCGGGGGAGCGGGCCGCTATGTCCTCACCTGCGGCCACGTACTCGGCCTGGCTCCGGCCGATGCGGCGCCGCCGGATGTCAAGGTGGTGTACTCGCCCGAGTTGAGCACCTGCTGCGGCTTCGAATGCAGCAACCCGATCGGGAACGTCGTGGGCGGCACGCTGCTGCAGTTCGTGTCCAAGGCGATCCCGAACAAGATCACGATCGGCCAGGTCGACTTCGCGGTGGACGCCGCGCTGGTCGAGCTGGGCAGCGACGCCGCGGCGTCGAACGACGTGCCGAAGATCGGGAAGATCTCCGGTGTCCGTGACCTCGTCTCCGAGTGGTCGCTCTCCGCCGCCCAACCGACCGACGGACCCCTGCCGGCGGCACGCCAGATCGCGGTGCGGAAGTACGGCGCGAAGACCGGCCTCACCGCGGGCACGATCGCCGCTCT
This sequence comes from Kitasatospora sp. NPDC004723, assembly GCF_040609255.1. NCBI lineage: Bacteria > Bacillati > Actinomycetota > Actinomycetes > Kitasatosporales > Streptomycetaceae > Kitasatospora > Kitasatospora sp. NPDC004723. The sequence continues at coordinate 108,247 of NZ_JBEXJT010000016.1, read as the reverse complement.
GCGGAAGGTGCCGATCAAGGAGAAGGTCGGCGATACCGTGGTCGACGGACAGGCCTGGCTGTTCGAGGTCCAGGTGGCGGCGTCCGCGGCTCAGTCGGTCCATGAGTACAAGCTGGACATGAATCGGTACAAGACCGACGACCCCACCAGTACCCCGTCCTCCATCGCGGCGGATCTCAGCGGTCCGGGAGTGGACGTCAAGCCCGGGGGGTCCACCGACACGCCCACGGTTGTCGTCAAGAGCGCACAGTTCTCCGAGCCGGGCGACTCGGGCGCGCCGATCGTCGACAGCGACGGCAAGGTCGTCGGCCTTCTCACCAGCGGAGTCACCAAGCAGATCTATGTGGTGGGGCAGTCCCAGCCGGTGGACATCCTGACCGGCCAGTCCCACGGCCTCTTCATCGACCCGGTGTTCAGGCTCCGGCAGGTGGAACTGCTCCCGGCCGCGCTGAGCTCCGCGGGCCGCCCGGTCGCCGCACCCGGCACGGCCATCACCCGCGCACGGCCGGTGGACTGGTCGGCCGTCCGCAGCGCCTGGGCGGTGGTGGAGGGCAGCGAACTCGGGGCCCGGCTGGGAGCGCTGGTCCGCCGGCACATGCACGAGGTGCGTCACCTGGTGCACCACAACCGCCGGGTGATGGTGACCTGGCACCGCTGCAAGGGGCCCGCCTTCGTCAACCACGCGCTGAACACCGCCGACCGGCCGCGGTGGCCGTTGCCCACGGCCATCGACGGCGTCAGTCCGCTACAGGCGCTGCTCGCGATGAGGGACGTGCTCGTGGCCGAGGGCAGCGCGTCCCTGCGTGCCGACATCGCCGCACACCAGGACCGGGTGCTCGACCTCGCCGGACGTACCACGTCCCTCCTCGACCTCCTGGAGCTCGCGGACTCCACGCCTCCGGCGGCGGTACGGATCGTGAACTCCCGCGGGGTGCCGGGCGTCGCGGGTGTCCTGGTCCGCGACAGCCGGGGCGTCACGTACCTCCTGGCGAGCCATCACGTCGTCTTCGGGGCCGGAGCGGAGGAGGGCGACATCGTGTGGGCCCTGCCGCTCGCGGCCGATCCCGTCGAGCCGGCCCCGCTCGGGCGCGCCCGGCGCGGGCACCTGGGGCTGGTGGAGTTCGCCGGAGAGGCCTGCTACGTGGACGGTGCGCTCATCGAACTGGACGACGCGCCGAACCGGCCCGCGTGGCTGCGCGACGCTCTCGCGGGCGCGTGGCCCACCGCGGCCGGGCGGGCCGAACCCGGCGCCGCGGTGCACAAGAGGGGCGCGGCCACGGGCCTCACACAGGGCACGGTGCTCGATGTCGCCTACCCGGACCGCCCCTTCATCGACGGGCGGGAATGGACCGCGCCGGGACAGCTGCTGGTCGCCTCCCGTGATCCGAGCCGGGCCTTCTCGGCACCGGGCGACTCGGGCGCCCCGCTCCTGGACGACCGGGGGCGCGTCCTCGGCCTGCTGTGGGGCGCCACGGCCGCCGGTGACGGCGTCGCCTGCCCGGCGGAGCCCTTGCTGAACCGACTCGGCGTCGATCCCGTGGGGGCGCTGCCACCCGGCGGTGCCGCCCAGGACGCACCACGACGGGAGGAGCCGGTATGACATCCGCCACCGCGACCGACTGGCGACAGCTGCTGCCCGAGGTCAGAGAGGCCCTGAGCACGTTCCCCGAGGTGGAGGGCGTGGGTCTCGGCGTGGCGGATACCGACAGCACCGCGCTCGTCTGGCGCGTCTACGTGCGAGACGACCAGGACGCAGCCCGCGACGGAGTGCCGACGACGTTGCTCGGTCTGCCCGTGCACGTCGTGACCGCCCGCGCGAGTGTCCGGACCGCCGACTCGCCCTTCGTCACGGCTGGCGCGAGCATCGAGACCAATCACAACGAGGGCGAGGGCACCCTCGGCTGCTTCGCGCGGGACAGCAGCGGCAAGGCCGTCCTGCTGACCTGCTCCCACGTCCTGTTCCCGGGCTTCAGGATCATCGACGACCTCGCCGTCTACACGCCCAAGTACAGCAAGTGCTGTTCCAACGGTGTGCGGATCGGCACACCCGTCTACGACCGGAGCGTCAAGGCCCAGCCCGCGGAGGGCAACGAATGGGTGGGCGGCTACCACGATGGCACGTGGACCGGCGGCTTCAACTGGATTCCGGCGAAGGTCCGGGTCATGGGAACCGCGGTGAACGGCCATGCCAGCGAGTTCGACTGTGCGACGGCGAGGCTTGACCCCGGCGTGAAGTTCCACAACGCCTGGCAGGTCAACCTCGGCGGCTCGACGACCACCATTCCTCTCAGGGGCGCTGTCACCGACGGGCACGGCATCGTCCCGGGGCCGCTAACAGGTACGTTGCCGAGCGACCAGCAGTACGTGCGGATCTACAACGCCGTCAACGGCCGGCTGAAGTTCGGCACGATGCTCAGCCACCCGGCCACGCAGGACGACCCCGACCCGCTCGTCTTCACGGTCGGGATCTCCGACGCCAGGGACCACGGGGCGGGCTCGAAGGCGAACGTGAACCAGTTCCTGATCCTGCCCAGGCCGAGCCCCGTTCCTGGCCAGTCGTTGAACGACGGCTATCACAATGGCGAGGAGCTGACCTTCGAAGGCGGCGACTCGGGCAGCATGGTGATCAACCAGGACAACATGATCATCGCGATGATCATCCGCGCCGGCCCGATCGACGAGTTCTTCAAACTCGACCGCAGCGCCATCGAGTTCTCCAGCATCGGCAACATCGCGATCGCCACCCCCATCGCCAAGGTTCTCAACTTCCTCCAGGTGTCGATCCCCGCGGTCGACAAGGGCTGGTCGGACACGGTCGCCAGCGCCGGAAGTCCGTCACCCCTCCTGCTGCGGGGGCCCGCGACCGCCGCCGAACTGGCCCGGCGACGCACCGCGGAGGAGCTGCGCGGGCAACTGCGCACCAGCGTGCTCGGCCGGCTCCTGCTGGGCAAGATCCCGCAGCACCAGAAGGAGGTGCGACGGCTGCTGACCTCGGTACGCCAGGTGGCCGCGGTCTGGCACGCCCTGCAGGGACCCGCCTTCTACCACCACTGCGTGCGGGGCGCCGAGCATCCCGGACACCCCGTCCCCGACCGCATCAACGGCGTCAGCCGTGCCCAACTGGTCGACGGCATGCTGCCGTTGCTCATCCAGTACGCCACCCCGCCGCTCCGCCGGGACCTGGAACGCTACGGGCGGCCGGTGATCGGGGCGCTGCTGTCGGTGGACACCCTGCACGACGTGCCCGCGGCGCTCGCCCGACCGGGAGGCCGGTCATGACCGGCCGGCGCGGCACGCTGGAGATCCTGGTCGGCCAGCTCGGCACGCTGCTGTCCCCGCTGACCGGCCTGAGCCAGCAGGGCGCCCAGGAGTTCTTCGCCGACGTCGGCCTGCCGCTGACCGACGCGCAGGCGGCCGCCCTCGCGCCGACCCTGGGCACCACCACCGGCGCCGTCGGATTCCTGGGCGAGCTGCTCGACACCCTGCAAGGCGCCATCGCCGCGGAGAAGTGGGGCGACGTCCTGCAGCAGCTCGTCCAGATCGGCGGGCAGATCAACACGATCGTCTCCGGATTCGACGGGCTCAAGTCCGCGCTGGCCGCGCTGAACCTGCCGGGCGCCGACCAGATCCTCCCGAACCTGCCGGAGCGGCTGTTCAACCTGCTGCTCGTCAAGCACTTGGAGGGCGGCCAGGGTGTCAACGACCTCCTCGAATTCTCCGGTGTCCTGGTACGCACGGATCACAACACCGGTCTGTTCGATCCGCAGAAGCCGTTCTTCACCGAGAACACCCTGCACCTGGAACGTCTCGGGGGCTGGCTGCAGAACCCCCTGGCGCAGCTGGGCGCGCTGTACGACTGGGGCACGCCGGGCTTCGACGGTCTGAAGATCCTCACCGTGCTCGACCGGCTGGCCGCTCATGCCGGGCTGCCCTCGCTCCTGGACACCACCACCACGCCGCCGGCCCTCGACCTGGTGTTCGCGGTCCTCGTGCCGCGCACCGACGTCCAGCCGCACGGCATCGCCCTCGCACTGCCGGCGGGCCTGGCCAAGGGCACGCTGGAGCAGTCCGGCGGGGCCTGGACGCTCACCGTGAGCCTGGACGCGGACGTGCCGGCGGGAACCACCCTCGTCCTGCGGCCCGGCGCCTCCGCGGTCGAGCCCCCACCGGGTGCGACCGTCGCGGCGACGGCGGAGGTCGTCCACAGCTACCGCCGCGACCCGGACGACCCGCTGCTGCTGCTGTCGCTCCCCGGCGGCAGCAGGGTGTCGGTCGAACAGGTCGACTCCACCGTGCGGCTGCGGGCCCGGCCGGACGGCAGCCTCGACATCGGCCTCGGCCTCCAGCTCCAGCGGGGCAAGGTCCTCATCACCCTCGGCGACGACAGCGACGGGTTCCTCGCGACCCTGCTGAAGGACGTGCGCATCGAGAGCACCTTCGAGCTGGGCGCCCGGTTCACGGTGGCCGACGGCCTGCGCTTCGAGGGCAGCGGCGGCCTGGAGGTGCAACTGGCCTCCCACGTCGGGCTGGGCGCCCTCGACCTCAGCGCGCTCACGCTGACCGTGGGCATCAAGGACGGCACCTTCGCCCTCGGCCTGTCCGCCGACGTGAAGGGGAGCCTCGGTCCCGTCTCGGCCGTCGTCCAGGGCCTGGGCACCGACATCCCGGTGGTCCTCGCCCCGCTCGGCAAGGGCAATCTGGGGCCGGTCGACATCCGCCCGGACTTCCGGCCCCCGACGGGCGTCGGCCTCGCTCTCGACCTCCAGTTCGTCAGCGGCGGCGGCTTCCTGGGCTACGACGCGGACCGCCACGAGTACGCCGGGACGCTGGCCCTGCGCCTGGCCGGGTTCATCGACGTCAAGGCGATCGGACTCCTCTCGACCCGGATGCCCGACGGAACTCCGGGCTTCTCCCTGCTGCTGGTGCTGACGGCCGAGTTCGGCGGCATCGGCCTGCAACTGGGGTACGGGTTCACCCTGCTCGCGGTCGGCGGGCTGCTCGGCCTGAACCGGGCGATGAACCTGACCGCGCTGACGGAAGGCGTCCGCACCGGCGCCATCGAGTCGGTGATGTTCCCCAAGGACGTGGTGGCCAACGCGCCGCGCATCCTCAGCGACCTGCGGGCCTTCTTCCCCCCTCGGGAGGGGACGTTCCTGGTCGGGCCGATGGCGAAGATCGGCTGGGGCACCCCCACCCTGATCAGCGTCTCCGTCGGCGTCATCGTCGAGATCCCCGGGAACATCGCCATCGTCGGCGTCCTGCGCTGCAGCCTGCCCGCCGAGGACCTGCCCCTCATGGTCCTCCAGGTCAACTTCGTCGGAGCGATCGAGTTCGACAAGCAACGGCTGTGGTTCTACGCCCAGCTGTTCGAATCGCGCGTCCTGATCATGACCATCGAGGGCGGGATGGGCCTGCTCATCGGCTGGGGCGGGGGAGACTTCGTCCTGTCCGTCGGCGGCTTCCACCCGTCGTTCCGGCCGCCCCCGCTGCCCTTCCCGGTCCCGCCGCGCATCGCGGTCGACATCATCCACACACCCACCGCCCTCATCCGGGTCAGCGGCTACTTCGCGGTCACCAGCAACAGCGTGCAGTTCGGCGCCCAGGCGGAACTCGTCCTGGGCTTCGACGACTTCGGCCTCCAAGGGCACCTCGCCTTCGACGCCCTGTTCCGGTTCTCCCCGTTCGCCTTCACCATCGACATCGCGGCCGACCTCACGCTGAAGGCCTTCGGCGTCGGCGTCTTCGGCGTCCACCTCCGGTTCCAGCTGGAGGGCCCGGCGCCCTGGCGGGCCCACGGCCGTGGATCGATCTCGCTGCTCTTCTTCGAGATCTCCGCGAACTTCGACCTGACCTGGGGCGACAGCCACAACCCCACGCTCCCTCCGGTCGACGCCCTCGCCCTGCTCGGCGACGAGATCGGCAAGGTGGAGGGCTGGCGGACCGAGCTGCCCACCGGCGGAAGCCAGGCACTGGTCAACCTGCGCACCCTGCCCGCCACGGACGGCCTGGTCCTGCACCCGCTCGGCACGCTGTTCATCCGGCAGCGCGTGATCCCGCTGCACGTGCGCGTGGACCGGGTCGGAGCCCAGCGGCCGCTCGCCGGACACCGCTTCGGCGTCGCACCGGCCCCGGACAGCGGTCTGACACAGGCCTCGACCACCACCGACCGTTTCGCCATGGCCCAGTTCCAGGACATGGACGACGCGGCGAAGCTGAGCCGCCCCGCCTACGAGGACCAGGACGCCGGGCTGGAGCTGACTCCCCTCCAGGGGACGCTCGCCTCCGCCCGCGCCGCACGACGCAGCGCCCGCTACGAGATGATCGTGATCGACCGCAGGCGCCGCCCCGCGACCCTCCGGGCCGAGGGCAGGACACGCATCCCGGACCCGCCCGCGCCGGCGGCGGCCAAGCGGCTGTACGCGGTCAGCCCGGCCGTGTTCCAGCAGCTCCTCGGCGGCAGCAGCACCGGCCGCTCCGCGCTCTCCCAGCACGAGGCCACGCTGCGCCAGCCGTTCGCCGACGACGTCCTCCGGGTGACCGGGCAGCGCTACGCCGTCGCGTACCGGCGCAACAACCGGACGGCGTTCTCGCCCGGCGCGCCTGCCTTCGCCGCCGCCCCGGCCGGATTCCTCAGCCAGGCCGCCGCGACCGACGCGCTCGCCGCGATGGAGGACGCCGACCCGCGCCGGCAGGGCACCCTGCACGTCATCCCCCAGTCGGAGACGGTGGGCACTCCGGCCACCCCGGGCGGATGGACCGGCGCGGCGAACATCCCGACGGCCCTCGCGGCCGACACGGGCACGGACACCGCCGTCCTGCTGGCGACGGGCCGGGTCCTGCTGGCCGGCGGCACGGACGAGACCGGGGGAGCACGGACCGACAGCCTCCTGTTCGACCCGGTCGGCGGCACCTGGACCCAGGCGGACCGGCTGCGCACCGGCCGCCGCGGGCACGGCCTGGTCAGGCTGGGCAGCGGCGGCGTCCTGGCCGTCGGCGGGCTCGGCACGGACGGCGCGGCATTGAAGTCCGCCGAGGGCTACGACCCCGTCGCCGGGACCTGGTCGACGCTCCCCGGGGCCATGAACACCGCTCGGTACGGGCACTCCGTCACGGCCCTCGCCTCCGGGCACGTCCTGGCCGCGGGCGGCACCGGTGCCCGTGGAGCGGAGCCCGTCGCCCTGGCCTCCGCCGAGCTGTTCGACCCCACCACCGGCACCTGGAGCGCCGCCGGGCCGATGACGGACGCCCGCACCGGGCACCGGGCGGTGGCACTGAGGAACGGCTCCGTCCTGGTCGTCGGGGGCACGGTGTCCACCGGCCGCGGCCCCGCGCCCCTCGCCTACTGCGAGCTGTACGATCCCGGCGCCGGCACCTGGAAGCCCACGGGCGGCCTCACCACCGCACGCGTCGGCCACCAGGCGACCCTCCTGCCCGACGGCCGGGTCCTCGTCACCGGCGGTGACACCCCCACCGGCCGTCCCCGCGGCGGATACCGCGCCGGCAGCGTGGCCACCGCCGAGCTCTACGACCCCACCACCGGCCAGTGGACCCCCGTCTCTCCCATGCCCGGCGGGCGCAGCCGGCACCGGGCCGTGCTGCTGTCCACCGGCAAGGTCCTCGTCCTCGGCGGGACCGGCGCACCGGGCGACCACGCGGGATTCCGCGGCACCGTCACCTACGACCCCGCCGCGGACACCTGGTCCCCGACCGGCGGACTGGCCACCGGGCGCTGGGACTTCACCGCCCTGGCGCTCTCCGACGGACGGGTCCTCACCACCGGTGGCCGTGTCCTCGCCGGCCCGGCGGCTCCCGGAGGCACGGATGTCCTCACGGACACCGCCGAGATCTTCACCCCGTGAACGCATCGACCGGAACGCATCGACCGGAACGCATCAACAGGCACGCATCGACGACGAAGGGGTTCGCGCCCATGACCAGTACCCTCGCGGCGGCGACCGGGAAGTGGACGGCCACCGGCGACCTGCCCGCAGCCGCAGGCTGGTACGGCCGGCATGACCACGCGATCGTGCTGACCGGCACGAAGGTCCTCGTCGTGGGCGGCTCCGACGGATCGGCCGCGGCCCTCGCCCGCGCCGCCGTCTACGACCACACCACCAAGGCGTGGACCGCCACCGGAGCTCTGCAGACACCCCGTCGGCTGCACACCGCGACCCGGTTGTCCGACGGCAAGGTGCTGGTCGCCGGAGGCATCAGCGGAACCGCCCAGTTCCCGGCGCCGGGCCTGGCCGCGGCGGAGATCTACGACCCCGTCGCCGGCACCTGGACCAGTACCGGGAGCATGCACACCGCGCGCTGGGGACACAGCGCCGCCCTCGTGGGCGACAAGGTGCTCGTCGCGGGCGGTACGACGATCCGGTCCGCCCAGTCGGTCAAGGCCCTGGCCTCCGCCGAGCTGTTCGACCCGGCCACCGGGACGTGGACGGAGACGGCGCCGATGACCGACGCCCGCAGCGGGCACCCGGCGGTCGTACTGGCCAACGGCCGGGTGCTGGTCACCGGCGGCACCCTTCCCACGGCCCGTGACGAGGACACCGCACTGGCGTACTGCGAACTCTTCGACCCCGGCACCGCCACCTGGAGCCCGACCGGCGCCCTTCTCGCCCCCCGCGCCGAGCACCAGGCCACCGCGCTCGCGGCGGGAGCCGCGGTGCTCGTCACCGGCGGACGGGCGCCGGGCGGTCCCGGCGACGGCACCTTCGACCCGTTCAGCCGGGCCGGGGCGGAGCTCTACAGCCAGGACACCGGAACGTGGACCGCGGTACCGGACATGCCCGGCGGCCGTGCCCTGCACCGCGCCGTTCCGCTCGGGGGGACGCAGGTCCTGGTGGTGGGAGGCGGCGACGGCGCGGGTGACGACGTCGGCTATGCGAGCGCCGCCCTCTTCGACTCCGCGACCCGCAGCTGGAGCGCCGCGGCAGGGCTGAGCACGGGCCGGTTCGCGTTCGCCGCCGCACCCCTGTCGGACACCCTGGTGCTGGTCGCCGGGGGCGTCGTGCGCTCCGGACAGGCCGCGGCCGACCCCGGCGTCCAGGAGCTGACCGTCAAGGCGGAGTTCTTCGACGTGGCCGCGGCGGTCACCCCGTGACGGCCAACGCCTACACGTTCCTGCCCTGGCTCCGGGCCGGCATCGCCACCAGGATCACCACCGATCCGGGGACCGCAGCCCGGGCGAGCGTTCCGGTCGCGCTGCGGGTCACCGCGGAGGACGGCACCGGCGCGGGGCCGCTCAGCCGTGACGTGCAGCGCACCGTGCAGATCTACGGTCCCGGCGACGTCATCGGGATCGATCCGCGCGCCGTCTCGCGCACCGAGCCGCGGTCCTGGATCACCAACATGGAACCCAACTACCTGGCGCACATCGAGTTCCAGGACGAGGACTTCCCCTGGCGCTACAGCCCCGCCGCCCCCGATGCCACCACACGCCGGCTGCTGCCCTGGCTGGCCCTGGTCGTGCTCGCCGCGGGGCCGGACTCCCGCTCCACCGACGGCGCCGAGTTCACCGACGGCAGGGCCCCCGGCCGGCCACTGCCGTACATCGCCGTGAGCAACCCGAGCGCTCTGCCGCCGTCCGACCAGCTGGGCGCCTGGGGACACGTCCACGTCGACGGATCGCTCGACTCACCCGTGGTCTCCGAGGACATGGGCACGGTGCTGCCCGCGCTCGCCCAGGTGCTGCGCACCAACGCCGACCACGCGTGCGCCCGGCTGCTGTGTCCACGTCGGCTGACTCCGGACACCGCCTATCACGCCTTCCTCGTACCCGCCTTCGAGACCGGACGCCTGGCCGGCCTCGGGCTTGACCCGGCCGCGGCGCCGGGCGCGCTCCACCCCAGCTGGGGGAAGAGCTACAACGGCCAGCAGGCTCCGGGGCAGCTGCCGTACTACCACCGCTGGTTCTTCTCCACCGGCAGTGCGGGCGACTTCGAGTACCTGGTCCGTCTGCTGAACCCCGTTCCCGACCTGGACCCCCGGGTCGGCCGCCGGGACCTCGACGTGCACCGGTCGGCGGGGCCCGGACTGCCCGGCATCACCGCGCCGACGGTGCTCGGCGGCGTGCTCAAGCTCGGCGGCGCGTTGCGGCAGCCGGACCGTCCGAGCGACGACTACGACAACTGGGACGATCTCCAGCGGCTCGGATTCCACTATCCGCACCCGTTCCAGCAGGCTCTGGCCGGTCTGATCAACCTGGCCGACGACTACCTCACGCAGACCCCGGCCGCCGCCCACAGCGCTCTGGCGACCACGCTCGCCGCGCCGGCCGTGGGCGCCGCCGATCCGGTGGTCACCCCGCCGCTGTACGGACGCTGGCACGCGCCGGCCTCCCGGCTGCTGACCGAACGCGACGGCAGCCCGGCCGCCAACCAGCGCAACTGGGTGCACCGGCTCAACCTCGACCCCAGGTTCCGGGTGGCGGCCGGCCTCGGTGCCCAGGTGGTGCAGAAGCGGCAGGAGGAGTTCATGCAGGCCGCCTGGGCCCAGGTCGGCGACGTCCTGGCCGCCAACGCGCGCATCCGGGCGGCGCAGTTGGCCCGCGAAGTGAGCACGGTGCTGCAGAACAAGCACCTGGACCCGCCGGCCGCGGCCCTCGCCGCGGTCCCCGCGTCGGGGAGGGCGCTCACCCTGTCCGCGCCGGCCCATTCCAGGGTCGTCACGACCACCCAGGAGGAGGCGGCGACGGCGAGCGGACGGTCGGCGGGCCCGGCCGAACAGGTCGCCGTCGGCTTCCACGTCTCGGAGAGCCGGGTCTCCACCGCCCCGGTGTCCGCGCCGATGCGCCGCATCACCCGGCCCGGATCACGGCTCGTGCGCGGGCTGCCGTTCACCGCGGACCAGCCGCCGCAGGACCTGATCGTCAGGATGGACGCGGACACCGGAGGCGTCACGGCCGCGCCCCCCAAGGTGCGGCCGGCCGCCGTGATCACGCCCACCCGGCTCGACCAGGTGCTCCACCCCACCCCGGCCGTCGCCGCGGTCGCGACCGGGACCGCGGCCGCGACCGACCCGGTGGACCAGCTGCCGACGAGCCACGACTTCGTCCTGACGCTCCCCGGGGACACCTTCATCCCCTCTCCGGGCGGTGCGGACAGCCCCGAGGCCCAGTCCTTCAAGCAGGCGCTGCACGAGATCTACCAGGGCTACTCGGACGCCCAGCTGGGCGGCCAGGCCGGCGGACGCCGCCCGCTGAACGTCCTCGGCACCACGGCGGCGACACTGGCCGGACTGCGGCCGGACGACACCGTACCGCGGAGCCTGCTCAGCTCCGTCCGGCTGCCCGGGCGACTGGCACCCTTCGCCGAGCAGTTCCTCGAAGCCATGGCGTACCCGGTCCTGGACATGCCGATGTACCGGGCGCTGCTCGACATGTCGGTGGACCTGTTCATGCCGAACATCAACCTGGTTCCGCCCAACTCGATCACCCTGCTGGAGACGGACCAGGAGTTCATCGAGGCCTACCTGGTCGGGCTCAACCACGAGATGGCCAACGAGCTGCTCTGGCGCGAATACCCCACCGACCAGCGGGGCACGCCCTTCCGCCAGTTCTGGGACGTCCGCGCGGTGCCCGCCCTGCCGGGCGAGAGCGCCGGCGAACGGCACGAACGGCTGTACGACATCCCGCCGATCGCCACCTGGACGCAGGAGTCCAAGCTCGGCGGGCACAACAACCGCGAGACGGGCGTCCAGGCGAACGAGCTGGTGCTGGTCATCCGCGGCGAGCTGCTGAAGAAGTACCCCAACGCGGCGATCTACGCCCACCGCGCCCGCTGGGAACTCACCGACGGACAGCCCGACCCAGCGAAGGAACGCCTGCCCGTCGACCTGGTCGACGAGGCGAACCCCTCGCACGACGAGATCCGGCTTCCGCTGTACGAGGCGAAGATCGAGCCGGACATCTACCTGCTCGGCTTCGACCTCACCTCCACGGAGGCCAAGGGAGCCGAACCACCCGGCAGCGCGGGCTGGTTCTTCGTCATCAAGGAACGACCGGGGGAGCCCCGGTTCGGCGCGGACGTCGAACCCGACGCGACCCCGCCCCGGGTCGAGGTCTGGAACGACCTCTCCTGGCCGGACATCGATCCCGCGTCCACCGGGTTCGTCCGGCTCGACGAGAACACCGTGCCCGTCGTCCTGCGCGAGTTCGCCCACCCGGAGGACGACCCCGAGAAGCACGACCAGCACACCGAGGACCTGTCCCTGCCGCTGTGGCACGCGGGACTGAGCTCCGCCGACATCGCCTACGTCCTCTTCCGGGCACCGGTCCTGATGGCCGTGCACGCACAGGAGATGCTGCCGTGACCACCCTCCACCCGACCGCGGCCCTGCCGCTCAGCGACGACTTCCCGGTCCTGCTCGGACCGGTCCGCATCGAGACCCGCTTCACCGCCGCCGAGCTGCTCGTCCGGATCTTCCCCGACGAATGGTCGGTGGAGTCCTTCGAGCCCCTTCCCACCCCGGCGGAGATCGGCGCGGCCGACGCCTACTGGACCGCGCTGTGGCGGGCCGGCGGCAACGCGCCCGCCGAGCAGGCCGCGTGGCAGGAGCTGACGGCCAGGGTGCCGGCGGGGCGGGCGAGCTGGCTGCTGCAGAACCGGCGCCCCGCCAACCCGGCGGAACAGCCCACCGGCGTGGACCCCGGCACCGCCGTCCTCGTGATCGTCACCCCGCAGCCCGTGGCGGCGGCCGACCGGCAGCCCACGACCACGTACTGGACCGCCGTGTGGCAGGCCCACGGGGACCGGGCCAAAACCGCCGCGGCCGACGCAGCCCTGCTGGCGGCGGTGGGAGCCGCCCGCGCGGACGCTATCCGCGGCAGCCGGCCGGTCGGGATCGACGGCGCGCCGACGGCGACCGGGGACGGCGTCCTGGTGGCGTTCCTCGTCCTGCCGCCTCCCGCTGCCACGGACGTGTCGTCGCGTTCCTGGACCCGGGCTCCCCAGGCCCGGCTGCTGCCCGACCGGTTCACCGTGACCGGGTACGTCGGCGCCGCCCAGGTGTTCTCCGTCACCGGTGCGCCGGTGCCGGCCACGCTGGACGTCGGACCCGACCCCGGCTCCGCCGAGAAGCCGAAGGTCAACGAGCAGACCGGGGAACTGTTCGTCCCCACCGCGCTGCGCTGGCTGACCGACTTCGACGCGGCGGTCGGCGTCGGCATGGCGGTGCGGGTGCCGCTGCAGGACAGCTTCCGGGGCGGCGTCGAACGGCTCGTCGTCCTCGGTCTGCGGGTGAACAGCAGCGCCGACCAGACCGCCGGCGACCTCGCCGACCTGCTGACGCGCCAGTTGCGCAGCCAGGCCGGCTTCAGTCTGCTGCCGCAGGGCACCCCGACCAACAACAGCGAGGAGACACCCGCGGGACAGGACCCGCGCGCGGTGTCCGCCGCGGTGCTGCGTTCCGCGTCCGCTCCCGTGGCCGCGGCGGCGGCCGACGACTGGACGACCAGGACGGACGGCCGGTGGTTCGCCGAACTCCTCGGCATCGACCCCGCCGTGATGACCGGGGTGGCGGGTGCGGACGGCACGGACCAGCGCGAGGCCAGGGCCGCGAACCTCGCGCTGTGGCCCGCTACCTGGGGCTCCTATCTGCAGACCATGCTGTACCCGGCGGTTCCGGACCCGACGGTGAGCGACACCCGGGACTTCTTCGTCCGCCACGTCTCCGGCCGCGGCCCGATTCCCGCGGTCAGGATCGGACGCCAGCCGTACGGCATCCTGCCGACGACCGTCTTCTCCCGGCTGACCTGGCCCCAGGCCGCCACCCACCGCCGGGCGCTGGGCGCCCTGCTGTCCGCGGCCGCCGACGACTGGAGGAACGCCACCGCCCAGGTGTCGTACCTGGGCAAGCACACCCGGCCCGGGGCACCGGCGGCCGATCCGCACCAGCTGCTGCTGGACATCCTCGCCCTGCACCCCACCTCGGCCGAGTACCACCAGCGCTACGCGCAGAGCGTCGAGGACATCTACAACCGCGAGAACCTCGGCAGCAACGGCCCGCAGGTGCTGCCGGCGCTGGACCGGCTCGGCATGCCGCAGCCGATCCTCGCCCTCCTGCACCGGCTGGCCCCGCCCGGACAGCCCGCCGTCGACCCGGCCATCGTCCGCCGCCTGTTCACCGAGGAGCAGTACCCGCTGCTCGGCCCCCTCGTCGACGACCAGCCGCTGTCCGAGAGCAGAACGGTCCGGTCCTACGTCCCCGACGGGCGCAACTACCTGCAGTGGCTCGCCGACAACGCGGCGCGCGACCTGGAGGCGGTCCGTCTGGAGAAGGGCTTCACCGACGACCGGCCCCCGGCGGCCGTGCTCTACCTGCTGCTGCGGCACGCGGTGCTGCTCGGCTGGGAGCAGACCGCGCGCGGGCTGGCCGCCGCGGCGGGGGAGACGCTGTCGGCCGCGGACCCGCTGTTCATCCACATCCGCGACACCCAGCCGCCCCAGCCCAGCGAGAGCCGGTACCGGAAGCTGTACGCTCCCGACCCGGCCATCACCGATGACCCGTCGAAGCTCGTCGTCGACTTCATTCCGGATGTGCTGTCCACCCATCCCGCGGCCCGGCAGCTGGCCGAGCAGACCGCCGCCCTCCGGCTGCTCGCCGACGTGCCCACCGCCCGGCTGGAACGCGTGCTGGCCGAGCACCTGGACTGCGCGACCTACCGGCTGGACGCCTGGCGGCTCGGCCTGGTCAACGAACGCCTGGCCGAACTGCGGTACGGAGCCGACGGCACCTCCCCGGCCCGTCCCGGGCTGCACCTCGGAGCCTACGGATGGCTGGAGGACGTCAGGCCCGCCACCGCGGCCCTCACCCCCGTCCACCTGACGGGCGGCCTCGGCGCGCTGTTCACCCCGAGCGGTTCCACGCCGCTGCTGCAGGATCCCGGGAACGGCGGGTACGTGCACGCCCCGTCGCCCGCCCAGGCGACCACCGCGGCCGTCCTGAGGGCCGGATACCTCGCCAACGGCTCGCCCGGGAACCCCGGCTGCTTCGCCGTCAACCTCAGCTCCGACCGGGTCCGGGTCGCGCTCACCCTGCTGGACGGGCTCCGGCAGGGCCAGTCGCTGGGCGCGATGCTGGGCTACCGGTTCGAACGGGGCCTGCACGAGGGGCACCCCGAGGTCGAACTGGACAAGTTCCTGCCGGCGCTGCGCGGGGCGTTCCCGCTGCGCTCCGGAAAGCTCTCGACCACCGCACCGGGCACCCCGGTCGAACTGGTCGAGGCACGGAACGTCGTCGACGGACTGGCGCTCGTCCGCGCCGCGACCCGGGAACCCGCCCACCCCGAATACCCCTTCGGCGTCGCGAACCTGCCCACCGCGACCGACCCCGAGCAGCAGGCGATGAACGCCGAAGTGCAACACCTCCTCGACCTCCATGACGCGTTGTCCGACCTCGCCGTCGCCGAGGCCACCCACCAGACGCTCCGGGGAAACCCCGAACGGGCGTCGGCGACCCTCGACGCGTACGCCAAGGAGGGCTTCCCACCCGATCCGGCTGTGGTCCGCACCCCGCGCAGCGGCGTCACCCTCACCCACCGGCTGGGCCTGATGTTCACTCCCGGCCTGGGCCCCGGACCCGGTCCGGCGCTGTTCCCCGGCACCGTTCCACGGGCGCTGGGAGAGCCGGCGGTCAACGCCTGGCTGCCCACGATGCTGCCGTCCCCGACGGACGTGGCCACCACCGTGGAATGGCAGGACCCGGTCACCGGGGCCCACCGCCTCCGGGTGGTCACCCAGGCCGATCTCGGGCTCCAGCCCCTCGACATGCTGTGGGGCGTACAGCCGTCGGACGACGCGGCCCTCACCGACCTGGACGACCGGATCGTCGCCGTGGTCGTGGCCCAGGAGCGACCACGGCCCGATGCGAAGCTGGCGATCCGCCACACCGAGCGGATCACCGGCAAACTGACCTTCTTCGAGGTATCGCCCCTCGTCGCCGCGCTGCGCTCGCTGCTGACCCGGTCCCGCCCGCTGCGGCCGACGGACCTGGTCCCGGGCGCGGGCGGACAGCCGGTCGACCGGACCATGGACGACGCCGTCACCCTGGACCGCGGCCGGCCGGCGGCAGTTCGCACCGTCCTCGACCAACTGCGCAAGGACACCACCGCCTACGCCGCCTCGCTGGCTCCCCGCTTCCCCGACGCGCCCGCCCAGCCCGACCGGGCCGCCCTCGTCGCGGGCATCGACACCTTCCTGACCGGCTACGCGAACCTGGCCCTTACGGCGGGCGGCTTCGGCATGCCGCGCAGCGGCTGGGGCGAGGCGGTCCTGTGGCGCGGAGCCGTGTTCGGCGACGTGCTGACGGCCGTCGCGGCGACCGCGGACCGCATGGCCGCCTCGCTCGCGGCTGCCGACGCCCTGATCGCCGCGTACGACCGGCTCCCCTCCTCGGCCACGGCCGACACGCGGTTCGGGCTGCTCCAGCAGGCGGAATGGCGGCTCACCACCAAGCCCACCACCCCTAGCCCCGCCCAGCCCGGGCAGCTGCGCGCGATCGTCGGCGGGGAGCGTGCCGCCTTCAACGCGCGCCTCCTGGCTCTGCGCGCCGTCGGTCGGACGACGGACAGCACGCTCAGTTCGCTGCTCGCGGACGTGGCCGCCCTCCTGCCGCTGAGCGCGTTCGACCCGGCGGGGCTCGACCTGACGCCCTTCCAGGACCGGATCGTCGGCTTCGCCCGGGACCTGCTGGACCGGGCCGGCTCCCTGCTCACCGAGGTGACCGGCAGGCTCGCCGCCGCGGACAAGGCCCTGGCCGCGTACGACCAGGCCCTGACCGCCCCCGACCGGGTGCAGGCCGCGACCGACGCGCTGCAGGCGGTGCTCGGCAGCGACTTCCTCGCGGTGCCCGAGTTCACCGCGCCGGACCAGCTCCAGACGGACTGGAAGAAGGCCCGGATCGACAAGGACCAGCTGCTGAGCCATCTGGTCCAGAACTTCCGGCGGGACTTTCCGGTCGACGACTGGGTGCACGGCATCGCCCGGGTGCGCGAGAAGCCGCGGTTGTGGGAACAGGCCGTCCTCGTCGCCGACGCCCTGCGCGGTCCGGGCGGGCTGCTCGGTGACCTCCTCGGATGGCAGGAACCCGAGCTGGTGCCCGTGCAGCTGCCCTACCGCCCGAACGACCACTGGCTGGGCATGGAGTTCGCGGCGGGCACCCGGATCACCGAGGACCGGGTGCTCTTCACCGCGCACTACGCTCCCGAGCCGCTGTTGGGCGTCAACCGGCACTGCGGGCTGCTGCTCGACGAATGGACGGAGGTCGTCCCGGCCCAGCAGGAGACCACCGGGATCGCGTTCCACTACAACGGCCCGGACGCGGAGCCGCCGCAGGCCATGCTCCTCGTCACCCCACCGCAGCGGACGGGCAACTGGAGCGCCGACGACCTGCTCGGTGCCGTCGGCGAGACCCTCGACCTGGCGAAGACCCGCGCCGTCGAGCCCGCGCACCTGGACACCACCCCCTACGCACAACTCCTGCCCGCGACGGTGATGTCGGCGACCCGGCGGCCGATCACGATCAGCACCGATCTCGCAACCGCCAACCTGCGAGGAAAAGCCGATGCCTGAGCCCACCCGTATCGAGGACCTCCGTGCCGCGCTCGACCAGCGGCTGTTCCCCACCGTCGGACTCTGGAACCGCCTGGAGGGCCGCCCGCGCACCACGTCGTTCGAGCGTGCGCTGCGCGCGGAGGTCCGCGACCCGCTCTGGATGCTGACGCGCCAATGGCAGCTCGGCGAGTTCCGGGGCACCGACGCCGGGTCGCCCGTCACCGCGACCTACTCCGTCGCCACCTCGGTGCCCTCCAGGTTCCGGCCGGGATCCGGTGCGGCCGAGGCGCTGCCCACCGACCGGCCGCTGGAGGTGGTGGCCGAGCGCCGGGCCCTGCCGTTCGCGTTCGGCCCGGATCCGATCTCCTTCGACCTGCGCCTGGCCATCGGACGGCGCTGGATGAAGCTCCTCGGCCCGCAGCTCGGCCTGAAGCAGCTGCGCACGACCTACATCGCCAAGTACCCGATCGCCCTGCCCGATCCGGGAGTGGACGCCGACACCCCGCGCACGTCCGACCTTCAGGTCTGGTCCACCCTGCAGGCGGTCGCCGGCCGCCGGATGGACGGGTACGCGCTCTACCGGCACATCAAGGTGGACAACGGCAAGGCCTCGGACGGCATCTCCGCCTCGGGGCCGGCGCGTGCGCAACTGGACGGCCTGGGTGTCCGTCTCGTCGCCTGGTTCGACGACCTGTTCGACCAGCCCGGCGGCGACGCGACCTGGGACGCCACCAGACTCGAACACCGGTTCTCGGTCTCCGCCGCGCCGACCGGCACCGAGAAGGTCCTGACCGCGCAGGAGTTCCCCGGTGGCCACCTGGACTGGCACGCGTTCTCCGTCGACCCGGGTGCGCCGCTCGGCGGGACGACTCCGCCGCCGGCGCCCCTCAACCGAACCGTGTTCCCGGCGCCGGTCCGGTACTCGGGCATGCCGCTGCCCCGCTGGTGGGCGGTGGAGGACGGCCGGACCAACTTCGCCGGCGTCCAACCGGACAGCACCGACCTGGCGAAGCTCGTCTTCCTCGAGTTCGCGCTCGTCTACAGCAACGACTGGTACCAGCTGCCCTGCGACCTCCCGGCCGGAGTGCTCGCGTCGATCCAGGGCCTGGCGGTCACCGACGTGTTCGGGCAGCGGCAGTGGATCAGCCCGGCGGGGGCGGGCCAGGACGAGGACTGGCAGCGCTGGTCGATGTACACCCTGGACACGATCGGCACCGCCGACGTTCCCGCCGACCTGAGCCTCTTCCTCCCCCCGACCGTGCCCAAGGTGGCCGAGGGAGCGCCGCTGGAGGAGATCGCGCTGATCCGCGACGAGAACGCCAACATGGTCTGGGGCGTGGAGAAGACCGTCCCGCTGCCCACCGGTGAGGGCCGCCGGGGCAGCGAGGTCGTGGCGCAGATCCTCCAGCACCGCCGGCGCTTCGTTCCCGCCCCGGCGGCCGACGCGCCCCGTGCGCCGATCGGCTACCAGGCGACGAGCGTCGTCCCCGAGAACTGGGTGCCCTTCCTCGCGGTGCACGTCCCCGGCGGCGACCGGGCCATCCGCTTGCAGCGCGCCGCCATGCCCAGCGTGATCGACGGCAAACCGGTCCGGCCGCACACGAGTCTGCTCAGGGAGGGCATCGACGCGGGAAACCCCTACTACGTCAACGAGGAGGAGGTGCCCCCGACCGGAACCACGCTCGCCCTCGCCTACCACCGCACCCGCTGGTACGACGGCAGCGTCTCCGTCTGGCTCGGCGCCCGACGCGGCGTCGGCCGCGGCGAGGGCTCCAGCGGGCTGGTCTTCGACACCCTTGTCGACACCGCTCAGCCCTGAGGCACCGGCCGCTGGAACCCAAGCGGCGGACGGGGCCCGCTGCCTGCCTTCGGAGGAGCCCGTGTCGCACGTTCGGTCCAAGCGCGCGCGCCCTCGGGGGGCCTTCGGCGGACCCGGCGGAGGCTGGGGCGTCAGGTGGGGGGATCGCCAACCGAGACGGAGAAGCCGTGACCGAGCCGGACTACTACCAGTTCCACTCCTCCCACGGGCACCATGCCCCGCTCCACATCGTCTGGATGCCGCTCGGAGCGGGCGGCCTGAGTTCCTTCGAGTACGCCGACCCGACGAGGTCCCGCGTCTTCCGGGGCGACGAAGTGAGCGTGGTCGAAAGCGCGCTCGGCCGGGTGGTGAGCGTGACGATCGAGACGAGTGTCGACCGCGGATCGACGTCGTTCTCCCTGCTGGTGCCGTCGGTCAACCTGAACGGGCACACCGCGACGGTGAGCACCATCGGCATCACCACCGTGCACCGGATCGGGATCGGGCCCATGACCGGGCAACTTGACGTGTACTCCGAGAGCCCGCTCATCGGTACGGCCGAGAGCCGCATCATCCCCCTCGACGAGAGAGCCGGTGCCGGCGCCGCTCGCGCCTGACCGTGCCCGCGGGCACACCGCTGCCCCGGTGCGGGAGAACGATTCCCGCACCGGGGCAGCGGTGTTGCACGGGTCCCGGTATGCCTGTCGAGGCGATCGTATTTTCTCCGTGCCTGGTCATTTTCATGGGGCAGGGTGCTAGCCTGACCGGGTCCCGTCCGGCACCGAGGGTGAGGGGGCGGCATGGACAGGGACTCCCTTCCGATTCCACGTCTGGATTTCGGTGAGTGGGTCGTGCCTTTTCCCGATCGAGGGCATTATGTTTTTCTTCGGAGCGACTCGCTCCGGCAAACGCAGAACGAGCCGCCGACGGCCCAGGAATCCGGGGTCTGGCTGGGGCGGACCGAGTCCGGCGCCTCGGTCGTTCTCCCGGTGCGGCTGGAGGTCGTCCGGGGATCCGTGAAGCCGGTCTTCCTCGCGATTCTGCACCACGGCGACGAACTCTATTTCGCGGGTCACACCGTCGCATTCCACGAGGTTCAGCGCGTCGTTCTCGCCGCGGGCTCACGGTTGGTCGGTTCGAAATGCCAGCAGTGCCGGACGCGGCTGACCGCGGGAGGCGGTGTCGTGCAGTGCCCGCTCTGCGGTGGTGCGTATTGCGACGACTGCTGGAAATTCCTTGATCGGGACCGCTGCTATTCCCGCGGTTGTTCATACAGCCCGTCGGAGCCGGACAAGGGGGTGACCGAGCGTGGCGCCCGGCCGGTATGAGCGGTTGGAACAGATCGAGTGGTGGGACGCCGCCCGGGTCCGCGGAGCGCGCTGTGTCGTCGCCGGCGCGGGCGCCCTGGGCAACGAGGTGGTCAAGAACCTCGTGATGCTCGGGTGGGGGGAGGTCGTGGTCGTCGACTTCGACACCGTCGAGGAGAGCAACCTGAGCCGATCGGTGTTCTTCGGGCAGGCCGACGTGGGCAGGCCCAAGGCTCCGGCCCTCGCCGCGGCCGCGCGGCGGCTCAATCCGGACTGCCGGGTCCTGGGGCTCGACGGGGACCTGCGGCTGCTGCTCGGGGCCGGGCTCGTCCAGCGGTCGGACGTGGTCTTCGGCTGCCTGGACAACCTGGGCGGGCGGGTCGCGCTGAGCCAGCTCGCCCGGCAGGCCGGCCGACTCATGATCGACGGCGGGCTCACCACCTGGGAGGGCACGGTCCAGCTCTTCGGCCCCGACACGGCCGACGCACCGCAGCCCTGCTTCGCCTGCGGCCTCAGCTCGGCCGACGTCGAGGAGCTGGCGCTCCGTCAGTCCTGCCTGGCGTACGAGCGGCGCGCGCTCGCCGAGGGCGGGGTCCCGACCACGCCGACGCTCACCTCGGCCGTCGCGGCGCTGATGGTGCAGGAGGCGCTGAAGCACCTGCACCGGGACCGGCACGACCAGCAACTGGCGCTGGGCCGCGAGCTCCGGCTCGACATGGCCAACTGCCGGTTCTGGAACCATGCGCTGCCGATCGATCCCGACTGCGTCCTGCACCGGGAGCCGGCCGCGCCGGACGCGGCCGCCGGGCCCGGCGCCGGGGACAGCTGGCGGAAGGTGCTCGAACACTGCCGCGCGTCCGCCCGGCTGCCGGAGGGCGTGCTCCAGCTCCCGGCCCGGCTGCTGCTGGGCTGGGAGTGTCCGGTCTGCGGGCGCTCCGAGCAGGTGATGCGGGCCCACGCGGCGGACGGCCCGCCGGTCTGTCCGCACTGCGACGCGGATGTGATCCCGCGGTTCGCCGCGCACGTGGAGGGGGGCGAGCCGTGGATCGACCTGTCGCCGGCGGAGATGGGCGTTCCGCCGTGGACGTGGATCGAACTGCGGGCCGAGGGTGCCGTGGTGACGTTCGAGCTGTCGGGAGACCGCGGACCGCTGCCCGACGCCGCGGGATCCGACGCCGCGGGATCCGAAGCCGCGGGATCCGACACACCGGAAGGAGGCTCGCCGTGGTGATGAGCCCGCGCGACCGGCGGCTGCAGAGCGAGTTCGAGGAGATGAAGAGCCTCGCCGCCTCCAGCTCGATGCTGAGCTTCACCAGCACGGGTGTGCCGCCGACCCAGTACAGCGTCACCCTGACCTGCCGCGGGTTGATGCGGTGGAACGACCGGGTGGGCGAGACCGACCGGCACGAGTTCGACATCACCCTGGGTGCGGGCTTTCCCAAGTTCCCCCCGACGGTGGTGTGGCGCACGCCGATCTTCCACCCGAACTTCAAACCTCCGCACATCTGCACCGGGGACATCTGGTACCCGGGGATCTCGGTCGCCGAGTTCTGCGTGGAGATCTGCAATCTGATCCAGTACAAGTCCTTCAACATCTACGATCCGCTGGACGTGGAGGCGAGCCTCTGGCTCGTGGTCAGGCTCGACGAGGAGAATCCCGGCATCCCGGTGGACACCCGGCCGCTCAGGGACCTGGACTTCGAGATCACAGCCCGGGCCAGCGCCGGGCCGGACGCGGCGGGGGACCGTGACGACGACTGACACCATCTCCGGGTACTTCGACGCCATCGAGTGGTCGTACAAGGTGACCGGCCCGAACCAGGTGGTCACCTCCTACCGCTGCCCGGTTCCGGCCTACTTCTACGCCGTCGGCATCGAGGTCGTCCTCGGCCGGCACTGGATCGTCGTGCGCGCGCTGCTCCAGCGGAGCCTCGACCACGCGCAACGCGAGTCCGTCCTCCAACTCGTCTCGCAGTGGAACGTGCTGAGCTACCGCGCCCGGTTCGTGCTGATCGGCGACTGCGTCGTGGTGCAGGCCGAGATCCCGGCGGGAAGCCTGTCCCTGGAGGAGTTCCTGCTCTGCCTCACCGCCGTCTGCCGCTACAGCACGTTGGCCGGGACGGAGATCGCCGCGGTCGCGACCAACCCCTCGCTGCGCAAGAAGCTCGACGAGGTGATCGGGGAGAACCGGCCTCCGGCCTGGGCCCAGCCCCTGTCCCTGGCCGATGCGGACCTCGATTTCGACATCACCCCCAACCGATTCCCGGACTCACCGGACACCCCGTGAGGTACCAGCCATGACCGCGCAGAACCCGATCCCCGTCGTCCTCGCCACCACGATGGTCACCGAACAGTGGGACCTCGAACTGCCCGACACCGTGCTCGTCCAGTCGATCATCGTCAAGCTGATCGCCACCCCCGGCATGCCCTTCCGGGAGCAGGACGACAACGGCAGGCGAGTGCCCTACCGGCTGATGTGGCGGGAGGGCGACCGCTTCCTCAACGAGACCGAGACGCTGGCCGGCGCCGGGGTGCAGCCGCACGACACGCTCGTCATGACCCGGCAGGCCCGGGCCGGCCAGGCGGCCGATGCCCGATGAGCGTCGACGAGACGGGCTTCACGATCTCACCGGTGCGGCGGGAGCTGCCGCAGGACCGTCCACCGCCGCTGGACCGGTTCCTGGAGGCCGGCCCGGGCCTGCGCCTGGTGGTGCGCGAGCGGATGCTCAACGGCATCCGCATGCAGGCCGGTGCCAGCCCGACCAAGGAGATCGGGGGCGTCCTGGTGGGGCGTCATTACCGCACCGGCGACCGCTACCTGGTCGAGGTCGACGACTACGTCGCGATGCCGAGCCGGGACAGCAGCGCCTCGCACTTCGAGTTCGACCAGCGGTCCATCCGGGCGATCTTCGAACGGCTGGAGAAGCGGCCGGACCAGTACGTGGTCGGCTGGTACCACTCGCACACCTTCGGCGACCCCTTCATGTCGGACCTGGACCACCGTCTGCACCAGGACCACTTCCCCGAACCGTGGTACGTCTCCTGCGTGGCCTCGATCGGTTCGCGGGGCCGGTCGGCCGGGTTCTGGCGGATGCGCGGCGCAGAGCTCGTCGAGATCAACGACTACGAGCTCGCGGTGGCCACGGGAGGCGATCCGGCGTCGGCGCAGAAGAGGTACCTGGCCTCCTGCGGACTGCGGGAGCAGCAGGACGGCCCGCCCGCGCTCGCGGAACTGCTGCCCCTGCTCGGCATGCCGACGGACGGCGCGGTCGCCCGCCTGTTCCACGAGCTCGCCGAGGACCGGGCGGAGCAATCCGGCCTGGCGACGGTGCGGTTCCTGGTCCGCGCGGCGAAGGCGGTGTCCGCCGATCCGCGGGCCGTCACGGACCTGGAGGAGTTCGAGCGCCGACTGGCCCGGTTCAGGCGGCCGTCGGACGTCCTGACACCGCTCGCCAGGGCGTCCGGGCTGCGCGGCCTGATCTCGATCGGCGGCACGGACTACTGCGCCTACTCCCTGGACAAGCAGAGGCTGCAACGCCTGGACCTGACCTCGCTGTACACCTTCTCGGTGCGCGCCGAGGCGCCCCCGGTCTGTGTCGCCCACGCGCCGGACGGCCACGTCTGGGTGCTGACCGGGTCGGGCCTGATCCGGTTCCCCGTCATCGACACCGCCGCCCTGCGGAAGGGCGACCTCACCTTCGAGGTGAACGGTGCCGACCTGCCCGACACGGATGGCGCCCCGGAGCAGATCGTGCCGGTCGAGGACGGGCTCTGGCTGCGCTCCGCCTCGACCTGGTACCGGTACGAGTGCACCGCCGGGCCCGAGGGGAAGATCGTCCTTGCCGCCCGCGCGTCCGGGCCGCTGCCCGGCCCCGGGAGCGTCTTCGTCGGCGACAACGGCTTCGGAGGCCCGCTCGCGCCGCCCGTGCTCCTCGCGAACGAGGAGGGGACGCTGCGGACCTGGAAGGCGGTGGAGGACGGCTGGGCCCCCTCGGCCGCCGCCGAGCTCCCGCGGCCCTGGAACGGGAAGCCGGTCGTCCAGGCCGCTGTCAGCGGTCTGGGGTGGCACGTGCTGTTCGACGACGGGGGAGGGCGCGAACTGTGCCTCTTCGATCTCCACACCCTCGAACTGGTCCACCACGTCGTGTGCGAGGACGAGGACGACCGCATCACCGGGATCAGCGGGGACGGCTCCGGAAAGGTCTACCTGCAGACCGAAGGGGTCCTCCACCGTGGCTGACCCGCGCACCGGGGAACCGGCCGGGGCCCGCCTCGGCCGGCTCGCGGAGGCGTTCGCCGGCACCATGGGCTGGGCCGGTCCGCCTGCGCCGGCCGTGTCCGCGCAGGGCGAGGCGTCGTCGCACCCCGACCTCGACGCGCACCTGTCCACGCTGGAGCGGGCGTTGGCGGACGACCGCCGGACGGATCTGGCGTGGTGGCGGTCGCTCGCGGACGCCTGGTACGCGTGCGGGTCGCCGGGGCTCGCACTGAGGTGCGCCCGGCACGCCCGTGAGCTCAGGACGGACGGAGCGGTGGCGTGGGAGGACATCGCCGCGCTGGTCCGGCTCGAGGCACGCATCTGCGCGGAGGGCGAACCGCCCCCGCGGCAGGCCCCGCCCTGGCCGATCGGCCCCCGGGACGCCGATGCGGGCCTCAGGCGCCTGAACGCGATCCTCGGTGACGCACCGCTGGAGCCCTGGCAGAACCGGACCTTGCCGCTGTCCCGGATCGCCTGGGGACTGCCCCGGGCCGAGGGGGAGTTCACCACCTGGCTGGCCCATGCCTTCCACTACCTCGGCGAGCCCCGGATCGTGGTCGAGCAGGTGCTGCTGGACATCGCCGCCCGCGGGATCGCGGTACGGAGCACCCACCGACGGGAGTTGCTCGTCCTGGCCGGCCTCAGTCTGCAGCGCGCGGGGGACCGGCCGGGAGCCTACGCGTGCTTCCGCCTCGCCGTGGGAACCGACCGGGTCCCGGAGCGGAGCGAGCGGGAGCTGAGCCGGGACGAGGAGGTGCTCGCGGAGGGCGCGCGGGAGCTCGGATTCCTCAAGGACATCACCCTGGACCCGCGGTCCGCCGACGGCGAGTTCGCCGTGTTCGACGGCGGGCTCCGGCTGGTGGCCTGGCTCCTGGAGAACGACTCCGCCGGATTCGTGCCCGACTTCCTCGGGAATCTCGGCGGCGGCCCGCTGGGCACGCACCACAACGCCCTGCGGCGGCAGGTGGCCTGGGCCGCCCGGGAGAGCGGCTGGTTCCGGGCGCCCAGGATGCCCGTCCCGCCGAATCCCCGAGCTCCGGTCCTGGGCGGACGCCCGCGGCGCGTGGCGATCGGCACCGTGGACCGGATCGGAGGCCGCCCCCTCCGACCGGCCCGGCCACCGGCCCGCGGCGGCACGCCCCGGCCCTCGTCGACCGCGCCCCGGGTCGACATCC
This sequence comes from Kitasatospora sp. NPDC004723, assembly GCF_040609255.1. NCBI lineage: Bacteria > Bacillati > Actinomycetota > Actinomycetes > Kitasatosporales > Streptomycetaceae > Kitasatospora > Kitasatospora sp. NPDC004723. The sequence goes on along the minus strand of NZ_JBEXJT010000016.1, from coordinate 82,154 downwards.
CGATCGGGATGACCGACGGCGGTGGACAGGCCGTGCTGCGGGTCGGGGAGGGCAGCAGGGTCCTGCTCCTCGGGCCGCCCTTCGAGGGGCGGGTACTGGCCCGGGTCGGAGCCCATCTGGCCGCGGCCGGCTGGACGGTCCTGCTGGTGCGGCCCGAGCGCTCGGTCGAAGCGGGCGTCAACGACAGGTGGCACCGGCTGGACACGACCGGCAGGCGCGGCGCCGACCGGCCGTGGGCCGGGGAGATCGCACGGTCCGCCGCGATGCGTGCGACAGTCCGGTCGGTGCTGGCCGACGGTCTGCCGCCGTGCCCGGATCCGGCCGCCGCGGCCTGCCTGGAGCCGGTCGTCGAGGCACTGGAGGACAGCACCCGGTCGGTGTGGAGGGACTCGGCGGAGAAGGTCCGCGAGTTCGCGTGCGCCGCCGTCGACAGGGCCGCCGGCCTGCGCTACGACAGGGCGCTGGACCTGCGCCGCGCCGTGTTCCTGGTCGACCGGGTGGAGCTCGCGGTGCGCGCCGTGGCCCGGGCCCTGTCCTTGGCCTGGGCGACTCCGCCCCGGCCGCTCCCGGGGGCGGGCATGGCGGCGTGCCTGGAGGTCCCGGTGGGCGATCGGCTCACCGCGACGCTCCAGCTCGCCCTCTGCGTCGAGACCCTGCTGGCGGACGCCGACCGGCCCGCGGACCCGCCGTCCCCGAGCAGCGCGGACGAGGACTTCATGTCCACTCCGCTCGCCTTCAAGCGCCGCGAGGAAGCACTGGACAGGGAGATCATCGAAGCGGCCAAGGCCGCGGAGGAGCGCACGCCCTCTCCCGAACCGTCGTCCCCGGCGGGGAGCGCCAGCGGCGGCGACCGCCCTCGGCCGTCCCGGCTGTGGAGGCGCGGCGACGCACGGCGGTTCGGCAGCCCGCCCGGCGTCTGCGTGCTGATCGACGCGGCGGTGGAGGCGGACCTGCCGGCAGCGCTGGTCGGGCCGGGGCGGCACGCTCTGGTCGCCTCGGCCGTCGAGCCGACCGCCGCCGCGCTCGGTGCGGTCCGGGGCTTCGACGAGCTGCTGGTCGGCGCGCTTCCCCGCGAGCGTGTCGGGCTCCTGGAGATCGCGGCAGGAGCCCGACTTCACAGCCTGTCCGCCGATCCGCCCGGACTCGGCGGCGCAGCACACTTCAGGATGTCCGAAGGCAGGGAACAGGGCCCGAGGTTCGTCGTCTGGCCCACGGAGCCGGCGGGTTGGGGAGCGGCATGAGCGAGTCGAGCGAAGCGTACGAGGAAGGTCTGGAGGCCCTCGACTCGGGCGACCCGGTCCTGGCCATGCAGTCCTTCACCGAGGCGATCATCGAGGACGGTTCGGCGTGGGAGCCCTACTACGCCCGGGCCTACGTGTTCATGCAGGACGCGGAGGACCTGGACGAGGAGGTCCTGGAGCTGGTGGCCGCGGACCTGGACCGGGCACTGGAGATCAACGGCGCCGCCTCCGACGCCGCGGCGCTGCGCGCGGAGGTCGCCCTCAGACAGGGCGAGCCCGAGGAAGCGGTCCGTTACCTCCTCATGGCCTTCGGCCGCAGCACCCAGCAGACGGAGGTCCGCCGGCGGTTGGCGGAAACCCTGCACGGCCTGCTCGGTGACGTCGAGTCGGGCCGGGGAACGGAAGAGGCCGACACCGGCCTCTGCGACCGTCTCGACCGGATGCTGGAGGTCTCCACGCTGCCCGCCGTCGTCCGCGACGGCCTGCGCGCCGAGGTCCTCGCGGCCAGGTCCCACCGGTGGCAGCTCGCCGGCGACTCGGCCCGCTCGCTGGCCGATCTCCAGCTGCTCGCCGGCCTCGTACCCGACCACCCCCGCCTCCCGGCCACGCTCCCCGCCGCGCGACCGCGTGACACGGGCGCGGTCGGCCCGGCCTCGCAGGAGCCGGCCTTCGACACCGTGGGCGGCATCGACGGAGCGGATTCCTTCAGCTCCGAGCTGCGCAAGATCTTCGACGTCTACCTCGGCGACCCCGATGTGGGGGAGACGCGACGCCGGCTCGCCGAGTTCGGCCAGCCGGCCACCCGCTCCCTGCTGCTCTTCGGTCCCTCCGGCTGTGGCAAGACCTACGTCGTGCGCGCGTTCGCCGGGGAGTACCGCCGTCGGCACGGACGGGAGCTGCCGCTGTTCCGCCTGCGCATGGAGGAGATCTACGGCAAGTACGTCGGCGAGAGCGAGTCCAGACTGGCCGAGGCGTTCGACCGGGCCCTGAACGCGCAGCCCTCCCTGCTGTTCTGCGACGAGATCGACGGGCTCGGCATGAACCGGGAGTCCATCAGCCAGGACTTCCGCCAGGAGTTCGCCGGCCACTTCCTGCAGCAGGTGGACCGGCTCAAGGAGCAGAACGCCGCGCTGCTCTTCTTCGGCTGCACCAACCGCCTGTGGTCGGTGGACCTCGCGCTGCTGCGCCGCTTCGACCGGGTGATCCCGGTGGAACTGCCGAACGAGTCCACACGGGTGGAGATCTTCCGGATCCACCTCGCCCGGGTCGCCCAACGGCTGTGCTCGCCCGACATCGACGTCGCGGCCCTGGCCCGGCACTCGCACGGCCTGACGCCGGGCGATATCCAGAAGTCCGTCTCCCGGGCCGTCGACAACCTGCTCGTGGGTTCGGACGGTGGCGCGGACGCCGTACTCGGCCAGGAGGCGCTGATGCGCGCCCTCGACGAGGAGAAGAAGGGGCAGGGCCGGATGCACCTGCAGCAGTGGGTCCGGGAGTCGCGGGCCGCGCTCACGAGGATCGGCCAGGACACGATGGCCACCGATCTGGACCGCAGGTACGGGCCGTACCTCGATCCGCTGTCCGCCGAGCGGCAGAACGGTGTGGTGCCCCTGGACGCCTGGACGGAGGAGCCCTCGCTGGACCTCTCGTTCCTCCGGCAGCTGGGCGGGTGAACCGGTGGACGGAATCAGTGAGCTGATCGCCTACCTGCTGACCGACAGGACGCACCGTGGTGTGCTCGTCCTGGGTTTCGACGGCACCGCCCGGCTGCTCGGACATCCCGACCACCTCGGGTTGACGGAGACCCTGGCGGGCAACAGCTACGCCAATATCGCAGGCCCCGTGGCCGGCTTGACCAACCGGAATGCCCTGGTGAGCGATGCCCTGGACTTCGCCAGGAGCATCACCGCGCCCGTCGGCAACATCGATCTCAGGGCGATCGAAGTTGTCGCCGGCCTGCTCAATTCCGGCCGGCTGAGCTGTGTGATCGCGGGTGACCCCGGCCTGAGGCTGTTCAGTACCCTGCAGAACGGTGTGGACGACCTCGAGCAGATCTCGTTGGAGACCCACTCGCGGGAGTCCATCCGCTCGGCCTTCCGTCGCGGCGGCAGGTCGAGGCCGCTCTTCGTCGACATCGGCGCGGCGCTGCTCACCGACTACTGGAACAGTCTGAAGAAATCGCAGTCGGAGGACCTTCGCAGGCTGAAGACGCGGATCACGGACATGGAGACGGAGCTCAAGGAGTACCTGAAGGACTACCGGGACGTCTACTGCTGGGGATGGTGCAGCAAGAACGCGCCGCTGCACTGGATGGTCCCCGATACGCACGATCTCACCGTTCACCGCATCGGACGGCACACGGTCTTCGACGACTTCCAGGCCAATCCGCTCTTCGAGTACGAGGAGGCCGAGGGAGACGAGGAAGTTCGCGTCATGGCGAACGGGGGTTGGTTCGAGAGGGTCGCCGACGCCTTCAACCAGGCCTCGATGCCGCTGCTCGGCTCCGTGGCCGCCACCCACGGCCGCGGCGCGGGTGCCCTGTGGCGCCCGCGCAGCTCCCCGGTTCAGCCGATGCTGGCCCGGGCCGAGCTGGACGATCTCGCCAGGCACCAGGAACAGCGCGAGATCAGGATCGTGGGTGTGGAGAGCGAGCAGGTGCGTCGGAGCGCCGCGGAGTGGCTGGATCGCGAGCTGGCCGTGGGCGGCGGGATGACCGTGCGGAAGGAGGGCGGACATCTCCGAGAACTGCTGATCGCCCTGACGGCTCAGCTCGCCGGACCCGTCGAGCAGCATGTGATCGGTTGCTACACCGGCGAGTTGCCGGCCGAGGGCGACGATTCCTGGCGAACGCTGCTGGAGAATGCGGCCGAGCTCTGGGTGGAGGAGTGCCGACGCAGGAGCAGCTGCCGTCTGACGCTGTTCTGCCCGACCTGGATGTCGCAGTGGGCGAGTGAACAGTGGCGTGGTGAGGGCGTGTTCGCGCAATCCCACTTCCGCCGCTACCAGAACGTCAAGCTGTGGCTCGGTGACAGCCTCGACCAGAACGACCTGTCGGCCGACAGCGCCTCCCTCGACAGGTTCGCGAGAGACATCGCGGAACCGGCGGCGTCGGGGCACGCGGTTCCCCCCGGCTTCGAGGAGGAGGCGCTTGAGACACTGGTGCTTGACATCGTGCAGTCGGCGCACCCACGCTCGGAGCGCCGGGAGGTCTCGGCGACGGAGTTGGACGACACGTGGAACAACGTGGTCGACAGGTACCTCGAAGCGGCGACCGGAATCGGGCGGATCGGGCACGACGACGAGGACTTCGTCATCGTCCCGAAGTTGCGCGAGACGGACTTCGCGATGAAGATCAGGCCCCGCCCGCCCGTTCAGCCGCCGGAGAACCAGGAGGACGGTGATGAATGACCGGAGCGCAGACCGGTTTCCCGTCCCCGAACGACCGGCGGGACAGCCGGAGGCGGAGCCGTCGGCGCCGGTGACCGAGGAGGAGGTGGGTGCGGAGCTGGAGCAGGGCATCGAGTCGGAGCTGGGCGCCTCGCTCACACTCGTCGCCGACTTCACCGGCACGACGCTCAAGCCGACCGTCAACCTCGACTGGGACCGGCTCGCACGCGGCGAGCTGTCGGTCGACGTGATCCTCCAGAACCGGTTCGGGCCGGATACCCGCATCCCCGTCCCACTGGGCGAGGCCGCGCGGGACCGGCTCTCCAGCATCGAGCGCTATTACGCCGACGGTACGCTCACCCGGATCAAGGACGTCGAAACCGAATCCTTCGGGGGGATCGGCGGAAGGAGCTCCTCCTCGACCGAGAAGATCAATGAACTGCTGCGCTGGCAGCAGTTCATCGACATGACCGCGGCACTGGAGCCCGAGGACGGGCCGGAGAGCGGGTGGGGACGTCTTCGCACGGCACTGCTGAACCGGGTCGATCTGCTCTACCGGAAGAACTTCGGCCTGCTGAGGGACCAGCTGCGCAACGACAAGACGGGGGCGGCGACCGTCAGCCGGCTGTTCGCGTCCCGCAGCGAGGCCCAGGTCGACATCGCCCTGCGTCTGGTGGCCCTGGAACCCAGCCTGGCCGCCGCGGTTCAGGAGGAGCTGGCCGAGGTCAGCGCCGACCGGACCCTGGGGATCAACTTCCGGCTACGGGCCCTCAACCGACTGTACTCGGCCGCACGGGAACCCGACGAGGAGTAGACCTGCGACCGGCGACACCCGGTTCACCAGATCCGGCGTGACCACTGGTGCGGTTCGACGCCGACATCGGTGTCGCCGGTCCACTCCTCGCGGTTGGGGTTGTACATCCTCGCCCAGAGGGTGGGGTTGGGCCCGAGGTCCAGGATCTGGTAGCCGCCGGTGGAGTAGCCGCTGGCGCCGATCACCGGCAGGGAACCCAGATGGTCGAAGCGGTGCGGATAGGGCCGTGGGCTGCCGTGCACGACCAGATGGAGGTGGGGGCCGAGGAGCTCGCCGAACAGGTCCGAGTCGGCGATGCGTTCGGTCTCGGGGTGCGCGGGCGAGCCGTGGACCAGGCCCACGCAGAGCCAGCCCTCCGCCCGCCGGCGCTGGGCGAGCGCGGCCAGGTCGTCGAGCTGGAGCCGGCCGAGCCGCGCCCGGTGCTCACCCCGTTGGGACATGCCGGAGTTGAGCACGGCAATGGCCATCCGTTGCGCGGCGAACTCCCGCCAGGCCCACGGGCGCTCCCGGGTGAGCCGGTCGGGCGCGGGCACGGCGCCGAGGCCGTTGAGCATGCCGATCAGATCGTCCCAGCGTTTCTCCCCGTCCGGCATGAACCAGGCGTCGTTGGGTCCCGGCGCCACCACGAGCTGGTCCGGCGTCAGTTCGAGGGCCGTCAGGAGTCGGCTCAGCGCCAGGCTCCCCGTGCGGTACGCCTCGGTCGACGGCTCGTGCACCAGCCCCCCGGGTATCAGCACCACCTGGGGCTTGAGGTAGCCGTAGGTGTCCCGCAGCCTGAGCAGGTCGGCGAGCATGCTCTCGAAGACCTCGGCGTTGTCGGGACGGGTGAGGACCGCGAAGTCCGGCACCACGAGCACTGTCGCGGACGTGCCGGGCGGAGCGAGGGGCACTCGGTTCGGCGGGACCCGGGATTCGGGCACCGGTCTGTCCTCGGGCGGACTCTCCGTTGTGGTGAGGGTGCCGAGTTCCTCGCCCAGAATCTCCTGCCAACGACCCAGCGTCTCCGAGTCCAGCGCGCCCAGGCTGGTGAGCGGCACGATCGAGAGGGCCCAGGCATCACGCTTGGCGTCCTGGCGGACCACGCCGACCACCTGCCCGCCCACGGTGACCGCGGCACCGGACATGCCGCTGTAGCGCGAGCCCTCCGGGAGGTACCTCGGCGGCTTCTCCACGTTGAACGTCAGCAGACCGCTGTCCCTGGAGTCCTCGGTCGGAATGTCCCCGTACAGGTGCACCCGGGTCCTGACCTGCTCGCCCTGGTCGTTCTGCGTCTGCCCGTAGTGCGGGAAGCCTATGCTCCGGGCATTGCGGACGACCTGGTTGCGCGGTAGCCGCGCGAAGCGGGCGCGCGGGATCCCGGCCGGCCCGTCCTTGAGCTTCAGCAGGGCCAGGTCGATGACGTCCGGATCGCAGGACAGCTCCACGGACGCCTGCCAGGTGTACTTCGGCGCCGCGTCAGGAGACCAGCCGGACTCGTCGGAAGCCTCGTAGCCGCGGACCATGACGTCCCCGGACGTCAGGTTGTGGCTGCACGTCAGGACCCAGGGGCCGCCGATCAGATAGCCGGACCCCAGGATCCAGAACTCGCCGTCGTACTGCGCGGTCTCGACGTAGAGCGGCTGAAAGCTCGGAGAGCTCACGTGTGCCGTCTGCTCACTTGGGCAGCGTCTTGGCCTGCTCGGACACCTTGACGGGTTCCCCGGTCGCCGTGACCGGCGCGCCGAGCGACAGCTTGATCGTCTGGACGGACTCCTTCGCGTACTTGCCGGAGGCGCCGAGCGACAGCACGTGAAGCTTGATGCCGCCGTTCGCGCCGCCCTCCTTGGTGATGCCGACCTGCAGCTCGATCTCCACGCCCTTCACCGGGAACTGGAGGGACCCGGGCCTATTGGCCGCGATGGCCTGCTGGAGTTCGAGCTTCAACTGCTCGATGGCCTGGGTCAATCCGATCTGGGTCATGATCCGCTCCCCACCCGTCCGCGACTCGGATGTCCGATGATATTCGATTCCATGAGGGTGCGTCAGGAGTATGCGCGGCTTGTTGCGGGTGCCGCCCGACCGAGTCGGATCCTGTCGTCGAAGCCCACGGCCACCGAGCCCTGCGCGAGATATTTCCATCATTAATGCCAAGGGCTACGGTGAGGCCATGCCCGAGCAGACAGGCCGCAGATTCCAGGACCGGGTCGCCCTGGTCACCGGCGCCGCCAACGGCATCGGCGCCGCGACGGCCCGGCGGCTGGCCGCCGAGGGCGCCGCGGTGGTCGCCGTCGACCTCGACGACGACGCCGGCCGGGCGCTGGTCGAGTCCATCGCCCGGGAGGGCGGCCGGGCCGAGTACCGGCACGGTGACGTGTCCGCCGCCGCCGTGTGGGACGCACTGGCTGCACACGTCCAGGACCGCTACGGGCGACTGGACGTGCTGGTCAGCAATGCCTTCACCGTGACCGTCAAGCCGGCTCACGAGCTCACCGAAGCGGAGTGGGACCGGCAGCTCTCCGTCACGCTCAAGGCCTCCTGGCTCGCCGTGCGCGCCTTCGCGCGGCAGCTGCGCACGAGCGAGGGCGCGCTGGTGCTCACCTCGTCGGTGCACGCGCTCGTCGGCATCCCGGGCCACCCCGCGTACGCCGCGGCCAAGGGCGCCCTGTGTGCCATGGGACGTCAACTCGCCGTCGAGTACGGGCCGCAGGTGCGGGTGAACACCGTGCTCCCCGGCCCGATCATGACGGCGGCCTGGGACCGCGTCGACGAGCGGGCCCGGGCTGCCAGCGTCGCCGGGACCGCCGCCAAGCGCTTCGGCCGACCCGAGGAGGTCGCCGCGGCCGTGGCCTTCCTGGCCTCCTCCGACGCCTCGTACATCACCGGCACGACCCTCGTGGTGGACGGTGGCTGGTCCGTCGTCAAGGCGTCCGCATGAAGGGGAGGACCGGCTTCGGCCGAGCGGCCGCACACCGGCGAACGGGAGCGAGCACGTGAACCGACCGCCACGCGGACTGCACGGACAGGCCGTCGAGATCCTCGGCGAGCGGATCGTCCGCGGCACCTACCCGCAGGGGACCTCGTTGTACCCGGAGCGGATCGAGCACGAACTCGGCGTCAGCAAGACCGTCGTCCGCGAGGCCCTGCGCGTCCTCGCCGCCAAAGGGCTGATCGAGTCACGGCAGAAGCGCGGCACCTATGTGCGTCCGCGCTCCGACTGGAGCCTGCTGGACAGCGACCTGCTGCGGTGGCAGGGCCGGAGCGTTCCGCACGAGGGCTTCCTCGACAACCTGGCCGAGGTCCGCTCCATCGTCGAACCGGCCGCTGCCCGACTGGCCGCCCGGCGCCGCGACGACGACGACCTGGCCCGGCTCACCGAAGCGCTGCACCTGATGGCCGCGGCCGGCGGTGACGCCGACGCCCTGGTGGAGGCCGACCTGCTCTTCCACCGCACCCTCCTGGCCGCCGCCCACAACGAGTTGCTGACCCGGATGGACGTGGTCATCGAAGCGGGCCTGCGCGTCCGCGACCGGATCGTGCACGGTGCCGAGACCTGGGCCGACCCCCTTCCCGCGCACCGCGCGGTCCTGGAGGCCGTTCGCGCCCAGGACCCCGGCGCCGCGGCCGGGGCCATGGCCGCGCTGCTGACCCAGGCCACGGACGACCTGCACAACCTCCTCCGCACGACCTGCCAGGGAGACCCGGGATGAAGATCGTGGCACTGGAGACGTTCCTCGTCCCGCCGCGCTGGCTCTTCCTGCGCGTCGCGACGGACGAGGGCGTCACCGGCTGGGGGGAGCCCGTGGTCGAAGGGCGCGCCGGGACCGTCCGCGCCGCCGTGCACGAACTCTCCGACCACCTGATCGGCCAGGACCCGCTGCGGATCGAGCACCACTGGCAGGTCCTCACCAAGGGAGGCTTCTACCGGGGCGGGCCGGTGCTCTCCAGTGCGGTGGCCGGCATCGACCAGGCGCTGTGGGACATCGCCGGAAAGGTCCACGGCGTCCCCGTCCACCAGCTGCTCGGCGGCCCGGTGCGCGACCGCGTGCGGGTCTACGCCTGGATCGGCGGCGACAGCCCCGCCGATGTCGCGGAGCAGGCCCGCGCCCAGGCCGAAGCCGGGTTCACGGCCGTCAAGATGAACGGGTCCGGCCGGCTCCGGCACATCGACACCCGGGCCCGCACCCGGGAGGTCGTCGACCGGGTGGCCGCCGTCCGCGAAGTCCTCGGCGACGACCGTGACGTGGCGGTCGACTTCCACGGCCGGATGTCCACCGCCATGTCCCGCAGACTGCTCCCGCTGCTGGAACCGCTCCAGCCGCTGTTCGTCGAGGAGCCCGTCCTCCCGGAGCACTCCCGCGACCTGCGCCGCGTGGTCGAGTCCAGCTCGGTGCCGATCGCGGTGGGCGAACGGCTCTTCTCCCGCTGGGACTTCCGCGACGTCCTGGCCTCCGGCATAGCCGTCGCCCAGCCCGACCTCTCACACGCCGGCGGGATCTCCGAGGTGCGGCGCATCGCCGCCCTCGCCGAGACGTACGACGTCGCGATGGCCCCGCACTGCCCGCTCGGGCCGATCGCGCTCGCCGCCAGCCTCCAGATCGCCTTCGCCACACCGAACTTCCTCATCCAGGAACAGAGCCTCGGCATCCACTACAACCGCGGCAACGACCTGCTCGACCACCTCCTCGACCCCACCCCGTTCCGCTTCGTCGACGGCCACGCCGCCCGCCCCACCGGCCCGGGCCTGGGCATCGACATCGACGAGCACGCGGTACGACGCGCCGCCGAGACCGGTCACCGCTGGCGCAACCCCGTCTGGCACCACGAGGACGGAGCATTCGCGGAATGGTGACCGACGACCCGGCACCGGCCCACCCCGCCCGGCGCAACCCCGGCCGGGTTCCCCGCCCCCTACCGCAGCATCGGTGTCGAACCCGTGCAGGCCCACTGCGCCGGGAGCTGCGGATCACCGCCACCGCCCGCGCGAGCCGAGAAGGCCCTCACCTCATGGATCTCGACGCCTTACCGCACCGCACCCTCGCCATCGTGCGCGGCACCGACCGCGAAGCGGCGCTGCGCACCGTCCTCACCCTCGCACAGGAGGGCATCACGGCCGTCGAGGTGTCCCTGACCACGCACGACGCCGCGTGGGTGATCGAGCGGGCCCGGAACGAGCTCGGTGCCGACGCCGTACTCGGTGCCGGGACCGTCGTCACCGCCGAGGACGCGGCCCGCGCCGCCGCCGCGGGCGCCGGCTTCCTCGTCACCCCCGGGCTCGGTGGCGCCCTGCGCCCCGGCGACCTCGGTGAACTCCCGCTGCTGATCGGCGCCCTGACCCCGTCCGAGGTGATCACCGCCCGGCAGCACGGCGCCCTCGCGGTCAAGCTCTTCCCCGCCTCGCTCGGCGGCCCGGGCTATCTGAAGGCGCTGCGCGCCCCGTTCCCGACGGTGCCCTTCGTCCCCGTCGGCGGCATCGACGCCGACCTCGCCCGCGCCTTCCTCGCCGCCGGCGCGGTCGCGGTCGGCGTCGGCTCACCGCTGATCGGCGACGCGGCACACGGCGGCGACCTCACCGCGCTGCGGGCCCGCGCCGCCCGCTGGCGCGAGCGCCTGGCCGGGACGGCGGCGGCCGCATGACCCCCACGCTTCCCGAGGTCGTCACCCTCGGCGAGACCATGGCCGCCCTGCGCGCCACCGGCCCGATCCGCCTCGGCGCCCCGATGCGGCTCTCCGTGGCCGGCGCCGAGTCCAATGTGGCGATCGGCCTGACCCGGCTCGGGCACCGCGTGGGCTGGGTCGGCCGCGTCGGCGACGACGAGTTCGGTGCCCTGGTGCTGCGGACCCTGCGCGCCGAGAACGTCGACATCAGCCATGCCCGCACCGACCCGGACGGCCGGCCCACGGGACTGATGGCGCGGGAGGAACGCGTCGGAGACCTCGTCCAGGTCTCCTACCACCGCCGTGACTCGGCCGGGTCCGCACTCCGGGCCGAGGACGTCCTGCCCGCTCTCACCCCCGGCCTGCGACTGCTGCACCTCACCGGCATCACCCCGGCGCTGAGCGCCACCGCCGCCGACACCGTCGCCGCCGTCGCCCACCACGCCCGCGCACTCGGCGTGACGATCTGCCTCGACGTCAACTACCGGGCTCGGCTCTGGGACGCCGACCGGGCCCGCTCGGTCCTCCTGCCGCTCGCCCGGTCCGCCGACGTACTCGTCGCCTCGGCCGACGAACTGCACCTGGTCTGCGACGACCCCTCGCTCCCCGAGGAGGAGGCCGTTGCCGCGCTGCTCGCCGAGGGCCGCCGCGACGTCGTGATCACCAGGGGCGGCGACGGCGCGACCGTCACCACGGCAGCCGGCCGGGTCAGCGTGCCCGCCCGCCGGGTGCCCGTGGTGGACGTCGTCGGAGCCGGTGACGCGTTCGTCGCCGGCTACCTCTCCGGCCGGCTCGACGGCCTCGACGCCGAGGCCCGCCTCTCCCGGGCAGCCACCACCGGGGCGTTCGCCGTCGCTACGCGCGGCGACTGGGAGGGCCTGCCCTCGCGCGCCGACCTCGCACTGCTCGACCTCCCCGCCGGCACGACCCTGAGGTAGCGCGACCCCGGGCTCACCCGGGCCGGCCCGCTTCAGCCACCACCCCCGCCGCCGGGCGAACCCCCGGTGACGGCCTGCATCTCCCGCCCGGTGATCTCCTGCGGCGGGCACCAGTACGGCGGGTGCCTTCGCGGTGTTGCCGCACGAACCGAAGGCTCGCGCACCGCGTGAACCTACCAGGTGCGGGAACGGACCGGGCCGGTCCGAGCCGCCCCTCACTCGGGGGCGCCGTCGGTGGCGGTGGTGGTCAGGGCGGGGGCGAAGCGGAGGTCGCCCTGGATCAGGGCCGACCCGCCGATTCCCCAGGGTGACGCGGGCCCCTGCGGGGCGCCACGGGAAGTGCGTCGGCGGTCGATGTTCCGGCGGTGCACCGCGACCTGCCGGTCCGCGCACCGATCGGCGGCCGAAGGGGACGGAACGGGGGCGCCCTGCCGTCGATCCTGTCCGGTCCGGCGGGCCGCCCCGGCTGCCGTCGCCGTGCCGCCCTGGGCCGAAGACCCTTGCGCCGTACGCGCTTTCATGCGTTCCCGGACGTGTCCGACGGGCGGGCGCCGCCCTTGGCGGTGACGTGTCCGGACCGGTTCGCGCTGCGGAAGCGGCGATTGTTGAACGTTTGTCGACCTGTTTCGGTCCTTGTATGAATGGCGCCGGGACGACCTTGATCACGGTGTTCGGTGAGCGGCCGTCCCCCGACCCCGCACCCCACGAACCGATCGGAGCCCCCTGTGATCCCGTCGGGACCCTCTCCCGTCCCCGAGAACGAGCACCTGCGGCTCGCTCGGGACGCCGAAGGCTGCATCGACATCCTCTCCGCGCCTCCCGGCATCGACCCCGAGGACTGCCTCTACGTCGTCCTGCACGTCGACGGTCCGGCCCTCGTCCGGCGCCACGGCAGCAGCACCGTGCTGGCCCCCGGGGACCTGTTGATCGGCACCTCCCCGCACCCGGCGGGCCTGCGGTGGGACGCCGGGTGCCGGATGGTCCGGTACCGCGTCCCGTGCTTCTACCTGGGCGTGTGCCGCGACGACGTCCGGCGGGCGGGCGGGCTGGTGGCGCGGGGGAGCGAGGGGGTCGGGTCGCTCGCCTCGCAGCTCCTGCGGACCCTCGCCACCCGGGCGCCGGCGCACCGGGCCCGGCCGGGCGACTGCCTCGCGCGCAGCACCTCCGACATCCTCGCGGTCCTGGTCACCGAGCTGCTGGAGCGGGAAGCCCCGGAGGATCCGAGCGGCTCGGCGCACCTGCTGGCGCGGATCCGCGCCCACATCGAGGAGAACCTCGCCGATCCCGGCCTGGCGCCGGAGTCGATCGCCCGGTCGCAGCACATCTCGGTGCGCTACCTGCACAAGCTGTTCCAGCAGGACGGCACGACCGTGGGCCAGTGGGTACGGCAGCGCCGGCTGGACGCCTGCCGCCGGGAACTGGAGCGGCCGTCCCGCCGGCCGACCAGCGTGGCCGCCGTCGCGCACCGGTGGGGGTTCGTCAGCCACTCCCACTTCAGCCGGGCCTTCCGCGACGCCTACGGGATCTCGCCCCGGGAGTGGCAGGCCTACGCCGCACCGGCCGACGGCCGTCGGCCCTGCTGACCCCGCGCGCGTGACCCGCGCGTGTGCTCCCCGTGCACCGGGGCTTGCCCCATCGTGCACGATCGCGCCACGGGACGGGCGGCCCGGTCCGGTCCGCCGAGCAGGAGGAACCCGGACCCCGGGGTGCGCTGCGGGCCGGCGTCGGATGACGGGCCGCTCGCCCCGGCATAGAATCCGTGCACGATCAGGCCACTGGGGCCGACTCCCGGCAGTAGCGTCGGGCCGCGTGCTCGGGGCGTCCGAGGGTGACCTTCCGTTCGGTGTGGACCGGGCGGACACCCGGGGCACGTGCCGCGTGCAGCGCCTTTCCGATCACGCCAGGAGAGAAGAGTTGTCCGACCCCACGCCCCACCGGGCCCGAAGACTGGTGCTCGACCGGGAGCTCCAGGAGTTTCTGGACGCCCGCGCCGGAGCGGCGGCGACGGAACTGCCGGACCTCTCCTTCCTCGCCCTCGACAGCCTCGCGAGCGTCGAGCCGGACGCCGACCGGGAACCGGACGATCCGTACGGCACCGAGACGGAGTGGCTCGTCCTGCCCTGCGGACCGACCGGTCGGGTGCGCGTCCAGGTGACCAGGCCCACCGGCACCTCCGAGCCGGCACCGGTGGTACTCCTCCTGCCGGGCCTGGGCTGGTCGCTCGGCGACGCCGCCTGCTACGCCCGGATGGTGCGGGACTTCGCCCTCGGAGCGGACGCCGCCGTCGTGTACGTGGACTACGACCGGGCGCCCGCGGCGCGCTATCCGGTGGCCGTCGAGCAGTGCTACGCGGTGGCCCGCTGGATCCACGAGCACGGCCGCGCGATCGGGCTGGCGGGGGACCGGATCGCCGCCGTCGGCGACTCCGCGGGCGCCAACCTGGTGGCGGCCGTGACGCTGCTCGCGCGCCACCGCGGCGACGTGCGGCTGCTGCACCAGGTGCTGCTCTGCCCGGTGACGGACGCGGACTTCGACACCGCCTCCTACCACCGGTTCGCGACCGGGTACTTCCTGCACCGCGCGCACATGCGCCGTTTCTGGGACGACTACCTGCCCGACGCGTCCCGCCGGACCGAGGCCACCGCGGCGCCCCTGCGGGCCACCCTGGAACAGCTGGCGGGGCTTCCTCCGGCCCTCGTGGTCACCGCGGAGGCCGACGTGCTGCGGGACGAGGGCGAGGCCTACGCCGCCCGGCTCCGCGCGGCCGGCGTCCCGGTGGTATCGACCCGCTACCAGGGGGTGATGCACGGCTTCCTGCTGGTCGGCGCGCTCCATCCCACCGGGACCAGCCGGGCCGCGCTGATCCAGGCCATGGACACCGTCCACATGGCCCTGCACCGCCGGCCCTGGTGAGGCGGCGCCGTCGGAGCCGTTCCGATGACCCGGCCGTGGCCGTCGTGGTTGACGCGCTCACCAGGGGCGAGACGCTTGCGCCGTGCTTCAGGCCGTGCTTCAGGCCGTGCTTCAGGCCGCGCTTGGAAGGGGCTGGTGGGCGGAGGGCGGCGGGCTGCTGCGCGTTTCGTGCTTTCCGGCCGGTCGTCGGAAAACACGGCGGCGGAACCATCCGGAGCGCCGGAAGTCGTTGACGTCGAAATCCGTGTGGCCCACGGCACGCTCCGTGCGCCCCACGGCGCGCGGTGTCGCTCGTGGCCGGGTCCGCGGGGGAGATTTCCGGTGGGATGTCCCGTCCTGCCGGGAGGGCCCGGTGGCGTGCGGCGCGCGATCGGCACCTCAAGTGAGCTGGGACGTTGGAGGGTTGGCGGGATCGGCAGCGGGGCGTGGCGGCCCCGGAGTCGGCTCCTCCGAAACCCGGGGTGAAATGTTCGCCCGTTGTGGGCCCCGGCCTGCTACAGTCGGTATCAGTTGCAGTAGTGGTTCCCATGAACTTTGTGTGCGCCTGCTGATGTTTCGCAGGCGCATTTTTGTTTCCCGGCTCTTTCCCCGGGTGGGTGCTCATCGCGGCGACTCGAAGTCCGCGCCCTGCGGGTTTCGGACAGCCCATGAAGGAGATTTTAAATGGCTAATGGCACCGTGAAGTGGTTCAACTCGGAGAAGGGCTTCGGCTTCATCGAGCAGGAGGGTGGCGGCCCGGACGTCTTCGCCCACTACTCGAACATCAACGCCAACGGCTTCCGTGAGCTGCTCGAGGGCCAGAAGGTCGAGTTCGACGTCACGCAGGGCCAGAAGGGCCCGCAGGCCGAGAACATCCGCCCGCTGTAGTTCCTGCTGCTCCGGCACCCGCCCGGCAGCGAGGGGCCCGCACCGAGACATGTTGCCCGGTGCGGGCCCTCGGCGTTTTCGGGCGCCGTCGAAGCGCCCCCGGTCGGGCCGCCGGCCCCGACCGTCGGTGGCCGTCACCGGATGGGCGGGACGCGCGCCGCCGCGTTCGGGCCGACGTCCGACCGCCCGCGGTGAGGGTTCGCGGTCCAAGGCCCTCCACGCCCGCCCTCCGCGGCAGGCTCCGCCCACGGGCGAGGCGTCCCACGGGTCCGCCGTCCACGTTCCGCCCGCCGCGTCTCCGGCCCGTTCCCTTGCGGTCTCCTCCGGCCCCGTGCCGCAGAGCCTTCCTCGTGACGCGCCGCCCGAAGGAAGGTCTTCCCGCATGAACCGCTCCAGTCGCTCCTCGTACCGGAGAACCGAACCCCGCTCCGGGGACGGTTCCGCCCCGCACGCGTCGGGCCCGGCCGACGGCCGGCGGTCCCGCGGCCGGGGCCAGGGCCGGGGTCCTTCCCGGGTCCCCTCCGTCCCGGACGAGTTCGCGATGCCGGTGAGTACGACCCCCGCGCTGCCGCCCGTCGAGGCCTTCGACGAACTGGACCTGCCGAAGGCACTCCTGTCGCTGCTGGCCCGCAAGGGCGTCACCGCTCCGTTCCCGATCCAGGCCGCGACTCTGCCCAACTCGCTGGCCGGCCGCGACGTGCTGGGCCGGGGCCGGACCGGCTCCGGCAAGACCCTCGCGTTCGGCCTCGCCGTGCTGGCCCGCACCGCCGGCCGGCGTGCCGAGCCGGGTCGCCCGCTGGCCCTGGTGCTGGTTCCCACCCGCGAACTCGCCCAGCAGGTCACCGAAGCCCTCACCCCCTACGCCCATGCGGTGCGCCTGCGGACGGCCACCGTGGTGGGCGGGACGTCGATCAGCCGCCAGGCGTGGATGCTGAACCGCGGCGCCGAGGTCGTGGTGGCCACCCCGGGCCGGCTCAAGGATCTGATCCAGCGCGGTGACTGCCGGCTGGACCGGGTCGGCGTCACCGTCCTGGACGAGGCCGACCAGATGGCCGACATGGGCTTCCTTCCGCAGGTCACCGAGATCCTCGACCAGGTCGCCGACGGTGGACAGACGATGCTGTTCTCCGCCACCCTGGACCGCAACGTCGACCGCCTGGTGCGGTGCTTCCTGAAGGACCCGGTCACGCACTCGGTGGACCCGTCCGCGGCGGCGGTCAGCACCATGGAGCACCACGTGCTGCAGGTGCACAACGCCGACAAGAGCGCCACGATCGCCCACATCGCCGCCCGCGACGGCCGGGTGATCATGTTCATCGACACCAAGGACGGAGCGGACCGCCTGGTCGACGCTCTCCTCGCGCAGGGGGTCAAGGCCGCCGCCCTGCACGGGGGCAAGTCCCAGCCGGAGCGCACCCACACCCTGGAGCAGTTCCGCACCGGCGGGGTGACCGCGCTGATCGCCACCAACGTCGCCGCGCGCGGTATCCACGTCGACGGCCTCGACCTGGTCGTCAACCTCGATCCGCCGACCGACCACAAGGACTACCTGCACCGCGGCGGACGCACCGCCCGCGCCGGCGCGTCGGGCACCGTCGTCACGCTGGTGCTGCCCAGCCAGCGCCGCGCGGCGGCCCGCCTGATGACCTCGGCCGGCATCGTCCCCGTCACCACCAGGGTCCTCGCCGGCGGTGAGGAACTCGCCCGCATCACCGGTGCCCGCGTCCCCACCGGCGTACCCGTCGTGATCGCCGAACCCGCCTTCGAGCGCCCGCGCCGCAACGCCTCCGGCATTCGCCGGCCGGCGCGACCGTCCCGCCCGGGCGGGCGGCGACACCCGGACGACCTCCGGCCGTGACGAGCGCGGACACCGCGGCACCGGCGAGGCCCGCAAGCCCGTCCAGCAGCACGCGGTGGATCCGGCGCGCCCTGGACGGGGCGGGTCGCGCTCCTACCGGAGGCTGTCCATTTCCCGCGCCGGCGCGACCGCCGGAGCCGCCTCGGCCGCTGCGGTGGGACGCATCCGGGACGCGACGACGAGCGTGAGGACGGTGACCGCGGCCATGGCCAGGAAGACGTCGGAGTGGGCCGCGCCGTGGTGGCCGGAGAAGAGCGGGTTGATGGCGTCGCTGCCGCTCTGCCGCCTCGCGGACACCAGCACACCGAACACGGCCGGGCCGGTACCGGCCCCGAGGAACTGGGCTCCCTGGAGGATCCCCAGGCCGACCCCGACCTGCTCGGGGGGCAGTTCGCTCGCCGCGGAGCCGATGACGGTGGTCATCACGAGCATGAAGCCGATGCTCAGCCCAAGGATCCCGACACCGGCGAAGACCACCGAGGAGCCGCCGGCGAAGGACGAGAGGAACAGCGAGAACAGCCCGATGACGCCGAGCCCGACGAGCACCAGGACCCGCGCGTCGACGCGGCCGGCGAGGCGTCCGATCCACGGCGAGAGGAGCGCGGTCACGACGCCGGCCGGGATCATGACCAACGCGCCCTCGCCCGGGGTGAGTTCGTCGACCTCCACGAGCAGCAGCGGGACGAACACCAGACCGCCGAGGTTGACGACCATCGCCAGGAACGCGACGAGGACGCCGGTCCGGTAGACGCGGTTGGTGAACAGCGACGGCGGAACGAACGGCTGGTCGACCCGAACGGTGCGTACCCCGAAGACCACGAGCGCCGCGACGGCGACCAGCAGGCTGCCCCAGGACAGCGGGTCGGTGAAGCCGGAGACCTGCGCCCGGGTCATGCCGAACAGGACGAGACCGGCTCCGAGGCCGAGGAGGACGCCGCCCGGGAGGTCGAGCCGGCCCGAGCCCCGGGGAGCCTCGTCCGGGAGTACCCGCAGGGCCGGGATCAGCAGCAGCAGCGAGACCACGAGCATGCTCCAGAACAGCGCGGGCCAGCCGAGTGCCTCCCCGATGCCGCCGCCCAGCGCCGGCCCGGCGGCGGTGCCGACGCCCGCACCGGCCGAGACGACGCCGATCCCGACACCGCGCCGCTCCGGCGGCAGCAGCGTCGTGACGGCGATGATCGACAGCACCGGGATCGCGGCCGCGCCGATGCCCGTCACGATCCGCCCGGCCACGAGCGCGGCCAGGTTCGGGGAGAGCGCGCAGATCAGGCTTCCGAGGGCGTAGGTGAGGAGCGCGAACGCGAAGAGCCGGCGCAGGCCCACCCGGTCCGAGATGCGGCCGTACAGGGGGATCCCGACGGAGAACATCAGCAGGAAGCCGGTGACGACCCAGGCGAGTTCCGCCTCGGAGGCGCCGAACTCGGACCCGATCGTCGGAAGCATCAGGTTGACCATGTCGCTGGCGGTGACCGTGGCGAGGATCGCCGGCATCAGGACGGCGAGTAAGCCCCTCCCCGAGCCGGTCCGTTCGGTCGGTGTCGACGTGGAAGTCATGCGAGGCCGCCCTCCGGGTGACTTTCTGCCACCATGATGGTTGCAGTTAGGGTAAAAGGACGGCGGAGGCAGTGCCTCCGCCATCGGTCAGCTGGTGGCGCGTTGCGCCGGCTCGCGCTCACTGGCCAGTACTTGCCGGACGAGGTGGGCGATCGTCGTCCGCCCGAGCCGTTCCTTCATGGCCCGCTCCGCGTCCTGGAATTCCGCCTCGAGCAGCTTCTGCATGTTCCGCCCCACCTCGCACTCGGCGCTCGGTGGATGCGGGTGCCGTGACAGGATCGGCCCCGTCTCCACCGCCGCGTACGCGTCGTAGAGCGTGATCTCGCGGGCGGGCCGGGCAAGCGACCAGCCGCCGTTGCGCCCCTCGGTCGACGAGACCAGGCCGGCGTCCCGCAGGCTGCCGAGGAGCCGCCGCACCAGAACCGGATTGCTGGCCAGGCTCTCCGCGATCTCCGCGGAGGTCAGTGAGTGGTCCCAGCGCCCCAGCATGGTGAGCGCGTGGACCGCCACGGCGCTCCTGCTGCTGATGCTCATGGTGATGACCCCTTTGCGACGGCCGCCTCGCCCATCCAACTGCAACCACGCTAGTAGCGGTTTGATTCGGGTGTCAATCCGTCGCGGGCGTGGGGTGGGCGACGTCCCGTCGGGTGGTGGCGGTCAGTCGCTCCAGGGTGACGGCAGGGTCGGAACGGAGGCCGGGAGTGTCCGGCTGTACGGATGCCGGGGGTTTGACGGCTGATCCCCAGGCGAGCTCCGAACCCCCCGGGTCAGACCGCCCGGCGGTGCACCCACCACAGGGCCGCTGCGGCCAGGAGGAGGGCCAGCAGGAGCATCCAGCCGGCTTCGATGTACTGGAACGGCCAGTAGCGGTCGGCCGGTTGGTAGACCTCGTGCGCGGTGAACGCGCCGTCGCGCAACAGCGCCCGACCCTGGGCGTAGGTGTCGACCTTGCGATAGAACTCGTCCGAGGTGTACCGGTTGCCCGCCACGTCCGAGAACCAGACGGAGGAGACCCAACTCTGGTCCGTAGTGACCTGGTTGAGAGTCTGGACGGTGCGTTCCATCGGCGGCAGGTAGTCGAACCGCACCGCCTCCGCCACGAACGGCACCGCCACCGACACCGCCAGGGCGATGCCGATCGCGACGACGGTGCGGCGCAGCACCGCGCCCGCGAGGACGGCCACGGCGAAGGCGAGCAGCGAGCGGGCCACCATGACCGGCGCCCCCTGGACGAAGAGGTCGCGCCCGAAGCGGCTGCTCTCCTTGGCGAGCGGCGCGTTCCACCAGGTCAGCACCAGTGCGAGCAGCAGCGACCCCGCCGCCAGCGCGGCGCCCGCGACGGCCGTCACGCCGGCCGTCCAGCGGAAGCGGCCGGCGCCCTGCGTCCAGGCGAAGCGGAAGGTGCCGTGCTCGAACTCCCTGGCCAGCAGCGGGCCCCCGAGGAAGGCGCCGAACGCGCCGCCGAGTACGTAGAGCATGCTGTCGCCGACCTGGAGCGCGGCGCCGTACTTCCGGAGGAAGTCCTTCCACATGGCGACGCACTCGTCGGACGCAGGGTCGCAGGTGTCTGCCCCGGTGGCCGCCAGGCCGTCGTGCACGTACCAGCCGTGCGCCCACAGCAGGGCGCCGAGGGCGGAGAGGACGCCGAACAGGGTCAGCAGGGCGGTGCGATGCCGCAGGGCGGCGGCCTTGGTCACCCCGAGCGCGGAGACGCCCGGAGTCGCGGTCAGCGTGCTCACGCGCGCAGTGCTCCTTCGGCGGTAGGGACGGCCCCACGTGGGCCGGGGAGGGCGGAGGCAGTGGGCTCGCGCAGGTAGGCGAGCACCAACTCCTCCAGGCCGACGCGCTGTTGGCTCCATGATCCGGAGACCGGGGCGTCCGCGCCGCCGGTGCGCACCAGCAGGTGGGACTGCGCTCCGGCGCGGCGGTCGCGCACGACGGGCAGTCGGGCGGCCACCTCCTCGGCCTCGGCGGTCGGGCCGGTGAGCAGCCGGTGGCCGACGAGCAGGTCGTCGACCTCCCCCGCGACCTGCACCCGGCCGCCGCCGAGCACGACGAGGTAGTCACAGGCCTGTTCGAGCTCGCTGACGGCGTGCGAGGAGAACACCACCGAGAGGCCGTCCTCGGCGACGGCCGTGAGCAGCGCGGCCATGAAGTCGTGCCGGGCGAGCGGGTCGAGTGCAGCCAACGGCTCGTCCATCAGGAGGAGTTCGGGGCGCTTGGCCAAGGCCAGGGCCAGCGAGACCTGGGCCTGCTGGCCGCCGGAGAGGCGCCCGTACTTGCGCTCGATCGGGATGCCGAGGTCCGCCATGTGGGTGCGCGCCCGGGCGTCGTCCCAGCGGCGGTTGAGGTGGCGGCCCATCGCGAGCAGGTCGCCCACGCGAAGGCCCGGGTAGAGTGCGGCGTTCTGGGCGACGAAGGCGATCCGGTCCAACGCCTGCGGGGAGCCGGGGAGTTGGCCACCGAGGACGTTCATCGCGCCCTCGGTGGGCAGGGAGAGCCCGGCCAAGAGGCCGAGCAGGGTGGTCTTGCCTGCGCCGTTGGGGCCGACCAGCGCCACCACGTGCCCGGCGGGGATCGCCAGGTTGCAGTCCTTCAGGGCCCAGGAGCGACGGTAGCGCTTGCCGATCCCGCCGCAGTCGATCACCGTGTCCCTCGCCATCAGGCCACCACCCCGTTGCGGCCCTCGCGCAGGTCGCGCAGCGCGTCCTCGAACACCGCGACCATCCCCCCTCCGTCCAGCCCGGCGGCCTGCGCCGAGCGCATCCAGTCCAGCAACGCCCGCCGCAGCGCGGCCCGTTCGCGCAGTGGCACCACCCCGGCGGGCAGCCCGCGCACGAAGGTGCCCTGGCCGCGCCGACCGGCGGCCAGGCCCCGGTGCTCCAGCTCTCGGTACGCCTTGAGCACGGTGTTGGGGTTGATCGCCAGGCCGGCGACCACCTCGCGCACCCGGGGCAGCCGGTCCCCCTCGGTCAACCAGCCCATCCGCAGCGCCTGTTCGACCTGCTGCACGAGTTGCAGGTAGGTCGGGACGCCGGAGGCCGGGTCCAGGCGGAACTCGATGGGAGAGGGCTGGTCAGCACCTTTATCTAGTTCCATAGGTAAAGAGATAAGCGGCTGGGTGACGGATCGTCAAGTCAAGAAAGCGCAAAGGGCCCCGCCCGGCCCGCCACCGGACACGGTTGGTGACTTCGGGGCCTGTCGTGACGTCGGGCTCCCAAGACTTGGGGCGGTAGGCGGGGTTCGCCGCAGGACAGGAAGTCGGCGAGTGCCGCGTGGCCGTGCCGGGTCGTCAGGTAGTGCTCGCCGCGGGCGACGACGCGCTCGCGGTCAGCTGCCTCGACCACGCCCTGGACCGCTGCCCGCCCGGGGAGCCCGAGCGGGTCTGGCTGGTCACCCACCGCCTCCGCATCCGCGACAGCCTCGGCACCCGCGCCCATCGTCGCCGCCCGGCCGTTACGGGCTGACCCCGGCGGGGACGGGCAGCGCCGGGGCGAGTTCCCGCACGCGTTCCAGCGAGCGGATCTTCTCCTCGACGTCGGTGACGTTGCTGGTCACCATCAGCTCGTCCGCGCCGGTGCGCTCCAGCAGGTCCGCCAGCGCCCGGCGGACCTCCTTGGCGTCACCGACCGCCTGGGTGCTGAGCAGTGCGTCGGCGGCGGCCCGCTCGGCCTCCGTCCACGGGTACGCCGCCGCCTCCTCGACGGTGGGCAGCGGCGCGAGCGGCGAGGCGCCGTTCAGCCGCAGCACCGGGAACAGCGCCGGCGCCGCCAGCCGGCGCGCCTGCTCCGAGGTCTCCCCGCACACCGTGTAGGCGGTGACGATCGTGTGCGGCCGTTCGGCCCGGGCCGAGGGCCGGAAGCTCTCCCGGTACGCCCGCAGCGCCTCCTCGGTGCCGCGGGAGTTGAAGAAGTGGTGGGCGAACGCGTACGGCAGCCCGCGCCGGCCCGCGTCCACGGCGCTGCGCACACTGGCGCCCAGCAGCCACGGCCGGGGCGGCCGCGGCGGCTCCGGCAGGGCCTCCAGCCGCTGGTAGACGTGCCCGTCCGGGAAGCCGCCGTCGACGAAGGCGAGCAGTTCCTCCAGCGCCGCCGGGAAGTCCTCGTCGGGCGCCCGGCGCAGCGCGTGGGAGAGCAGCGGGTCCGCGCCCGAGCGGCCGATGCCCAGGTCCACCCGGCCGGGGAACAGCGCGGCCAGCGTCCGGAAGGACTCCGCGACGGCGTACGGCGGGTGGTTGGGCAGGATCACCCCGCCCGCGCCGATCCGGATCCGGCTGGTCCGCTCGCCGAGCGCGGCCAGCAGGACGGCCGGGACGGAGCCGGCGATCCCGCGCGAGTTGTGGTGCTCGGCCACCCAGAACCGGGTGTAGCCCAGTTCGTCGGCGGCCGCCACCAGCCGGCGGGTGCCGACCAGGGTGTCGGCGGCGCGGCCGGCGGAGTCGATGGACGATATGTCGAGGACGGACAGCGGGACGGTCGGGGAACTGCTGGTCATGCGGGGGTGCTCCTTACTCGGGGTGTCACGCGTACCAGGTGGGGCGGGGGACTTCGCCGTGCAGGAGGTGGCGCCCCACCACCCGGGCGCGCCCCGGGTCGTCCTCGTGCACCCGCCGCGCCCTGGTGTCCCGCCAGTAGCGGTCCGGCCCGGCCGCGGCCCCGGCGCCGCCGGGGCCGGCCGCCCCGAGCGCGCCGGCGGTGACCGCGTCGGCGGCCGAGCCGGCCTGCGCGGCCAGCGCCGCGACCCGGACGGCGTGCCGGCCGCGCTCCTCCTCGGTCACCGTGCGGCGCCGGGCGTGCAGGGCGTCCGCCTCGGCGCCGACGGCGTCGGCGAACGCCTCCACCGCCCACAGCGCGGAGGCCAGGGCGCCGAAGTGCCGGGCCGCGTCCGCGGCGGCTGCCTCGGTCAGCGGCGCCTGCGACCACTGCTCGCGGGCGTGCCGGGCGGCGGCGTCCAGCGAGCCCCGGGCCGCGCCGATCAGCGCGTTGGCCCGGGCGAGCTGGAAGGCCGGGGTGAGGAAGGTGTTGTAGACCCGGGGCACGAAGGTCTTGTCGACGTGGCCGAGCGCCCCGGTCCACGGGATGTTCGCGCCGTCGGCGAGCACGGTCCCGGCCGCCAGCGACCGCAGCCCGAACTCCTCGGTGCCGGGTTCGAAGGACAGCCCCACGTGGTCGCTCATCGCGAGCGCGCTGATCGGGGTGTCGCCGTCCTCCAGGAAGCCCTCCAGGATGGTGATGTCCGACACCGGGTGGCCCAGGGCACGCTCCAGCCGCCCGTGGAACAGCATCTCGTCGCCCGTGTCCCGGATCACCAGGGGCGCCGACCGGGGCTTCGAGGATCCGCTGAAGAACCACCGGGCCCGGGCCGACACCTCGCCGATGTGCTGGATCTTCTCGTCGGTGCCGATGAACTCGGCGATCGACACCCACACGTAGTGGTGGGCCAGCAGTTCGCCGACCGAGGCGTCGGCCGCCGCGACGGTGCGCACCACCCGGAACGCGGTGGACCAGTTCTGGCCGGCCCCGCCGTACTCGACCGGCCCCAACAGGGTCACCAGGCCGGTCTCCTTCAGCAGCCGGATCTCCCGCACCGGCGGGGTGCCCTCGCGGTCGCGCCGGGCGGCGCCGGGTGCCAGCCGCGCCGCGACCTCCTCGGCCCGCCGCAGCCACACCTCGGCGGCCTCGGGGACGGCGTCCGTCGTCGTGTCAGTCATGTCTCCCACTTCGTGACGTGCTCGCCGTCCTGTCCGGCGACGTGTTCGGTGTCCTGCTCGGGGTCGTCGCGGCCGGTGACGTCCGCGCCGCGCGCCCCGCCCGCGCCGGGCAGCCGCAGGACGGCGTCCAGCAGGGCCCGGGTGTACGGGTGGGCGGGGGCCTCGAAGATCCGCTCGGTTTCGCCCTCCTCGACGACCGACCCGCCGCGCATGATCAGCACCCGGTCGGCGACCTGCCGCACCACGGCCAGGTCGTGGGTGATGAACAGCAGGGCGATGCCCCGTTCGCGCCGCAGCCGGTCCAGCAGCTCCAGCACCTGCGCCTGCACCGAGACGTCCAGCGCCGAGACCGGCTCGTCGCAGACCAGCACCTGCGGACGGCCCGCCAACGCCCGGGCGATGGCTACCCGTTGGCGCTGGCCGCCGGACAGCTGGTGCGGCCGGCGGGAGAGCAGTTCGGCCGGCAGGCCGACCTGGTCGAGGAGTTCCGCGCACCGCCGGGCCCGCTCGGCGCGCCGCAGTCCCGGCAGCGCCTCGCCGATGATCCGCGCCACGGTGAACCGGGGGTCCGCCGAGGCGTACGGGTCCTGCTGGACGAACTGGATCGCCGGGCGCTCGGCCCGGCGCCGCCGTTCCGGCAGCGCCGACCAGGGCCGCCCGTGCAGCAGCACCTCCCCGGCATCGGGACGGGACAGGCCCATCGCGACCCGTGCCAGCGTGCTCTTGCCCGAGCCGGACTCGCCGACCACGCCCAGGGCCTCGCCCGCCCGCAGGGTGAACCCGACCCCGTCGAGGGCTCTCGGCCCGTCCGGGGCGAAGGACTTGACCAGCCCGCGCCCGGTCAGCACCGGGGCCACATCCTCGGTGTCCGGTGCCTCGGTGTCCGGTGCCTCGCTGCCCGGTGCCTTGCGCGGGGCCTGGGCGGGACGGGCCGGCGGGCGGCCCGAGGGCACCGCGTCCAGCAGCATCCGGGTGTACGGGTGCTCCGGGGCGGACAGCACCCGGCCGACCGGCCCGCTCTCCACCACCTCGCCCCGCCGCAGCACCAGCACCCGGTCCGCCAACTGCGCCACGACCGCAAGGTCGTGACTGACCAGCAGCAGTCCCCGGCCCTCGGCCTTGAGCCGGCCGAGCAGCGCCAGGATCTGTGCCTGGACGATCGCGTCCAGCGCCGTGGTCGGCTCGTCGGCGATCAGCAGCGGGGCGTCGGCGGCCAGCGCCGAGGCGATCAGCGCGCGCTGGCGCAGTCCACCGGAGAGCTGGTGCGGGTGCTGGGTGCGCCGGGCCTCCGGCTCCGGCACGCCCACCGCCGTGAGCAGTTCCACCACCCGGGCGTCGACGTCCGGGCCGGCGGTGCCGCCGAGGCGGGCCGCCTCGGCGATCTCGGCGCCGACGGTGCGCAGCGGGTCCAGCGCGGTCAGCGCGTCCTGGAAGACCACGGCGATCCGCCGGCCGCGCACCGCGCGCCACTGCCGTTCGCCGAAGCCGGCGGCGTCCGCCCCGGCCACCTCCAGGGTCCGGGCGGAGACCCGGGCCCTGGTGCCCGCCAGCCCGATGAGGGAGCGCGAGGTGACCGACTTGCCCGAGCCGGACTCGCCGACCAGCGCCACGCACTCCCCGGGGCCGACGGCCAGCGACACCCCGTCCACGGCGGGCCGCGGCGAGCCGGGGAACGACACCCGCAGCCCCTCCACCCGCACGAGCGGGCCCGGCACCGTCGCACCGGCGTCCCCGGCCGTCGCCTGCGCCGCGGTCGCTTCCGTTGTCGTCGTCATCGCACCGCCCTCAGCTGCATCGAACGGCCGATCAGCGTGGTGCAGACCACCACGACCGAGACGGCCAGGCCGGGCGCGATCGAGATCCACCAGGCCGTCTGGAGGAAGTCCTTGCCGTCGGCGACCATCGAGCCCCAGTCCGCCTCCGGCGGGACCGGGCCCAGGCCGAGCACGCTGAGCCCGGAGCCCGAGATGATGGCCGAGCCCAGCCCGATGGAGGCCAGCACCACCAGCGGGCCGCCGACGTTCGGCAGCACGTGGCGCAGGACCGACCGCCAGACCGGCACCCCCAGCACCCGCGCCGCTTCCACGTACTCCGAGCGCAGCACCAGCCGGGCCTGGCCGCGCACCAGTCGGGCGTAGTTGGGCACCCCGGCGATGCCGATGGCGATCGCCACGTTGACCGTGCCGCCGCCGAGCAGCGCCACCACCAGCAGCGCGAGCAGCAGTTCGGGGAAGCCCAGCAGCACGTCCACCACCCGCATCAGGGCGAAGTCGACGTGCCGTCCGCCGCAGCCGGCGACCAGGCCGAGCAGCGCGCCGCCGCCCACCCCGATCAGCGTCGCGCCGACCGCGATCAGCAGCGACAGCCGGGTGCCGTGCACCAGCCGCGACCAGACGTCCCGGCCGAGCTGGTCGGTGCCCAGCCAGTGCCCGGCACCGGGCGGGCGCAGCGCCGCCGCGACGTCCGTCGCCTCGGGGGCGTGGGTGGCGAACACCCCGGGGAAGACCAGGACGAGCGCCACCGCGGCCAGCAGGACCAGCGGTGCCAGGCGGGCCGGCGAGCGCAACAGGGTGCCCCGGCGGGTGGCCGCGGCCGGCCGGTCGAGGAGGGCGGTCACGGTGCTCATGCCGTGCCTCCCTCGCGCAGCCGGGGGTCGATC
Organism: Kitasatospora sp. NPDC004723; assembly: GCF_040609255.1. Lineage (NCBI taxonomy): Bacteria > Bacillati > Actinomycetota > Actinomycetes > Kitasatosporales > Streptomycetaceae > Kitasatospora > Kitasatospora sp. NPDC004723. The sequence goes on along the minus strand of NZ_JBEXJT010000016.1, from coordinate 54,579 downwards.
AGCGGGTGGAGCACGTCCACCAGGGTGTTGATGACCACGAACGCCGCGCTGGAGATGACCACCAGGGCGCTGACCACCGGCAGGTCGCGCGAGCCGACCGCGTTGGCCAGCACCCGGCCCAGGCCCGGCCGGGTGAAGATGTTCTCCACCAGCACCGCGCCGCCGAACAGGCTGCCCAGCACGAAGCCGGCCAGCGTGGTCAGCGGCAGCAGCGCGTGCCGCAGGGTGTGCCGCAGCAGTACCGCCGTCGCGCCCAGGCCGCGCGAGCGCGCGGTCAGTACGAACGGGCGGCCGTCGGCGCTCTCCAGCTCCTGGCGGATCACCTGGGCGAGCACTCCGGCCAGCGGCAGCGCGAGCGCCAGCGTCGGCAGCACCAGCGCCGCCGGCCCGTCCGCCCCGATCGAGGGCAGCGCGTGCAGCCGGTAGGAGAACACCGTCAGCAGGATGATGCCCAGCCAGAACGACGGCATCGACACCATCAGCAGCTCGGCCAGACCGGCGGCACCGCGCACCGCCCGGCCCCGGCCGGCCGTCAGGACGGCCGCCAGCACCGCCAGCACCAGGGCGGTGACCAGCGCGGACACCGCCAGCTCGACGGTCGGCCCGAGCTGGCTGCCGAGCAGCCGCTCGATCGGCTCGTTGAGCTGGTACGACCAGCCGAGGCCGCCGCTCGCCAACTGGGCGAGCTCACGGCCGTACTGGACGAGCAGCGGGTCGTCCAGGCCGTTCTCGGCGATCACCTGGTCACGCAGGGCCGGGGTGGCGGCGGCGCCCGGCCCGATCAGTCCGTCCACGATGTCGCCGGGGGCGAGGTGGAGGGCGAAGAACGTCACCGTGAGCGTCCCCCACACCACCACCAGCCCCGCCGCGAGCCGCCGGGCGACGAACCTGGCCCAGGGCGGCACGTGCCGTCGCGGCATGCGCCGGGCGCGGTCGGACACCTCAGGCCACCCCGATGCCGTAGAAGTCGGTGTTGGCGTCGACGTCCAGGACCAGCCCGTCCACCTTGCCGTGCCGGGCGACGTCCATGGTGGCGATGTAGGCCGGGAAGGAGTACGCCTGCTCGACGATCCTCCGCTGGACCTTGCGGTACAGCTCGGCGCGCTGCGCGGCGTCCACGGTCGCGTCGGCCTGGTCCAGCCAGCCGTCGATCTCGGCGTCCTTGACCCGGCTGCCGTTCGCTCCGCCGCCCCCGAACTGGGACCTGGAGTGGTAGAGGCTGCCCAGCAGGCTCGGGTCGGAGCCCTGCCAGGCGAAGGCGAACACGTCGTAGTCGCCCTTGCCGGTGCGCCCGATGGAGCCCGCGGAGTCCAGCGGCACCAGCTTCAGTTCGATGCCGACCTGCTTCAGCGCGTCCTGCACGCCCACGTCGAAGGTGTGGTTCTGGGCCGAGACGAAGGTCTGCACGTACGGCTGCTCGGCGGTGAGGCGCTTGCCGTCCTTGGTGCGGTAGCCCTCGGCGTCCCGCCCGGTCCAGCCGGCCTCGTCCAGCAGCTTCTCCGCCTTCTCCTTGCTGTACTCCCAGGCCGGCTTGGCGAACGACGGCTCGGCGCCGGGGGTGGAGGGCGCCAGCGGCCCCCAGGCCTGCTCGTACTCGCCCTGGAAGATGCCCTTGACGATCCCGGCGAAGTCGATCGCGTGCCGGACGGCCTGCCGGGCGCGCGGGTCGTCGAACGGCGCGCGGGCGGTGTTGAGGTAGTAGGTGTAGGGGACGCCGGGGATCGCCTTGCGGACCACCTGGACGCCGTTCCGGCCGCGCAGGCCGGCCAGCCGGTTGGCGGGGATCAGCTCGGCGGCGTCCACTTGGCCGGACGTCAGGGCGCCGACCCGGGAGGCGTCCTCCTTCAGGAGCAGCACGACGATGCTCTCCAGCTTCGCCCGCCCCTGGTGGGCGGCGGTCGGCGGGGCCCAGTCGTAGTCGGTCCGGCGCTTGAACACCGCCTGCTGGCCCGGCGTCACCGACTCGAAGGTGAACGGGCCGGTGCCGACGACGAACGCGCCGCCGGAGGAGAGGTCGCCCGCGTGGTCGCGCAGTGCGACGGGGGAGTGGAGGCCGAGGAAGGTGCTCCCCACCGAGCCGAGGAAGGAGGAGTGAGGGGCCGTCAGGTGAACGGCCACCGTGCGCGGGTCGACCACCTCGGTCTCCTTGTAGGGGCCGAGCAGGCCGGCCGCCCGCTTGGACGCCGTCTTCGCCGCCGTGACGTGGTCGAAGTTCGCCTTCACGGCCGCCGCGTCGAACGGGGTGCCGTCGCTGAAGGTCACGCCGGTGCGCAGGGTGAAGGTGTAGGTGAGGCCGTCGGGCGAGACCGTCCACGAATCGGCCAGCCACGGCTTGACGGTCCCGTCCGGAGCGATCGCGACCAGCGACTCCAGCACCGGGCGCAGCAGCCGCCCGGTGACGGCGGTGGACGCGGCGTGCGGGTCCCAGCTGTCGGGTTCGACGGCGGCGCCGTAGCGCAGGGTGCCGCCGCCGTTCCTCGCGGAGGGCGGGGCGGAGGAGTCGGAGCAGGCCGTGAGGACGGCGGGGCCGATGACGGCGGCGGCGGTCAGGGTGACCGGGAGACGGAGGAAACGGCGTCTGGTGTACATGGGTTCTTTCTCGATCCTGCGCGAGGCGGGGGAACGGTGGGCGGCGCAAGGCCCGCCCACCCCCGAGGGGGAGGCGCTGATGGCCCCGGCCACGGACGATGCGACGAGTCTGCTGGCTCCGTCCGGATCCGACCCCCTGACCGTCCCCCTGTGCGGGCCCTTTCCGGGGCCCGTGGGTTTGGCGGCGGGACGCTCGCGGGTGTGCTCGGCGGGTGCGCTCGGCGGGCGGGCTCTGACGTGGCGCGGGGTGCGGTGTGGCCCCTGCGGCGGTGCGCGCCGTCAGGGTGGTGCGGCTGTTCCGGGGAGCCGTGCGGAACGGCCGCACGGGGACCGTCACAGGTGCGGCACGGGGGAATCCGCAGACTTGAGGTCCGGTCCGGGGGTGCTCCCGGCGGCGGCCGCGGGGCTGCGCAGGACGAAGGCGGCCACCAGGACGCCGACCGCGACGAAGACGGCGCTGAGCCCGTAGGAGAGGTGGAAGCCGCCGGTGAGCGCCACCACCTTGCTGTCGCCCTCGCCGAGCAGCGTCGCGGTGCGGGAGGCGGCCACCGTGGCGAGTACGGCGGTGCCGATCGAGGCGCCGACCTGCTGGGTGGTGTTCACCAGTCCGGAGGCGATGCCGGCGTCGTTGGGCGAGGTGACCGACATGGCCTGGCCGATCAGCGCCGGCATGGCCGCGCCGAAGCCGAGGCCGAGCAGCACGAACGGCGGCACGATGTCGGCGAGGAAGCTTCCGTCGCTCGGCACCCGGGCCAGCAGCGCGAGCGCCGCGGCCACCAGCAGCAGACCGACGACCAGCACCCGGCGGGGCCCGAACCTCTGGTTCAGCTCGACCGCGAAGCCCAGCGAGACGATCGCGATGGTGACCGGCGCGGGCAGGAAGGCGAGCCCGGTCTTCAGCGCGTCGTAGCCCAGGACGTTCTGGAAGTACAGCGCGGTGCAGAACTGGTAGCCGAACAGGCCGGCGACCATCAGGACCATGATGCCGTTGGCGGCGGAGACCGCCCGGGAGCGGAAGATGCGCAGCGGCAGCAGAGGCTTGGCCGCGTAGGCCTGGCGGACCACGAAACCGGCCAGCAGCACCAGCGAGCCGGCCAGCAGGCCCAGCGTGCGGCCGTCGCGCCAGGTGTACTCCTCGGCCTTGATGATCGTGTAGACCAGCAGCATCAGACCGCCGGTGGCGAGCACCGAACCGACCAGGTCGGCGCCCTCGCGCAGCCCCGGTCCCTTCCCGCCGGGCACCACGCTCCGCGTCAGCACGAGCGCCACCAGGCCGATCGGCACGTTGACGTAGAACACCCACGGCCAGCTGAAGCTCTGCGTCAGCACGCCGCCCAGGATCAGGCCCAGCGAGGCGCCGGCCGCGGAGACGAACGCGTACGCCGCCAGTGCCTTGGCGCGCTCGCCGGCGTCGGGGAACAGGGTGATGATCATGCCCAGGACGACGGCCGAGGCGAGCGCCCCGCCGACCCCCTGGACGAACCGGAACACCACCAGCGCCGTCGAGGAGGAGGACAGGCCGCAGACCAGCGAGGCCACCGTGAACAGGCCCAGGCCCGCACTGAAGACGCGCCGGCCGCCCAGCAGGTCGCCCAGCCGGCCGGAGAGCAGCAGCAGCCCGGCGAACGCGATGAGGTAGGCGTTGACCACCCAGGCCAGGCCGGACTGGGTGAAGCCGAGGTCGGTCTGGATGGTCGGGAGGGCGACGGTCACGATCGAACCGTCGAGGATGATCATCAGGTTGCCGGTGCAGAGGACCCCCAGTGCCAACCAGCGTGACCTGGAAGGCTGGAGGGACGGCGGGGCTTGCGTGGTCATCGGAGGAGTCCTTCGGGGAAATGGCCGGGGAGGGGCGCCCGGTGGCGCCCGCGCTCCCTGAGGGCACTTCTTGTTACAGCGACCATCCTGTGTGACCATCAAGTCCACCGTAAGGAGGCACTTTCATGTTCCTGGGGAACAACGATGTGATCGAGGACATCGGCGAGGCCGACGGCGGCGTCGACGACCCGGCCCCCATCCGCGAGGCGTGCACCGTCCTGGAGGCGCTCAACCGGATCAGCGGCAAGTGGGCGATCGGGATCCTGCTCAACCTCAGCCACGGTCCGGTCCGCTTCACCGAACTCGAACGGTCCGTACCCGGGATCAGCCGCCGCATGCTCACCCTGACGCTGCGGAACCTCGAACGCGACGGACTGATCGAGCGCACCGTCTACGCGACCGTGCCGCCCAAGGTGGAGTACCGCGGCACCGAGATGGCCGACGAGCTCTACAGCTCCCTCAAGGGCCTCACCGCCTGGGCAGAGCGCCACCGCGACGCCATCGCCCGCTCGCGCGACTCCTACGACCGGAAGCAGCAAGCGGCGGGCGCCGGGGACCTCTGAGGTCCGGCCCTCCACCAGTCCGCTCGCGAACGCCGCGAGGCCGTCTCCGTTCCGGCGTCCCGTCCCGCCGGGACAAGGGCGGTGTTCGGCTGCGAGAACCTGGCTCTGTTTGCGGGTCGACCGCACCGTCGCCAAGACCCGCAACCTCTCACTGACCAGGGGGCCGCGTGCTGGCGGCTCCGGCTCCGGCCTCGGCCTCGCCATCGCCCGGTCCCTGGTCGCCGCCCACGGCGGCCGCATCACCCTCGACACGGCCCCCGGCCACGGCTGCATCTTCCGCATCCTGCTGCCCCTCCCCTCCGGCGAGCCGCCGAACACCGAGCGGTGATCCCGCCCGGCCCACCGCCCCCGGCCCCGGAACCGCCCGGCCTGAGACCGCCCGGGGCCCCCGAACCGCCCGGCCCGAGACCGCCCGGAGAACTGCAGAGAGGGCGCGGCGCACCAGGCCGCCACCTCGCGCCCGGACCGCGAGGGCCTGGTGGCTCTGTTCCGGGGGCTGCTGGAGAACGTTGCCGGGCCCGGTCGGAGCAGGACCCGGCCGGCGGGCAGGCCCAGGCGAATTGATCAACTGTATGGCGTGATGCACCGGCGGTGATCGTCGCGGGCGAGGCGTCCGCGACGATCACCGTCATGTCTGTCTGTGCGGGCAAGCCTGCCTACGACTCGTCGTTGACGGATGCTCAGTGGGCGGTGATCGAGCCTCTGCTTCCGGAGCGGAACTCGCGCCGGGCCGGGCGGCCGTTGAAGTTCCTGCGCTCGGCGGCGAGGGTGGGCGTGGCGACCTGGAGGTCGATGCGCCGGCGGATGGGCGCCTTTTGTCAAAGGTCCACCCGTGCCCCACGGCCCCAAGGTCCCGCCTCGCCGGTCGACCTGATGATCCGTCACCGCGAAAGCAGGGGTGGCGCCTGTCCGCGGGAAGACGGCGGTTCTGTCGCCCGGTCGAGGAGTTCCTTGACGGGATGGGTTCGACGCCCTGTTCCAGGAGGAGGGCCGTGGTCGAGGCCCCCGCGTCGTGGAGGCGGAGCTGTCGGAAGTGTGCGCGGCGGGGGAGTGCGGTGAACCGGCGGCCTCGGTGGCTCACAGGCGGTAGTCGGTGCATGGGCCCAGGAGGGGTTGCCGGAGCCCGGGTGCCGCCCCGCCGGACTACGGATGAACGGGCGCTGGCCACCTCGGGAACGCGGGGGTGGTGCAAATCGATGGTTGTTCCGACATGTCGACCACCTGCCCCAAATTTTCAAGACCCCTGCAAAACCCCTCAGAACCGTTGACACCGCGTAACGGCCCGAGTAGCGTCACTGATCATCGCGCTGATAATACGTATTATCAGCGATGGCCTCGCAGCCTTCGGAGGAGTTCCCCCGTGCCAAGGATCACGCAGCGTGACATCGCTCGCCTCGCCGGCGTCAGCCAGGCGGTGGTCTCGCTCGTGCTGAACAACAGGACCGACGCGACGACCCGCATCGCTCCCGAGACCAGACAGCGTGTCCTCGACGTGATCCGGGAGACCGGGTACGCGGCCGACCCCGTGGCCCGCCGCATGGTGCGTCAGCTCAACCAGATCGTCGGCGTGTTCACCTACGAATCAGTGTTCCCGAGCACCAGCGCCGACTTCTACTACCCGTTCCTGCGCGGCATCGAGGAGTGTGCCGAGCAGCTCAGGTGCGACCTGCTGCTGTTCACCAGCGCTCCGGTCGTCGACGGGCGGCGCAAGGTGTTCCACGAGAACAACCGGCTGCGGATCGCCGACGGCTGCATCCTGCTCGGCCGGGACATTCCGCACGACGAGCTGGCCCGGCTGAATCGCGAGAACTACCCGTTCGTGGCCGTCGGCCGACGCGACGACGCGGGTGGCCCGGTGCCCTGCGTGGGGGCGGACTACGCCGCCGCCACCCAGCAGCTGGTCGAGCGGGCCCGGGAGCTCGGGCACCGCGAGTTCGCCTACGTCGGGGCGGGGGAGGGAGCGGAGTCCGCCGACGACCGGATGAACGGGTTCCGCGCCGGTACCCGAGGGAGCGGCCGGCACGAGCGGACGGCCGGCCGGTCCGCGGGGGAGACCCTGGACGCGCTGCTCGCCACCGGGGTGACCGTCGCCGTGGTCGAGGGCTACGCCGACGGGGTCGCGCTGATCCGGGCGGCCCGCGAGCGAGGCGTCGACGTGCCCGGCGACCTGTCGGTCGTGGTGACCGGCGTACCGGCCGAGTCGCCGGACGCCGACATCGCGGGCACCGGCTTCCGCATTCCGCGCCGGGAGATGGGCTGGCAGTCGGTGGAACTCCTCGCCGCCTTACTGGAAGACCGGTCGACCACCACGCTCCAGCGGCTTCTGCCGTGCCACTTCGTCGAGGGGCGGACCCTCGGCGAACCGAGAAAGGACCGTTTTGACTGAGATACGCAGTGACGTGCTGGTGGTCGGCGGAGGGCTGGGCGGCGTCGCCGCGGCGCTCGCCGCCGCCCGCGCCGGCCGGACCGTGGTGCTGACCGAGGAGTTCGACTGGATCGGCGGGCAGCTCACCAGCCAGGCGGTGCCGCCGGACGAGCATTCCTGGGTGGAGCAGTTCGGCGTCACGGCCAGCTACCGGGCCCTGCGCGACGGCATCCGCGACTACTACCGCCGGCACTACCCGCTCACCGAACGGGCCAGGGCCCGCCTCGAACTGAACCCCGGCGGGGGCTGGGTGAGCAAGCTCTGCCACGAGCCGCGGGTCGCGCTGGCGGTCATCGAGGCGATGCTCGCGCCCTACCGCGCCAGCGGGCGGCTCACCGTCCTCCAGCCGTACCGGCCGACCGCCGCCGACACCGACGGCGACCGGGTGACCGCGGTGACCCTGACCCACCGCGACACCGGCGAGAAGGTCCACGCCACCGCCAGCTACGTGCTGGACGCCACCGAGACCGGCGAGCTGCTGCCGCTCACCGGCACCGAGTACGTCACCGGCTTCGAGTCCTCCGTGGACACCGGCGAGCCGAGCGCCCCGTCGGTCGCCCAGCCGCTGAACATGCAGGCCGTGTCGGTGTGCTTCGCCATGGACCACGTCGACGGCGACCACACCATCGACAAGCCCGCGGACTACGACTTCTGGCGGTCCTACCGGCCTGAGGTGTGGGGCGGACCGCTGCTGTCCTGGCAGTACCCGCACCCCCGGACGCTGGAGCGGGTCGGGCACGACTTCAGCCCCAACCCCGACGACGACCCGCTGTCGGTCATCGCCGACCAGCGCGTCAACCCCGGCAACGCCAACCTGTGGACGTTCCGCCGGATCGCCGCCCGAGGCACCTTCACCGACGGCGCGTACGCCAGCGACATCACCCTGGTCAACTGGCCGATGATCGACTACCTCGAAGGCCCGGTCCTCGACGTCCCCGACGCCGCCGACCACCTGCGCCGGGCCAGGGAGCTGAGCTTCGCCTTCCTGTACTGGATGCAGACCGAGGCGCCCCGCCCGGACGGCGGCACCGGATTCCCGGGGCTGCGGCTGCGCGGCGACATCACCGGCGGCACCGACGGCCTGGCCCAGGCCCCGTACATCCGCGAGGCGCGCCGGATCAAGGCCGACTACACCGTCGTCGAGCAGGACCTCTCGCTCGCCGTCCGCGGGGAACGGGGCGCCGTGCGGTACCCGGACTCCGTCGGCCTGGGCATGTACCGGATCGACCTGCACCCCTCGACGGGCGGCGACAACTACATCGACGTCGGCTGCAGCCCGTTCGAGATTCCGCTGGGCGCGCTCCTGCCGCAGAGGGTCGAGAACCTCCTGCCCGCCGGCAAGAACATCGGCACCACCCACATCACCAACGGCGCCTACCGGGTCCACCCGGTCGAGTGGAACATCGGGGAGGCCGCCGGCGCGCTCGCCGCCTTCTGCCTCACTCACGGCACCCGCCCCCGTGCGGTCCGGGAGAACCCCGAGCTGCTCTCGGCCTTCCAGGACCAGCTCACCGCGGCCGGCGTCGAACTGCGCTGGCCCGACATCACGGGCTACTAGGCCTCCACGCACCACCGAGGGAGAACACCATGATGATACGAAGAGGGCTGGCCACGGTCGCCGCCGCGATGTCCGCCACGCTCGTCCTGGCCGCGTGCGGTGGAGAGGACTCGAAGGACGACAAGAGTCCGGTGAGCCTGCGGATGACGGTCTGGACGGCCAACAAGCCGCACCTGCAGCTGTTCAACGACATCGCCGCCGAGTACATGAAGACCCACCCCGAGGTGAAGGAGATCAAGTTCGACCCGCTGCCGTTCGAGAGCTACAGCACGGCGCTCACCACCCAGATGACCGGCGGCAACGCCCCCGACCTCGCGTGGGTCTTCGAGAAGGACGCGGCCGACTTCGTCAGCTCCGGGGCCCTGGTGCCGCTCGACGACACCCTGAAGCAGACCAGCGGCTACCAGTACGAGGACCTGATCCCGAGCACCACCAAGCTCTGGAAGAGCGACGACAAGCTGTACGCGTACCCGTTCTCCACCTCGCCGTTCGGTGTCTTCGTCAACCGCGACCTGCTGAAGCAGGCCGGCCAGCAGACCCCGGACGAGCTCGCCAAGGCGGGCAAGTGGGACTGGACGACCGTGCTCGCCGAGGGCGCCGAGGTGCACCGCTCCACCGGCAAGGCCGGCCTCGTGATCCGTGACTTCGAGTACAAGGAGTGGAGCAACGCGGCCACCTTCTGGGGCGGCTGGAAGGCCGAGCCCTGGAGCGCCGACGGCAAGACCTGCACCTTCAACAGCACGCCGATGGTCGACGCGATGACCACCCTGCACAAGGGGATCTTCGAGGACAAGGCGATGCCGGGCCCCGGCGAGACCGCCGACTTCTTCACCGGCGACGCGGCGATGACCATCACCCAGATCAGCCGGGCGTCGCTGCTGGAGAACGCCAAGTTCGACTGGGACCTGGTGCCGCTGCCGGCCGGACCGGCCGGCGACTACTCGGTGATCGGCCAGGCCGGCGTCGGCGTGGTCAAGCGGGGCGGCCACACCAAGCAGGCCAAGGACTTCCTCGCCTACTTCACCAACCCGGAGAACTCCGCCAAGCTCGCCGCCTACTTCCCGCCGCCGCGGGAGTCCCAGCTCACCGCGGAGAACCTGGCCAAGACCAACCCGCTGCTGAAGAACGAGCAGCTCGAAAGCGTGGTCGTCAACGGCGTCAAGAAGGGTGTGGTCAAGCCCGGCCACGCCGGCCAGGCCGAACTCGCCCAGCGGGTCCGCGCCGGACTGGACCCGCTGTGGACGCCGAACGCCAACGTCAAGGGCGTTCTCGACGACCTGTGCAAGAACATCTCCCCGCTGCTGGAGAAGTGACCATGCCCGTCTCCCCGCCAACAGCGGTGGCGGACCCGCTCAAGAGCGGGTCCGCCACCGCGGGGCAGCCGCCGCGACCTCCGTTCTGGACCCGGCGCCGACGTGACCAGCTCGCCGGTTTCGCGTTCATCACGCCCCAACTCCTCGGCAGCGCCGTCTTCGTGCTGCTGCCCATCGCCCTGGTCTTCCGGTACAGCCTGCATGAGTGGAACGTGCTGGCCGGCGACTTCAGCTACACGGGCGGCGACAACTACACCCAGCTGCTGGACGACGCCAACCTGCCCGAGGTACTGAAGTCCACGGCCCTGTTCTCGGTCGGCCTGGTGGTGCTCAACCTCTCCCTGGCCCTCCTGCTCGCCGTCCTGCTCAACCAGAAGCTGCGCGGAATGACGGTGTTCCGCACGCTGTTCTTCTCGCCCGTCGTGGTGTCGCTGGTCGCCTGGACCATCGTGTGGGGCTTCCTGCTCCAGAACAACGGCGGCATCAACGGCCTGCTGCACACCGTCGGCATCGACGGACCCAACTGGCTGCGTGGCGAGGGCACCGCCATGTTCTCGGTCATCGTCGTGCAGGTGTTCAAGAACGTCGGTCTGAACATGGTGCTGTTCCTGGCCGCCCTCCAGGGCGTGCCCAAGGAGCTGTACGAGGCGGCCCGGGTCGACGGCGCCGGCGCGTGGGTCCGGTTCCGGTCCATCACCCTGCCGCTGATCAGCCCGACGATCCTGCTGACGTCGGTGATCACCATCGTGGGCTCGCTCCAGGTGTTCGCGCAGATCGCGGTGCTCACCCAGGGCGGCCCGAAGCTGTCCACCACCGTGCTCGTCTACTACCTCTACCAGCAGGCCTTCCAGTTCCATCACTTCGGTTACGGCGCGACCCTGTCCATCCTGCTGCTGCTGATCGTGCTGGCGCTCACCGTGCTCCAGTGGCAGATGCGCAAGAGGTGGGTCTTCTATGAATCGTAAAATCCCGCTGCGCACCCGGGTCGCCCTGTACGGCCTGCTCTGCGTGCTCGCGATCCCCTTCGTCTTCCCGACCTGGTGGATGGTGACGTCGTCGTTCAAGCCGATCGCCGACATCTTCTCCTACCCGCCGAAGCTCTTCCCGACCAACCCGACGTTCTCGGCCTACAAGGACGTCTTCGACGGGCGCCCGTTCGTCCAGCAGTACGTCAACAGCCTCTACATCGCCGCGCTGGTGACGGCGGGGACGATGATCGTCTCCTCGCTCGCCGGGTACGCCTTCGCCCGCATCAAGTTCCGCGGCCAGAACGCGCTGTTCCTGGTGGTGCTGGTGGGCCTGCTCATCCCGAGCGAGGTCACCATCGTCCCGCTCTTCCAGATGTTCAACGACCTCGGCCTGGTCGACACCCACTGGCCGCTGATCCTGGTGCCGATCTTCGGCGCGCCGAGCGTCATGGCCACGTTCATCATGCGGCAGTTCTTCATCAGTCTGCCCAATGAACTGGAGGAGGCCGCCCGGATCGACGGCATCGGCTACTTCGGCACGTTCTGGCGGATCGCCCTGCCGCTCGCCAAGCCGGCGCTCGGCGCCGTCGCGATCTTCACCTTCCTGCAGAGCTGGAACCTCTACCTGGAGCCCGTGGTGTACCTCTCCTCACCGGAGATGTTCACCCTGCCGCAGGCGCTCACCCAGTACGTGGACTCCTACGGCGGGGCCATGTGGAACGTCCAGCTCGCTGCGGCGTCGCTGACCGCCGTCCCGGTGCTGGTCGTGTTCGTCATCGCCCAGAAGCAGTTCATCGAGGGCCTCGCCCACACGGGGCTGAAGTGAACGCCACACTCGGCATCGACATCGGCGGCACCAAGACGCTGGCCGCCCTCGTCGGACCCGACGGCGCCGTGGTCGACCAGGCGCGAGCCGACACCCCGGCCGCGCAGGGCCCGGACGCGGTGCTGCGGACCGCCGCCGACCTGGCCCGGCGCCTCGGCGGCGCCGGTCCGGTCGGCGTCGGCGCCGCGGGTCTCATCGACCCGGCCACCGGCGCCGTCCGGTACGCCACCGACTCCCTGCCCGGCTGGGCCGGCACCCCGGTGGCCGATGAGCTGGCCCAGCGCATCGGCCGGCCCGTCGTGGTGGACAACGACGTCAACGCCGCCGCCCTCGGCGAGAGCTGGGCCGGGGCCGCCCGCGGTCACGCACATGTGCTGCTGGTCGCGGTCGGCACCGGCCTCGGCGGCGGCCTGGTCCGCGGCGGCGCCGTCGACCACGGGGCGCGCGGCGGCGCCGGGGAGCTGGCTCACCTTCCGGCGCCCGACGCCGGCGAGCTGACCTGCGGCTGCGGGCGCACCGGACACCTGGAGGCCGTGGCCTCCGGCACCGGCCTCGCCCGCGCCTATCGGCTGCGCACCGGGGCGGACGTCACCGGCCGCGAGGTCGCCGCCCGCTGCGCCGCCGGCGACCCGGCCGCCCTGGAGGTCCTGGCCACCGCCGGCCACGCCCTCGGCCGGGCCCTCGCGGGTCTGGTGGCGCTGCTCGATCCGACGACGGTGGTGGTGGCCGGAGGCGCCGGCAGGGCGCTGCTGCCGTACGCCCGGAGCGCGTACGCCGCCGAGCGGCTGCCGGTCCACGCCGACGTGTCGCTGGTCCCGGCCGCGCTCGGTGACGCGGCGGTCGCCGTCGGCGCGGCCCGGGCGGCGATGACCCGGCCGGCCATGGGCCCGCCGTCCGGTGCCGGTGCCGGGCCCGGTCCCGGTCCCGGACCTGCCGAACCCAGCAGCCGGCCGCGGTCGGCCACCTTCCCGCACACCTTCCCGCACACCTTCCCGCACACCTTCCCGCACACCACCGAAACGGAGCCCCGGTGAACGTTCTCGACACCCTCCGCGGTGGCCTGGTGGTCTCCTGCCAGCCGCTGCCGGACGAACCCGCCGACCCGATGCGCGACGCAGCCGTGCAGGCGCGGGTCGCCGCCGCGGCGGTCCTCGGCGGCGCGGCGGGCATCCGCGCCAACGCCCCCGAGGACATCGCCGCCGTGCGGGCGGCGGTGGACGTGCCGGTCATCGGCCTGTGGAAGGACGGCCCAGGGCCGGTCGTGATCACGCCGACCAGCAGGCACGCCCGGGCCGTCGCGCAGGCCGGGGCGCACGTGGTCGCCATCGACGCCACCGACCGTCCGCGGCCCGAGCCGTTCGCGGCCCTCGTCGCCGCCGCGCACGCGGCCGGCGCCCTCGTCCTGGCGGACGTGTCCACCGAGGAGGAGGGACAGGCCGCGGCCGACGCGGGCGCGGACGCCGTCGCCACCACGCTCTCCGGCTACACCCCGCACACCCGGAAGACCCCGGGGCCCGACTTCGGCCTGCTGGAACGCCTGGTCGCGAGGCTGTCCGTCCCGGTGATCGCCGAAGGCCGCTACCGCACTGCGGACGACCTGCGGCGCGCCTACGCCGCAGGGGCACACGCCGTGGTGGTGGGCAACGCCATCACCTCACCGCTGTACCTGACCAGGGAGCTGGCCCGGTCAGTTCCCGCTCACGCCGACGCGAACGGAGTGCACCCCCGATGAGAAGACGCACCGTCCTCACTGCCGGCCTCACCGCCGGAGCCGCCGTCCTGGCCGCCCCGCTGGTGGGCCTCACCTCGCAGACGGCCACCGCGGCCCCGCGTGCGAGCCGCCGGATCGCCCTCGTCCCTCTCGACGACCGGCCCGTCAACGTCTACTGCCCGACCATGACCGCCGCCGTCGCCGGTGTCGACCTCGCACTGCCGCCGCGCGACACCCTCGGCCGCTTCTTCCAGCCCGGGGACGGCGCGGCCGTCGCCCGCTGGCTGGGCTCGGTCGGCGCCGACGAGTACGTGATCTCGGTCAGCATGCTCGCCTACGGCGGCCTGATCGCCTCCCGCACGGGCAAGCCCACCCTTGAGTCGGCGCGGGCCAACATCGCGGCGATCCGGGCCCTGCGGGCGGCCCGGCCGGGCGCGCAGATCGTGGTCCACGACACCATCCAGCGCCTCGCGCTGACCCCCGGCAACCCCGACCTCGAGCAGTACGTGGCCGCGCTGGTCGAGTGGGCCAAGCTGTACGACCAGGTGGAGAACCTCGGCAGGGAGGACCTGCGGCCCCGGCTCACGGCGGTGCGGGCCACCATCCCGGACGCGGTGGTCGACGACTACCTGAAGGCGCGGGCCCGCAACCACGAGGTCAACCGGCAGATGGTCGAGTGGGTCGCCGACGGCACCATCAGCCACCTGGTGCTTTCCGAGGACGACACCGCCCCGGTGGGCCTGGCCCGGGCCGAACGCGTCGAGCTCGAAAAGCTGGTCGAGCAGTTGGGGGTCGGCCGGCGGGTCGAGGTCTTCCCCGGTGCGGACGAGGTCGACGCACTGCTGGTCGCCCGGCTGATCGCCGCGGGCACCTCGCCCACCTACCGGGTGGAGTACGCCGGGATCTCCGGCGAGCAGTGGACGGCGGAACTCGAAGGCATCCCGTTCGCGGAGAACATCCGCCGGCACGTGAAGTCCGTCGGCGGCACCGTCGTCGACGGCCGCGCCGACCTGGTGCTCATGGTCAACACCCCTTCGGCGGACAAGGACCAGCGGCCGGCCGACCTCGCCGCGTTCGCCCGTCGGGTCGCCGGGCTGACGTCGGCCGGGGAGTCGGTCGTCGTGGTGGACCCGATCTTCGTCAACCGTGCCGACCACGACCTGGTGGCCGAGCTGGAACAGCGCGTCGACCTGGCCGCGCTGCTGTCGTACTCCGGCTGGAACACCGGTGGCAACGCCCTCGGTCTGGCCCTGGCCCACGGCACCGCTCGCTGGGCCTTCCTGAAGCGCTCGACCAGCGGAATGGGGGTGCCGGCGCTGACCGACCCGGGCCGGGCGCACGCGGAGTACCTGCTCTACCGGTTCGTCAAGGACGACCACTGGAAGAACGTCCTCCAGAAGGCCGCCTACGCGGAGGCCAGGTCCAAGGGGTGGAACCCGTTGAACCTGACGGCCGCGCAGAAGGCTGTCTTCGACAGCTGGGTCCAGGACCGCCTCGCCCCGGTGACCCGCCAGTACTTCACCGACCACTTCGCCGGCCACCACCTCGTCCTCGGCCACCGCGGTGCGACCACCCGCACCGCCAGGCTCGCCGCCGTCAGTGACATCCACATCGAACTGCCTTGGGACCGCCTTTTCGAGGTGACGCTCGAACCCCACCTCACCCTGGCCTGAGCGGAGTACGAACGAGGCAGCACAGCCCTACCGGCACATCGGTGGCGACGAGGCGCTGGCGACCGCACCCGAGGACTACCGCCTGTTCATCAGCCGCGTCCTGCAGACCGTGCACCGCCTTGGCAAGCGGATGGCCGGCTGGGAGGAGGTCGGCCTCGCCGACATCGCCCCCGGCACCGTCGTCCAGTTCTGGGCCAACGCCGCGAAGGCCCGGGGCGCGCTGGCCCAGGGCGCCACGCTCGTCCTCTCGCCCAGCAAGAAGGCGTACTTCGACATGAAGTACGACGCCGACACGCCGATCGGGCACGACTGGGCCGGCTACACCGACGTCCAGGACGGCTACACCTGGGACCCGGTCACCTACATCCCCGGCGTCACCGAGAGCCAGGTGCACGGCGCCGAGGCCGCGTTGTGGACGGAGCGGGTGGCGACGTTCGAGGAAGTGCAGTACATGACGCTGCCGCGGCTCCCCGGCGTCGCGGAGATCGGGTGGTCGCCGGTCGACGGGCGGGAATGGGAGGAATACCGGGTACGGCTTGCCACGCACGCGCCGCGGTGGTCCGGGCTCGGGTGGCACTACCACCGATCGGTGGAGGTGCCCTGGGGGTGACCCGGTGACCCGGTGATCGGGTGATCGCTGCCGGACATGGCTGCCGGGCATCGCCGCGGCCACCGGTCCGAGCCCTCCCGGCCTGGACGCCGCAAGGTGTGTCCCGTCGCTCCGGACGTCCTCCGGAGCGACGGGACCGCGCCCTGCGCGCGGGCGGCCGTACGGGCATCGCCCGCCGACAACAGCCGGACGGCAGCTTCCACGCCGTCCCCGACGCCGCCGCGCGGACTCCCCGTCGACCTGCTCCGCATGCTCGCAGCAGGTCGATTCGTCATTGGCCCGTCAAGCCGGTTGGACGACCGCGGGCAGTGTGTCGATGCGATGGGGCCTGGACCGGCTGTGTGCGGCCGGCCTGGGGTCAACGGCCTGGTGGGCCCTCAACTGCGTGAATCCCGCCGTCAGTCAAGGCTGAGGTCGAACTTGACGGTGACCGGGGCGTGGTCGGACCAGCGCTCGGCGTGGGTGTCGGCGCGCTCGACACGGGCGTCGGTGGCGCGGGCGGCGAGGGTGGGGGTGGCGACCTGGAGGTCGATCCTCCAGCGGAACGACGGCTTTTGTAAAAGGTCCACCCGTTCGAGTGCAGGTTGTTCGAGGGTGTCTGCTGGCCTTGGCGGTAGGGGAGGCCCATGGGCAGCATGACAGCTTTGGCGCCGGTTCGGGCGGTGGTTGGTTCGCGTGTGTCGGACACGCATGGGGACGAGGGCAAGGTCTCGCACCTGGTGCAGGCGGAGTCGGCGACCAGGCACGCGCTGTCGAAGGAGTGGGAGATCGTCGGGTCCTTCGAGGACCTGGACGTCTCCGCCCAGATCACGCCGTGGGAGCGCCCGGACCTGGGTCCGTGGCTCACCGATCGGCAGGGCGAGTGGGACGCGATGGTGTGGGCGAAGGTCGACCGGGCGTTCCGGTCGGCCAAGGACTGCGCGGACGTGGCGCACTGGGCGGAGGAGAACCACAAGGTCCTCGTCTTCACCGACGACGGCATCACCCTCGACTACCGGCAGGGCCGCGAGTCGTCGTTCGGGAACGAGCTGGCGAAGGTCTTCCTGCTGCTGGCGTCGATCTTCGCGGAGATGGAGCTCAAGCGGATCAAGGCCCGCGTCTCGGCCGCGCACAAGCACCTGCGCAAGACAGACCGGTGGGCCGGCGGGCAGCCGCCGTACGGGTACCGGATCGTCGACCGCCCCGGGGGCGGGCGCACCCTCGAACCCGACCCGGTCACCTCGGAGGCCGTGCGGTACATGGGCAGGCTCCTGCTGGAGGGGCAGAGCCAGTGGATGATCGCCACCGCCCTGGAGGCCGCCGGCTTCGACACGCCGTCGATGCACGCGTACAAGAACCAGGGCGAGTCGTACTCGAGCAAGCGCAAGACGCCGCCGTCGAACCACTGGAACCCCACCAGCGTGGGGAAGATCCTGCGTTCGCCGGCGACGATGGGGCTGAAGCTCACCGGCCGCTCCGTGAAGGCCCGCAAGATCGCCCGCGACGCCAAGGGCCTGCCCATCCGCATGGCAAAGCCCCTGTTCACCGAGAAGGAGTGGGCCGCGATCCAGGCCGCGATGAACGAGCGCTCGGTGACGAAGGAGCGCTCGAACGGCGCCTCGCCCTGGCTGGGCGTTGCGCTCTGCGACCGCTGCGGCGACCGGTTCTACCGGCAGGTGAACCTCGCCAAGAACGGCAAGATCTACGAGTACTACCGGTGCGCGAAGACCGCCGGCAAGCCGGCATGCAAGGGCCAGTCCGTCAAGGGCGAGCGCGTCACCGCCGCGATCACCGCCCTGGTCGAGCGTCTGGCCGGCCTGGCGATGACGGTGCGCAGGTTCATCCCCGGCGAGGACCACACCGAGCAGCTCAACCACGTCACCGTGGCGATGAAGGATCTCCGCGAAGAGAAGCGCCGCAACCTGTTCGACTACCCCGGCGGCGACGACGAGTACGCCGAAGCCCTCGAGACCCTGGTTGACGAACGCCGCCGCCTCGCCGCCCTCCCGCAACGCCCCTCGGCCTGGGTGGAGGTCGAGACCGGCCAGACATTCGCCGACGCCTGGGCCCAGGCCGACCAGGAACACCGTCGCCAACTCCTCCTCGGCCTCAAAGCCCGCCTCTACATGACACCGGCCACCGAAGGCTGGTACCTACCCGCCGAACTCGAAGCACGAGTACCGAAGCTGGACCGCGCCGGCAGTTTGGCGTAGGTCGGTTGCCCTGGGATCGCTGTTGGACCCGAAACCTCCGTCCAGGCGGAGCTGGCTGACGGCTGGCGTGGTGCTCCTGGACGTGGCTCTCGATCTCGACCCAGACGCCGGTGAGCGCCGGCAGGGTGCCGTCGCGGCTGGCCGTGGCCACCTGGTCGAACCAGGTGGCCTGCCGGGGTGCCCTGTCACTCTGGGGACGGACACGCACAGCCGACTCGTCACCTGCCGCTTGACCCTGCGGTTCACCGGAATCGTCGTCGGATCCACCCTCGGCCCCCTCGCCTGGGCCTATGGCGGCTGGCCGACCATGATTGCCGTTGGCGCGACGGCGACGGCCGGCGTGCTGGCGCCCGACGCTCTGTCGGGCGCGCTGTCGAGGACCGTGTCACGGCTCCGTGACTGTGGAACCCGAACCGATCCGGCGACCGATCCGCCAGCCGACAGTCATCGATCCCGGCCGTCGACATGCCCGATAACGACCTCGGCCAGATCCTGGCGGCCCCACTCCGCGAGGAAGTCAGCGTACTGACGTGCCTTACCGGAGGTCAGCTGACTGAGCGAACCGGCCAGCATCTCCGCCGCTTCGGGTGCCCTGCCCTGGCGTCGCAGCAGAAGTCCGAGACTCACGGCCGCTGTGATCAGACCGCTCTCGGCAGCCCGTCGAAGGATACGCTCGGCGCGGTCGGGCTCACCTTCCTCGATGAGCGCCAGTCCGAGTCCAAGTGCCGCTTCGGGATTTCCGGCCTCGGCAGCCTGCTCGGCGAGCTCCTCCGCTTCCGCCCAACGCCCTGCGGCGCTGTAGAGCTGGTAAAGGGGCGCTGCGGCCTTCGTGTGTCCGGACTCCAGGGCCTGCGTCAGCGTGTGCTCGGCATCTTCCAAGCGTCCCACGGCCGCCAGCACGCACCCCAGGTTCATCATGGCCGGCCCGGGATGGTCCTCGATGGCGAAGCGAAACAGAACCTCGGCTTCGGCGAGGTGGCCGTCCTCCGCCAGCATCTTCCCGTAGCCGATGGCTGCGGCGCTGTGCCCGGACTCGATGGCTTGTTGGTAGTACCCCTCCGCCTCGTCCCGGCGGCCGGTTTCCACGAGGAGCGTCGCGAGACTTTGCGAAGCGAGCCCTCGATCGACGGCCATGGCCAACCGGAACATCGCCTCTGCTTCCTCCGATCGACCCGACCGGACGAGCACGATCCCGAGATTGTTCGCCGCCATGAGGTGACCGGCGTCCACCGCACGACGGAACCACTGCTCCGCCTCGTCTCCGTCGTCCCCGGCGTTCAGGCGCAGAACGCCGAGGGAGTGCATGGCTTCCACCACGCCGCGGTCGGCCAGTTCACGCCAGACGCGCTCGGCAACCGCGGGCGCCGGCCGGTAGGCATTGACGCCGATCGTGTACCGATCTGCGGGCGAGTGGGAGTTTTCCAAGGCAAAGTCCCAGGCCTGAGCAGGGATTTCACTGGTCGTGTGATCGGCCAGGTAGTCGAAGACCCGCCATGCGCCATCGGTCGATGGAATGAGCAGACTCGTCACCCCGTAGTGCACCTTGGTCGCCCAGGCCATCGCGTCCGACCACGACTCGGGACGGAGAACGGGGCCGCCCTCCCTCGCGAGGTAGATGTCGTGCAGTTCCTTCAACTGCCCTTCCGTGAAGGGGCCGCGCATTCCGGTGCGAGAGAGGTCCACCGCCGCGGCGACGATGGAGGCACTTCTGGGGTGAGCACCCGCGCGCCAGGAGCGCCGCCATCCCTGGAGGAGAGCGGGCCCGGCCGCCAGGTACTCCGCCACGCCGTAGGGGCTGTGGTGCTCCACGGCCTCGAGAACACGGCTGTCTGTACTCTGTGCCGCATGGGCGAGCTCCACCTCGCTCCACAGCCGGTTCAAGTCAACGGATTCCGCGAGATTGAGGACCCTGGCTGCCGCTGCGGCGACAGCTTGGTTGGAGGCTCTGGCGGCCATGGCGCCGTCGGCGTCCGCAAAGCTGTTGAGGAGGAGATATTGGGAGGACCGCATCGTCGCCACGACAGGAGTTCGCGACCGTGTGAACCTCGCGAGCAGCGCTGGGGTCAACGCCTCTGGGCCGAGGTACAGCTCCAGGTCGTCGAGCCACACCACGCATGGGTCGCTGGTTCCCTCCAGGACCTCGACCATCGACTGAAGGTCGCTGCCGCTCTCCGGGCTCAGGACTCGGTGCTCAGGGAGCACAGCGCGCACTGCCTCGAAGGCCGCACGCGTCTTACCGGCAGTGGAGTCGCCGACCACCAGCACCAGTCCGCCCTGGACGGCAGCCTCGGAAATCCGCAGCTTCAGGCATTCGTCGATGTCCCGCGCCACGTACGGCGTGACGCGGTCGCCATTGCCCCCTCGGCGCACCCGGTGCACGCCCGCCTGGAGCACGTCCCAGTGCTTCACCAACGGCCATCGGGACAGGTCCCGGAGACAACTGGTTCCGCAGTCGGTGGGCGACTTCCCGTGCAAGGGCTCGTAGTAGGCCCGCCGTACGTCGTCCGCCTCGGGAGTGTGGAGCCTCTGACGCAGTGCGGTCTCGTCCCACAGCTCGATCACGACGCCTTGTTCCTTCTCCTTGCGCTTCTTCCATGCGTCCCACCATTTGGCAGTGGCACCGTCCATGCTGGAGGGGATGCACAGGATCCAGTTCGCCACCGCGTAGCCGTGCTCCGCGGCGGCTCTCACGGCGGATTCGAAGGACTCCCGGATCGCCTGCTGGTGAGTTCCCCCTTCGGTGATCGGCCAGAAGTACTTGGACTGCCAGATGGTAACGGCATCGCCGAGGTCACCGGCGAACGCGTCGATTCCCCAGTCGCCCGGGTTCGCCGCAATGTTCCGCACGTTCGGCGTGGTCGCAGCGGCCAGTAGGCCGATCATCGTCTCGAAATCCTCGCGCGCCCCGCCCATGCTGCCGGTGCGCGCCTGATGCATGACGAAGTTGATCGGCGGCACACCCGCCCCAACCGCTGCGGTGCTTTCCGACACGGACCCTCCACACATCGAACAGGCGGCAGCCAAGGCTACCGAAACTCGCGGAGCCGAACCCGGGTGGGAGCCCGGCGACGTGGTTGACTGCTCGTCAGGTTGTTGAAGCGTCGAGGTCGCGCCCGGGCTCAGCCTCTGCATAGCCGTCAGCGGCGTTCTACGTCGCCGACGACCCTGGAAGCGTTTCGGTGGTCGACCCCGCCACCAACACCATCACCTCCACTATCGCGGTGGTCGACTCCAGCCTGCTGGGCCTCGTCCTCGTCCTCGTCCTGGCCACGGCCGGGCCGCGGGCGGGACGTGCGTGACGATCACTGGCACCAGGTTCACGGGCTTCACTGCCGTCAAGTTCACTACCGCCGCGACGAGTTCCATCACTGCCGCCTCTGAGACGACCCAACGGTCACTGGAACACCCGCACCGGGGATTGATCCCAACCTGAACTCGCTATTACGGTGTGTGAGTGGATGAGGACTACGATGGGGATCGGTTCTCCGACGCGATTCGGCTGCTGCTCCTGATCGCTGCCGTTGCGGACCCGCTGGACGAGGCGGGGAAGGCCACGGCGCCCGAGAATGCAGTCGGCGTGCTTCGAGCCGAGAGTCGTTTGCAAAAGCTTGACTTTTGGCTGCGGAACCCGGACTACCTGGCTGACGAGCTCCTGAACGACTACGAACGCAGCCATGAGGAGATCCTCCTGGGTTTGGCTGCGGACATCCTGGACTCGGATGAGCCTGAGGTGTGTGCCATCCCTATGCTGCGCTACCTCTTCGGTGCCTTCGAGTATCTCGACCTTGCCCTGAGCGTTCTGGTTGCGCCGAGATTGCTCGTCATCACCCAGCGCCGCACGGACGATCGCGTGTTGCAGGACAACTACTTCCTGACGGCAAAGGGTCAGCAAGTCGCCCAGCAGGCCTCCGAGCGGTTCCCCGAACTCGCTTGGTACACCGAGCGAGCCTTGCTGGTGAGGGCATTGGCAGAGGCGACGGGGCACTCCGCCGTTGCCCTGAGGCGCAGGCAGTACCTCCAGCGGGATTACGCCGAGACACCGCTGAACGAGACCATCCCGTCGATCGCCGCCCGCGCCCGCGCTCGCCTCGCGGCGCTGCGCAGTGCCGCTTCATCCCAGGGGGACGCCGCATGACCACCGAGCACCTGCCGGTCCCGCAGGAGGACGAGCTGATCGGCAGGATCGCCGCCCAGGTCCCCGGTGCCGATCCGGCGATGGTCAGGGACGTACTTGCCGCACACGGCATCCACCTGACGAGCCCGCTGCCGGTCCGGCGCGAGCTTGTCGTCCATTACGTGTACTGCGATGGCACCAAGAGCGGCACGGACGACAACGACGGGCCGTTCACCCTTCGCATGCGCTTGGGCGCGGGCCCGTGGGCGATCGCGAGCACCATCAACTCCGCAGGCAAGTCCAGCCTGCTGTGGGCCCTCAGCTTCGCCTTGCGGGGCGAGGGATTCGACGAGTTCTGCAGACCGGAGACCGTGGGCTGGTTCTCGTACGTGCGCGCCGACATCGAGGTCGCCGGCGTTCCCGCGTCCATCCGCCTCACCTTCGACAGGGCCGGCCACCCTAGCGCCACTCTGCTGACCGCCGACACCGTGGCCTCGCTGCTGGGGCTGGAGGACCGTCAGGAGAGCGGCCCGGGTGTGCGAACCGCGGCGAGGGCGGAGCCGGAGGGCGTGAAGCAGCTCATCGACAGGTTCATGCTCGACCGCCTTGGCCTGAAGCCCGTTTACGTCTGGACTGCCGAGCCAGGAGCGCCGAAGGACGCCGACGGCCAACGCGACAGCCGCGAGGACCGGCACGGATGGGCGAGCTTCTTCTACGGGGTCGCCCTGAACTCGGCCAGCGGCAAAGTCCTCCTCGGCCCTACCACCTATGGCCAGCTTCCCGTCAAGCTCATGCAGCTCTTCCTGGACGTCCCCTACGCCTCTGAACTCAGCCAGCTGACCACCGCGCGGAAGAAGGACACCCAGGAGAGCAATCGGGTGGTACGGCGCGCCAAGGAGGACGCCCAGGCCCGGCACGATCAGGCCGAGCCGCTGCGGCTTGCTCTGGAGACCGTGCAGGGACGGCTCCAGTCCTTCCAGACGTCGAAGCCCGACCTCACCCGGCTCCTCGCCGGCGTCGACTCCGCGGCCCGCCAGGTTGCCGCATGCCAGCGCACGCACCAGGAGGCCGAAGAACATCGCGCTGCAGCGCGCAAGGATCGCCTGGCCGACGAGCGGGCAGTCCGACGCGCCCGGCAGAGCAGTGCCGCCCGGCTGCTCCTTGGCGCACTGGACCCGGAAACCTGCCCCCGCTGCGAGACCGTCTTCGACGACGACCGACGGAAGGCAGAAGACAGCCGGCATGTGTGCTCGCTCTGCACCAACGACCTCCCGGAGCAGCCCGCAGAGGACCCCGAGGCCCAGGCAGCAGCACTGAGCCGCCTCGACGACCGTCTGAACGCCTCTCGTACTGCAGAGAAGACCGCCCAGGCTGCCCTCGACGCGGCGGCGAAGGCTCTGGACCAGAGCCGCGCTGCATACAACCAGGCGAGCAGGCTTCTCGAGGCCGCGCGTTCGGCCGACTGGTACACCCAGTTCGAATCGGCACAGCAGGAGCTGTACCAGCTCCAGGGCGCCCTGGCCGTCGCCGAGGGAACCTCCAGTGCGATGCCCGCCGTGGTCGGCGAGTACATCGAGGCGGGCGCCACCCCGACGGCTCCGCCAAGCTTGGACGACTCCATCCTCGGCGCTGCGGCAGACGTGCTCAGCCCCATCGTTGCCGAGCACAGCCGCAGCCTCTTCGCCGAACTGAACGAGGAGATCGTCACGCTCGCCCAGCGCCTGGGTGTCACCAACCTGACGAGCGTCAACCTGTCGCTGAACGGCAACGTCAACGCCAAGAAGTCGGGTGCCCGCCACCGCTTCTCCGCCTTCAGCCCCACCGAGCGCCTGCGCATGAGGATCGCCACGGTGGTCAGCATGATCACCGTCGGCCGCAGGCGAGGCATCATGTCCCACCCCGGCCTTCTGCTGATCGATGCCCCCACCGCCGAAGAACTCGTCGCTGAGCACGCCCGGGCGACGCTCCAGACCCTTTACGACACGGCGAGCACCGTTCCCGGCATGCAGATCGTCATCACGTCGATCGAGGACGCAGTGTGGGACACCTTTCCCGCGGACCGTATCGTGACCGGGCACGATAGCCGCCAGTTGTTCTGACAAGCCGGGCTGGCGCATCGACCACGTGCTCAGGAGGGAGACCAGATGCAAGCCATCGAGCAGCGTCTCTCCACGTGGGCGCGGCAAGCCACCCCGGCCGAGCGCCGCGCCGGCCCCACCGTGGCCGACCTGGGCGGCCTCGACGAGGTCACAGCTGCCGCAGACGAACTGGCAACAGGGCCGTTGCTGCCCTTTCTCGCCAGTGCCGCCGCCCACCTCCTCGAACACGCCGACACGGGGGCGGGGACCAATGCTGCACTTCCACTGTGCGCGGCAGTGCTTACCGGCCTACGCGAACAGGACAGTCATGCAGCATTCACCGGTGCTCTGGACGTCCTCACCACCCGCCCCGCTCTCTCCCGGGGCCTAGGCCAGCCACTGGTGCGCGTCCTGCTGGCAAGACTCACCGCCGCCGAAGAAGCAGGCGATGACGTGGCGACCGCCCTCATAGGCGCCGAAGCCGCCGACTGCCTCGTCCAGCTCACCCTGGCCGGCATCACCAGCGCAGCCCGGCTCCTAGGCGCCATGGACGCGATCACTGAGGACGCCGCTGCCCTGCCCGAGGCCTTCGCCGCCCGCCTTCCACGCCTACTGGGCGTCCTAGAAGGCCAGCACCCCGGCGCCGGGCTCCGCGAGGCATTGGAACGATGCCTGATGCTGGACCACACCTGCCGGGACGCCGCGTTCGAACTGGCCCTTGCGGACCTGCGCGAAGCCCTGCAACAGGACCAGTACGCCACCATGGCCGCCCAGCTGGCAGCGACCCAACAACGCCTGGCCGAAGTGATCGCCACGGACCCGGACCGCCTCGATGCCCAGCTCTACCACTCAGCCATCGACGCTGTCCTCGGTCTCTCCGCTCCGGACGCTCCCACCAGGGTCCCGGCCGCCGCAGCGACCCTGCGCAGCACCCTTCAGCGCTATCGCTCGTGGCGCTGGCACACGACCACTCCAGCCTGGGCACAACCCCGCCAGCGCGACATCACCGCCTGGATCGAACTCACCCTCCGCCTTGATACAGCCGCCCCCCACATGGGCAGCGACAACCCCTGGTACGAACGCGGCCAAGGCATCCTCACCGCGCTGCTGAGCGCATACACCGCGCACAGCACCGTCGCGGTCCTCACCGGCGCGCCGGCAGCCGCCGTGATCGAGACCCTGGTGGCACCCGTCATCGAGGACACCTTCCTGCAGCGAGAGAACCGTATCGACACCCTGAGGTACGCCCTGACCCACGACGACGAACTACGCCAGGATCCTGCCGCCCAAGAGCTCTACGCCGCACTCCTCCAGCGCGCCGCCGCGCCCGACGGGGCAGTTGGAACCACAACGGCAGGTGATCCGGGAAAAGCACGACGCTGGCATCGGCTGGCCGCCACCATTCCCCAGGAGTTTGCCGCCTTGGTCGAGAGCATCGATGAAGGAGCCCTCGACGCCATGGAACTGGCCTTGCGGGCCCGCGAGGACGTCGTCGCGCCCATCACCGACGCCAAATACAGCCGGCTGATGCGAGACCTCACCAGCCAGCTGGCCAAGTCCAGTGACTGGCTACCCGACATCGCCGACCCGTTTGCCCTCCTCCTCGACGCCACCGTGAGGTACGCCTACATCTGCTACGACATCGGCCGGAAGATGGGAGGCTCCTACACCGAATACCTGCGCCTACGCGACAAGGACGGCAAGAAGCAGAAGGTCGACGAAGCCCTCTTCCACCAGCATTACCGCGAGGTGCTCACCTTCTCCGCCCTCTTCGGTATCGTCAACTCTGAAGTGATCGACCGAGGCGGTGGCCGTGCCGACATCCTCGTCTCATTTCCTGCGACGCGGTTCAACGTCGAATGCAAGATCGAAGAGGACGACGCAACCGAGACAGGGCTACGGAAGTACGTGGCCCAGGCCGCCGAGTACCAGAACACCAGCGCTGCCTTCGCGATCTTGCTCGTACTCGACAAAACCGTTGGCGCCGAAGGCGCCGTCAACCTGTTCAACAGCATCTGGATCGAGCCTGTCCAGCGCCAAGGCGAAATAGAACCCTGTTACGTCGCTATCGTTCGCGTGCCTGGTGGACGCGACAACCCCAACTTGCTTCGGGCAGCGCCATAGCAGCGGTGAGGGCTTCACCCTCGAGACCCTCCCGGACCAGCCCCACCGCGACCTGGCCGACGACGTCACCGCCCAGCTCCACCTTGCTGCCACCGGCCCGTCCATACACTGCGCGCCACCACTGACCCCGCTCCCTGCAAGGGCGGCGTCGTTCTCGCCCTTCACATGACCGCTTGCCGACCTGCTCAATACCACCCGCACCGACCCCGGCACCGACGGACCCGAGCCGCACACCGCGCCGACGCCACCTCACCGCACCGGTTAAAGATCAAGTTAGCTGGGGCGAGCCAGCTCGATGGCGGCTGGCCCGAGCCTCAGCACACTGACGTCGAGCTCGTCAGGGTCGGAGACCTGGACGGCGTAGGCGATCCGGATGGCGCTGTTGACCAGAAGCTCCGCCACCTCCGCCCAGGATGGCCCCTTTCGCCAGGTCAGGCATCGGCTGGTGTTGCTCCGGCGCGCGGGCACGATCTCGGCGGTGTGGGGCCAGTGCCTCCACCAGGTGCTCGCGCGCACCATCAGCCGACTGCGCAACGGCGTACAGGGAGTGGGGGCCCAGTGAGGGGAAGCACTCTCCTCCGCAGCCGTGATACCCGAGGTTCGCCAGAACGTGAGGTTCTCCGGACTCTTCTCGGAGCCGGTTTTGCGCTACCCGCGGAGCCACGCTCGCCTGAATCGTCAGCTTGTGCGGTGCGGGCATGATCCACTCGTAGTACCCGGCGAGCTCGCGGAAGGACCTTCCGCCGCGGTGGTCCCACGGGTGAGAGTGACCGGAGCTGAACAGCAGGTCCCAGAGCAGGGCCTGGAAGTTCTCCTGGCCGGCGTCCTTGGTGTCCAGCTCGATCCGTCCGTTGACCGTGGCCGCCTGCAGCACATGCTGGGGTACGGACATGAGGGCCAGGTACTGCTTGAGGCGCGCACGGTCGTTGACATGCGGCATTGAAGATCCTCGCCGGCGACAGCCCGGACTGCGCCGCGAAGTGAGACGGTGATGTCATCTGATGGCACGGCCAATCGCGAGGAGGTTGGGCATCCCACCCGCCGGCTCACAGCACAATTCGTCCGGGCGAACGGCCAGCCGTGGACCACCTCCGGGCCCAATGTCGAGGATAGGGGAACCCGTTGTCATCAGCACCTCGCCACGCCGGTGCGCCGAGAACCAGCGCGGTGCCGGCAGGGGCCCGGAGGCGCGTACTTCGTGGTGGGGCCCTCGCCGATGGCGGAAGGGACTGTTGCCGCTGCTCCCATCCCCGAGCAACTCGACTGCCGGCAGGGTAGGTTGAAAGGGTCACCGGCCGAGCGCACATGAGGTCCCCCACGTCAATGCCGTCACCTCTGGAACTGCCCCCGCTGTACGCGGTCCTGTTCGCCCCCGGGCCCGGGGAAGGCCGCGCCCAGGACGCGTTGCCGTACGTACCGGTCGTCTTTGAACGGCCGGCCGACGCGGAGTCGACGGCGCCGCATGGCCTGGCCAAGTCCGTGGCCACCGCGCTCCCCGGGCTCTGGTACTGCCTGCACCTCCCCGCCACGCTGCTGGACCTAGTTGACGTCCCCATCCAGAAGCTGAAGGCGGCTCAGCATCTGCTTCTCGACCATCACATCCTGATGGTGCCGATCGACTGCTTCGATGCGGACCGGATCGGTGATCTCCCGCAAGGCCGTCACCCCGTCCTCGCCGTCTGCCCGGACGAACTGCTCGACGAGGCTCGGGAGCGGTCCTCCTCACTGGGGTTCGCCCTGCCCGCGACCCCCTACTCGCAGATGAACGACATCACCCTCGCCGCCCAGTGGCGCGCCATCCAGCAGCACTACGCCTCCGAGCTACCAGCACTCACCGGCGAGTTGTCCCTCACCCGTCGGCTGGACCTGGCCCCGCTCACCCTGCCACACCGCAGGCTAGCCCGGCAGATGGGCTGGCCGACCATGGAGTCGACCGTCCAGGACACGGATATCGACCGGGCCTTCACCCAGGCCCTCAACGGGCAGATTCACCTGGCCACCCTGGCCCGTCTCGAACGGGAAGGTGCCTCCCCGGAAGTCGCCGAACGCCGCTTCCCTCAAACGGCAGGGGAGGAGACCGCCAGACTGCGAGTACCGCTCGCGCTGGGCCTGCCCGGGGCGGCTCCCGCGTACACCCGCAATGCCTACGACGGCGAACTCCGGCGGCAGTTGGAACCGCAGCCTGCCGCTAGCCCGGACGACACCTGGTCCGTCAACCTCCACGAGCGTCCCGATCACCTGGTCGAACGGGCGGCCGTCGAGTTCGCGGTGACCCACCAAGCCATCGCGAGCAGCGGGCTGGGCCTGATGCTGCCCACCGTACCCCGGGATGCGTTCCTCGCCCTCGCTGACCTCGAACGGCATTTCATCGATGGCCCCGGCAGCGCCACTACCCGACGTCTGCTCACCCGGCTGAATGACGCCGTCCGGCCGCTGTGGAGCGACGAACTGCGGGCCGCGATCGAACGCGCCTCGGCCCTGACGGTGTTCTCCGACTTCCCCCTCGGGCTGCTCACCATGCCCGGGGACACTTCCCCCCTGTGCGCCCGACTGCCCGTCGCTTACCGGCCGCTCCAGCCACTGACCAGGACGCTCCAGCTCCAGACCGTCACCCGGCCGCCGCTCGGCCTGAATCACCGCATCAAGGTGCTGATCGCCGAGTGCATCCCCGTCAGCGACCGGATCGGGCGGCTCTCCCGCGAAGGCTGGCGGCTGGCCCGCCAGATCGCCACCCCCGACGCGCTCACCGTCGTCCAGGCCGAGACACTCACCCTCGATGCCCTGCAAGAGGCGGTGGCCGAACACCGCCCTGACATCCTCGTCCTCAGCGCGCACGGAACGATGGTCGGTAACTCAGCCGCACTCCAGGTCGGTGGCGCCCCACGCCTGTTCCTCGGGATCGACCACATGCCCCCGGTAGTCATGCTCAGCGCCTGCCACGTCGCCCCGCGTGGTTCCGGAGCCGTGGCCATCACCGATCTCCTACTCCGGGAGGGCGCGTTGGCGGTGCTCGGAACCCAAGTCCCGGTCGACGTCCGGCACAACGCCATGCTGATGAACCGATTCCTGGTGTACCTCGCCGAAGAGATCGCCAAGCCGGGACAGTTCGCCACCCTCCTGGATGTCTGGCATCACGTCCAGACATCCAACGCGGTCAACGACATCCTCACCGCAACCCCAAACCTCAAGAAGTGGGCTGCCAGCCCCACCCCCACCGGCCGCCCTGTGGCCGTCGAGTTCATGGCGAACCGCGCCAACGGCCAGATCCGCCGGGCACACGTCTACGAGGACACCGAACAAATCCTCGGCGAAATCGCCGACGACCAGGGCCAGGGCCCCCGCATCCGCAACTGGTTCCGCCATCCCGGCTACATCCCCGAGTCCCTCTTCTATGTCTTCGCCGGCCGCCCCGACCGAATCTTCCTCTCCTCCCTTCGCCACCACACCGAACGAGCCCTAGCTGGCTAAAGGTTGTTCTGTAAGGCTTCGATCGGGGCATTCCGAACTGGAGCGGGTCATGCAGGGTGGCCCGCTGCCGTCCAGGTTATGCGTCGCCACCTCGGCGGCCGGCCAGGCTGGCGATCCGGATGGTGCTGTTGACCAGTCTGGCCGGACCAGGTGGATGGCATGACGAGGGCCGAGGGACGTAGACCGGCGGGCGCGGTGCTGCTTCTCCACAACATGCTGGTGGGCCCGGGTGGTTGCCTCCGGGCCCGTGGCTCCGAGTCAGGCACGAGCCTCTAGAGAAGGGACCGACCACCCGGCCGCGTGCATCGCGAGCAGGTGGGCGAGGTGCGCACTGGTGGCCAGGAGGTCTTCGCGCGCGCGAGGACTGACGTTGTCCAGGACGGTGCGCTCCTCGAAGATCAGTTCGCTGGTAAGACGGGCAAGGACGGGCGTGCCGAAATCGGCAAGTCGAGCGTCGGCGGCGTCCCGGAACTCCACCGAGGGCTGGTGATGCTTGCTCCCTGGAACGAGAATGAGGCCAGCTACCGGGATGTTGCTCGCCAACATCCGGAGGTTCTGCTCCCGCCATACAGTCGCGGACTCGGCCGGTGTCAGGTCGACGTGGCGGTCCAAGTTCGTGCTCTGTTGGCCGCCAGCACTCGCGACGGCGATCGTGGTTGT
Organism: Kitasatospora sp. NPDC004723; assembly: GCF_040609255.1. Lineage (NCBI taxonomy): Bacteria > Bacillati > Actinomycetota > Actinomycetes > Kitasatosporales > Streptomycetaceae > Kitasatospora > Kitasatospora sp. NPDC004723. Next base: position 23,889 of record NZ_JBEXJT010000016.1, on the reverse strand, counting down.
GTAGCCCGGGTCTTCCACCGCGACGACGAAGCGATCGGTGATGCCGTCCAGCATCGTGGGGCCCATGTACCTGTAACTGTTCGAGATGCTGTCCGCCAGGATGATCCAGTCGAAGTCGGATCGGGCCCGCGGGATGAGCTTCTCCAGCGCTTCCCAGCCGTGGCTTCCCACGTGGACGTGAAGCTCTCCTGGGCCGCTGGTGAGGCGAAGACGCTGCCAGGGCGCATCCTCTGTCGGGGCCTTCGGACGAGGCCGTTCGGGCCACGTCGGAGGGGGATAAGCCGCCGGCTGCGCGGATGCCTCGCTGACGTCGTGAACGACGAGCACTCGCCAACCGTGCTGGGCCCAGCCGGCGCCCAAGTGCAAGGCGATCTTCCAGCAGGACGTCTTGCTCAGGGAGTAGCCCACCGACTCAAGCTGCACGACGAGTCCGGGGTTCCGGTCGTGTCTGTCCGAGGACGGCAGCGCGCCATTGCGTGTGGGCCGGAGCGGCGAGACCTTGTTCTCCACAAGAGATTCCGAGAGGACGGTGAACGGCCTGGGGCGGCGTGCTGGAAGGTGGTCTGAGGTGGCCCGAACAGTTCGCACGGTCAGCACGCCGTTCCACCCGTGGCCGGCCTCGCGGGGGACGAACCGCATACGGCACTCATTGGGTCCGCAGGTGTGGGTTGCCCGATCCCAGATGAGGTCGGGCCCTGCAATCGCGTCGCCCAGAAGGCAGGCAATGCGGTCGTCGTGGACAGCCGTCCTCGGGGTGACGATGCGGTCGAGCAGCCAGTCGACGCCGTGCTCGACTTCCGAGCTGGAGACCCTCAGGTCCAGGTGGCCCTCCAGACGCGTCCAGATCCCGGGACGACGCAACAGGGCGCTGGCCAGGAACTGTGAAGTCCTGACCGGCGGTGTGATGGGGCTGGGCTTCTGCCGACTCAGCGGTCGAACGGCCCTGCGCCCGTGCAGGAGCTTCGGTTTAGGCAGCGGCGAACTGGTGCTCCACAGCACCCGATGCCCTCGCGCTGTGGTGGCAGCCGCGTGCTCAGCCAGGAGTTCAGTCAGGTCAGCACCCTCGGTCCACAACCGCAACTCCCCGCTGGCCTGGCTGTGGTCGAAAGCCACGTGCACGGAGGTACGGACAGGTCGGGCCATGAGGCCAGCGACTCCGTGGATCGTCTTGTCGCTGTCCCGGGTCGGGAGCAGATCGAGCACCGGCCGGAACGCCTCGGGCCCGGCGAGATGGATGTCCAGCCGATTCGGCAGCGGGCTCACATCGACGACGCCGAACGGAGCAGTGCCGAGATCAACCTCGGCTGTGCTGCGGGCGACCGCGGAGAGAAAGAGCGCTTCGAGGAGCGCCTGGGTTCCATCGGCCTGCGGAATGAGCCGAGCGAAGTTGTCGAACTGGCCGATGCGGAGTCGGACTACTTCGAGCGGCTCCTGGGTGAAGTCGGCACGCGCGGCTGCTGCTTGCTGGTGCATCATGATCGCTTCCACTCTGGAGAAGTGAGGTGCCCCGACCCGGCGCGAACTGACGCAAATACGTGGTGAGTTTGTCCTTGGCGATGGCATGCGGACATATATACGAAGAAGGTTCTCCGTCGGTGCCGGCAGGTCGGATGAGGCACCCGGATCTGGCCCCTCGCGCGGGCCAGGCTGATTCCAAATCCTAGGGCGTCGCAGTCGGTACTTCTGGCGTCCGCTGGACTTATTCACTCGATTGGGGGATGAGACGAGTGGTCGACAAGCCATCCGGTGCACCGCCCCTAGTGCGGTCCTATAAAAGCAGATGGTCGCCACCGAGTATGGTCTCCGGAGTGGCTGCCGGCCGAGGCAGTAGCCGCCGCATATTGGAAGAGCATAGGGAGCCGGCTGCCTCCGCTTGCAATGGGGGCTAGAACGCATCGCCGAAGGAAAGCTGGCCTGGTGATTCTTGAACCGACCGCATCTTGCGGCCGTACCGGAAGCGGATTCCGAGCAATTCGGAAGGTGGGCGGAGTCGGTAGTTCAGGAACCGGCCATCCGTAGTGCGGTTACCTTCGGATGAATTACACCAAGTGTAAAGATATCCACGCAGCATGCCGGTGGCGTGATCATGATCCTGAACCAATCCCGATTCTCGGCAGCGGCGGGCCTCGGGGCGAGTTTCCTGCCACCAACAGATCGCGCACCGGCCCTGCTGCCAGTTGAACAGAGAAGTGGTCTCGGACGCCCAGTGCGTTCCTCCCGTGTCGGGGAGCGGCCAGAACCAGCACGCCGGCCAGATGTGCGGCAGCCATCGTTCGACAAACGGCTTCGCCCAGCGGCGCAGTAAGGCCGCGCTTTCCCGCTCCTCGTCGGTCATGCACTGACGGCAAGAATATGTCCCTGCTGCGACGGGCCCATCGCGCACGGCGGCTGCGCAGCGGACCCCCGCCCAATCCCGCCTGACGACGGCTTGCGCGGCCAGCACTTGCTCCACGAAGTCGGGAGTCATGGCAGAAGAGTCGGCCATCAACTATCCCTCGCACGGCAGTCGCTCGCTCGCCCTGTGCAAACGAGCCCATGCGCATCCTGGCGGGTTGCACTGACAAGGGTGTGGCGATCCGAGCGACTGGCGACGGCGGGTGCTGCCCTGGGCGGAGGGTGGCGCAAGCTGGGCCCGTCACCCTCGGCGAGGAGAGCGGCGGGCCCTCGGCGTCGACACCGCTCGGCTGACGCCTTGTCAGCTATTGGCGCCGCCATTTCACACTCATGTCAGAGGGCGAGGACGGGCGAGTAGCAGCGAGAGCTTGTGATAGACGTTTTCGCAGGTCAGGGGCCATAAAGTGGCCTCCTGCCAAGGTGGCCCACGGGGGCTGATTCAGAGGTCGTAGTAGAGCTCGAACTCGTGCATTGGAAGTCAGGGCATGCGTCAGTTGTCCATGTCGAACACCACGGTGACGGGGGCGTGGTCGCTCCAGCGTTCGGAATGGGTGGCGGCGCGTTCGACGTAGGCTTCGACTGCCCTGTCGGCCATGCCTTTTGTACAAACACTTAGGTCTACTCTCCAGCGGAACGACGCCTTTTGTAAAAGGTCCACCCATTCGAGTGTGGGCTGTTCGAGGGTGTCTGCTGGCCTTGGCGGTAGGGGAGGCCCATGGGCAGCATGACAGCTTTGGCGCCGGTTCGGGCGGTGGTTGGTTCGCGTGTGTCGGACACGCACGGGGACGAGGGCAAGGTCTCGCACCTGGTCCAGGCGGAGTCGGCTGCCCGGCACGCGGTCTCGAAGGAGTGGGAGATCGTCGGGTCCTTCGAGGACCTGGACGTCTCTGCCCAGATCACGCCGTGGGAGCGTCCCGACCTGGGGCCGTGGCTGACCGAGCGGCAGGGCGAGTGGGACGCGATGGTGTGGGCGAAGGTCGACCGTGCGTTCCGCTCGGCGAAGGACTGCGCGGACGTCGCCCACTGGGCGGAGGAGAACCACAAGGTCCTGGTCTTCACCGACGACGGGATCACCCTGGACTACCGGGAGGGCCGCGAGTCGTCGTTCGGGAACGAGCTGGCCAAGACCTTCCTGATGCTGGCGTCGATCTTCGCGGAGATGGAGCTCAAGCGGATCAAGGCCCGCGTCACCGCCGCCCACAAACACCTGCGCAAGACGGACCGCTGGGCCGGTGGGCAGCCGCCGTACGGGTACCGGATCGTCGACCGTGTCGGTGGTGGCCGAACCCTTGAACCCGACCCGGTCACGTCCGAGGCCGTGCGGTACATGGGCCAGCTCCTGCTGGAGGGGCAGAGCCAGTGGATGATCGCAACGGCCCTGGAAGCGGCGGGTTTCGACACTCCGTCGATGCACGCGTTCAAGAACCAGGGCGAGTCGTATTCGAGCAAGCGCAAAACCGCGCCGTCGAACCATTGGAACCCGACGAGCGTGGGGAAGATCCTGCGTTCGCCGGCGACGATGGGCCTGAAGCTGACCGGCCGCTCCGTGAAGGCGCGCAAGATCGCCCGCGACGCCAAGGGGCTGCCGATCCGGATGGCCAAGGCGCTGTTCGCGGAGGAGGAGTGGGCGGCGGTCCAGGCGGTGATGGACGAGCGCTCGGTGACGAAGGAGCGCTCGAACGGTGCCTCGCCCTGGCTGGGCGTTGCGCTCTGCGACCGGTGCGGTGACCGGTTCTACCGGCAGGTGAACCTCGCCAAGAACGGAAAGGTCTACGAGTACTACCGCTGCGCGAAGACCGCCGGAAAGCCGGCCTGCAAGGGCCAGTCCGTCAAGGGTGAGCGCGTCACCGCCGCGATCACCGCCCTGGTCGAGGGTCTGGCCGGGCTGGCGATGACGGTGCGCAGGTTCATCCCCGGTGAGGACCACACCGAGCAGCTCAACCACGTCACGGCGGCCATGAAGGATCTCCGTGAGGAGAAGCGCCGAGGCCTGTTCGACTACCCCGGCGGCGACGACGAGTACGCCGAAGCCCTCGAAGTCCTCGTTGACGAACGCCGCCGCCTCGCCGCCCTCCCGCAACGCCCCTCCGCCTGGGTCGAGGTCGAGACCGGCGAGACCTTCGGCGACGCCTGGACCCAGGCGGACCAGGAACATCGTCGCCAGCTGCTCCTCGGCCTCAAGGCCCGCCTCTACATGACACCGGCCATCGAGGGCTGGTATCTGCCCGCCGAATTTCAAGAGCGAGTGCGAGAGCTGGAGTGCGTCGATGGCTCGGCGTCCGTCGGGTGACCCGGACCGACGGTGGGACCGGCCAGAGCCTTGCCGCCACCCGCAGCCTCGCCCGGACGTGCTGCGGCGTTCTCGCGGCCAGCCAGCCAGACATGTTGATGTCTGAGTGAGAGCGGAATGTCCCAATAGCCCTCCGCATGGCACACCAGCCGTCCATCATGTAGGCATGACGTCCAATGACTCCGACCCAGCGCACGCTCGACCAGAGATCACTGTGGTGACGCGGCAAGACATCTTCAAGTACTTGCGTGGGATGTCGAGCCCCTGGTGGGGGAAGCTGGACGAGGTCACGTTCCTGGAGGGCCTATACGACCTTGACCATCCTCAGCCTGAGAACAGCCAGCTTCCGACTGTCCGGGACGATATCCAGCAGCACCGATTCAACAACGATGACCTGCCCGACGACTGGATCTTCGAGGACCCCAGGTTGGAGCTTGCCCACGGGCCGGACGAGGTACTGCTCGCCTTTCTGGCACGGATGGTCCATCCCGAGGTGGCAGCCGATGTCGAGGAGGCGATGGCGTACGTCGATGAACTGAACCGGCTTCTGGCGCCAGACGGATGGGGCCTGCGCTCCTACGAGCTCGTCTCCGGCCGACCGCTGTACACCCCGGTCCGCGTCACCCCGACAGGCCCGTTGATCCCGCTGCCACTGGGCGACGAAGACACTGGCAAGCTCGACCTGGTCCTCGGTCAGACCTACAGCCTCCTGGACTGCGCCGGCGAGGAGAGCGCACGCGACCTGCTGCGCACCGCGGTCCTGACCCTGCGCCGCGACGGCGGGTTCTTCCACCCCATGCCTGGTGACAGCTGGACGGCGGACACCTACGAGGCGGTCTTGACGGTGGAGCGCGAGCTCCTGCACACCGTCACCGAAGAGACGAAGGGGTTGATCTGGCGGACGCTGGAGACCGTGCTCGGCCAGCTCGGGCGCACCGACGTCCAGGGCCTCGTGGTCGAGGGCGATCCCCGGCCGATGCCCAACATCGCGCCGGACTGGCGGACCCAGGCCGCTGCACCTGCCACCCCCATCGTTCGCGGCTTCCGTCTCCCCTTCACCACCACCGAGTTCGACGTCACCAAAGGGGACTTCGCCAGCCTGGAGATCCGCGGTTCCCACCACGGCGACGGGCTCCAGCACCTCTACGACACCCGCGCACGCCGAATGATCACCAGCTTCGTCCTCGACGACCGGCCCCAGGTAGCGACCCTGCTCAACGTCACCATCATCAAGAAGGGCGACAGCTACACGCCGAGGATCAAGCTCTGGAAGAAGGACAAGAATAAGGCGCCGGACACCCCCATCTCCCAGATGATCCCTGATACCGGCGCCACCCGGGCCGTCAAGGCGCTCGTCGACACCGGCGACGTTCACGAGAACTTCTGGAAGGTCATCAACTTCCTCCAGGGCTGCGCCGGCCTGAGCACTCCCGGCGACCTCCACCAGTGGGCGACCGGGGACGAAGCACAGCTGGTCCAGCTGCTGACTGGTCAGGACCGGACGATGGTTCTTGGTGCGGTCAGGTCCGCGATCGGCGGCGGACTCACGGAAGAGGACATCCGGCTGATCAGCAACCGCAAGGAACAGCTCCAGAGGTTCGAGCGACTGCTTACCGATCCGGACTACTTCCAGCAGGCGGAGAGCCTGGCCACGACACGCGGGCCGGAGGCGGTCTGGCAGGCCTTCTTCGAGGAGAACCAGTGGATCTTCGGGTACGGCCTCAACCTCATCGCCTGCCAATCCGTCGACGACGGCAAGCTGGAACGCATCACCACAGGCGCCAACATCTTCAGCGGTGCGGGGAAACGCATCGACGCCATCATGCGTTCCAGGGGACTGATCAGCAGCATGCTCTTCTGCGAGATCAAGACCCACGCGACAGAGCTGCTCGCCAAGACCCCGTACCGATCGGGCGTCTACCAGGCATCGAAGGAGCTGGGCGGAGGCGTAGCTCAAGTGCAGACGACCGTCAACAAAGCCCAGCAGCTCATCTCCCGCGAGTTCCTCGAGCGCATTTACGAAGACGACGGCACCCCAGTCGAGATAGGTCTGTCTACCACCCGCCCTCGGCAGGTAGTGGTGATCGGCAGCCTCCAGGAGTTCATCCAGAACGGTGCTGTGAATCCGGCGATGCTCAGCTCCTTCGAGCTGTACCGGACGTCGATCCAGGACGTCGAGATCATCACGTTCGACGAGCTCTACCAGCGGGCGTGTTTCATCGTCGAGGACCGCTGAGTCTGGCTGGTGTAAGAGCATCGGCTCGAGAGCTCCATCGCGTGGGTATTGCGGCGGAACAAGTCGCCGCCCCGGTTCAGAATGCGTGGCCAATCGGCGTCTTGACTTGAAGTGCGATCTGTTCCGGTGGCCGAAAGCTACGGTTTATCCGACAGCTCGCGGTAGCCCAGTCGGCAGCTGCGACAATTTGGCACTGCACGGCTGCGGAGGCGGTGTGCACGGGCCGTACGCTCATTCACTTGAGCAGTCCTGGCGACGCGCTGCGCAGGGTGCTGGACAAGGCCGAGCTGGTGGATCAAGGCCTCGGACCCATTGATCATGACCAAATGCGTGCCCTAAGGGCTGTCCCGTATAGCGGCCGGACAAGGAGGGACGTCGACTGGTGGTCAGCCGAAGAGCAGATCCACGTCCTTCTCGATGCAGACCTGCAAGACGACTACGAGTTGGCGGACGTCCTCGATACGACGCTGCCAGATGGGATCGCCCGGGTCGTGCGCCATCACTGCGATCTCGTTGAGACGGGGGAGGATCGCAGCGCACTGCGCCGGCGTGAGATCGGGGCCGTCACAGTCCGAGTGGTCGAGAAGCGGTGCCAGCGCCGTGGACACATCACGCCAGGCACGTGTCCCTCCGAAGCCGTGCATCCCGTCGAGGGTGATGCCCTCGATGTCCGCCAGCCACTTCCGGAACATCCCGAAGCCCGTGTAGGACCAGCAAATGTCCGGGCTGTCCGTGTTGTCGTCTCCGGGAAACAGAACAAGCCCCACCACGTACTCCTCGTCGGTCGAAGGCACAGGATCGGCCACGGGCGGGGAAGGCTGCAACTGAGATGATCACCGCGTGGCTGGTGTGATCACGGCGTCGGAGCCGTCATGGATAGGCCCGTTCACCGGGCTGGGCCCGCGCGACTTCCGCAAGCTGATCACGATGCTCCGCCGCGAGGGCGTCGACACGGTGCGCCGGGGCCGCCCGTGGAGCCTTCCGTTGGAGGACCGGGTCCTGCTGGTCGCCGCCTACTGGCGTACGAACCTGACACTGAGGCAGCTCGCGCCGCTGTTCGGGGTGTCGAAGTCGGCGGCCGGCCGGATCATCGACCACGTCGGGCCATTGCTCGCACTCAAGCCCCGGCGCCGGTTCCGCAAGGGCACCGTACTGATTGTCGACGGCACTCTGGTCCCCACCCGTGACCACACGATCGCCGCGCAGTCGAAGAACTACCGGTACTCCACCAACCACCAGGTCGTCGTCGACGCCTACACCCGGCTCGTCGTCGCTGTCGGCAAACCCCTGCCGGGCAACCGCAACGACTGCAAGGCATGGGAGGAATCCGGCGCGAAGGCCGCCGTCGGCAGGACCACGGTCATCGCCGATGGCGGCTATCCGGGAACCAACCTGGTCATCCCACACCGCCGGCCGCGCGGGGGCGAGCTCACCGAGTGGCAGACCGAGCACAACCGGGAGCACAAGCAGGTCCGCGCACGCGTCGAGCACGTCTTCGCCCGGATGAAGACCTGGAAGATCCTCCGCGACTGCCGCCTCAAAGGCGACGGCGTCCACCATGCCGTGCTCGGCATCGCCCGCCTGCACAACCTCATCCAGGCCGCGTAGGCGACGCTCGCCCAGAGACGGACCACCCTGCCGCGGTCCATCGGAGATCAATTGCGGGACAGCCTTTAGTGGCGTGGCTGCGGATGATTTCGTACGGCATGTGGAGGCGGCGGTTGAAGGACTCCGGGGCGGCGGGTTCCCGTCGGCGGCAGGTGTGGGCACAGTCGGTGAGGAAGGCGCGGACGTGCTTGAGGAGCCTGGCGGAGGGCGATACGGACTCGCGCGATCTGAAGGCGGTGATCGAGGAGGTACTGGCCCTCGAGTACAAGGGGCGAGTGATTGTCGAACTGCTGCAGAACGCCCACGACGCGCACCCGGCCAAGGCGGGCGTCGGGCGGGTGGAGATCCTGCTCGACGAGACCGAGGGCGAGCACGGGGTCCTCTACGTGGCCAACGGCGGCCGCGAGGTGACGCGGGAGCGCTTCGACGCGCTGCGCCGGGTCGCGGCGTCGCCCAAACGGCCGGACGAGGGGATCGGGCACAAGGGCGTGGGCTTCAAGAGCGTCCGTCAGCTGACCGAGGCCCCGGAGGTCTACAGCGTCTCCCGCCCAGGCGCCAAGGCCTTCGACGGCTACGGCTTCCGCTTCGCCTGGCCGTCGGACTTCGACCGGCTGGCGGCCGAGGCGGCCCCGGACGACCCCAGCGCGGCCGACAAACTGCGCGAGAACCTGTCCGCGCTGATGCTCCCGGTGCCCGTCGATGAGGTCCCGGAGCCGGTGCGGCAGCTCTGTCGTCGCGGGATCGTCACCGTCGTCCGGCTGCCCCTCAAGGACACCGAGGCCCGCGACTCGGCTGCCGGGCAGCTGCGCGAACTCACCGACGACAGCGCGCCCTTCGAGCTCTTCCTCGACTGTCTGGCCACGGTCGTGGTGTCCCACACCCAGGCCGGCGCCGCCCCGAAGCGCGTCGTCTTCGGGTGGCGGGTGACCACGTTGTACAAGGGCCGAGGTCTCAGGATCGAGGAGGTGGCACTGCGCCGCGGGCGTCTGAAGCTGGTCCTGGTCCGCAGCCGGGTGCCGGAGGAGCGCGTCCTCCCCGCGCTACCAGGCGCTTTGCAAGGCCCACGTCCGACCCAGGTCCGACCGCATGGCCGCAGGGGTAACGAGATGGATCGCTTTCCCACGGCCCATGCCGGTCCGGTCGGTCGCCAGGCGGACAAGATGATCCGCGACTCGACGGGATCGCGGCGACCCAGTGCCCCGGCTTGTTCAGCTCCATACTCGCCGAGCTCACGATCCTCCCGTCCGCGACGGCCGCGCTCCTCTAACTCCTGCCTCTCGGGAAACACGTACGTCCGTCCCTCGGCCGTGATCACGGAGTGGAACGAATAGATGCCTGGCCAGTCCTCATCAGAAGCAACACGAATTTCCGTCCGCGCCACCTATCGGCCCACCCCTCACCCCACCCCGTCAATTTCACCCCCACCCCTCGCGTCCCGACGAGGCCCGGCTAATCGACGTCCTCGTGCTCCTCGTCGTCGTCCTCGTGCTCCTCGTCATCTCGACGATCCACGGCCGGGGAGTTCACGAGGATATCGCCACCCAACTTGCGCACCTCGTCGATGATGCGGTTCTGCTCCTCGACTGATCCGAAGGGGTGCGAGGTAGTGGCCCGTGCCTCAGGAGCTTCCGCGAGGGCCATCAGCCGCTTCACGGCCTGCCGCGCGTCGTTCACGGCATGGCGCAGGGCTCGCCGCTCGGCCGCCAACTGGGCGTGGATGGACTGATCGGCGCTGGCCTTCTCCTTCTCCGAGTTCTGCTCGTCCTCGACCTCGCGAGCCTTCCCCGGGTCGGAGAGCACCACGATGCTCCACTGGCTGAGTGCTTCGGGGGCCACACCCCCCGCGTCCTTGCGGATCTTGTCCTCAGCCGTAAGGTCGACCGCCGGGACGGAGTACATCGTGGCCGTGTTGCGTCCGAGGAGCTGCGTGTCGGTGAAGGCGTTAAGGCACTCCCGCTCCGGGTCGAAGGCCTTGGCGGCGAAGGCCAGGGTCCACAACCCCTCCTCGGACTCCGTGAGCCCGGCGATGATCTGGTCCGCGTTGGCGCGGAACGGGACCGTCCGACCCACCGCCGACCCGACGTTGCGCGTGATGAGTTTGTCCGTGATGAGCGCGACCCCTCCGGCCACCGCGAGGGTCTGCCGTGCGCTCTCGTTGCCGTTCAACGCGGGTTGGACGAGTTCGGCGAAGTCCGCCGTGGGAACCGGCTGCCAGTTCCCCATGACGCCCTTGGTGAGCACGCCGCCGTTCGCCCAGGCGTTCCGCGCTTGTTGGAGCGATCCCGCCTTGTACCCGCGCCAAGGCAGGTCGATGACCGGCCCGAGGAGTTCCGCGTACCCGGCCGTCTTCATCTTGCTGGTGCCCTTGATGTCCTTGGCGAACCGCTTGACCTGCTCGAAGATCTCGGGCCGGGTGAGGAAGTTCACCAGGTAGACGGCCCGCCACAGTGCTGTGCCCGGAATGCGGTTGTTCTGGAAGACAGCGGGTAGTTCCGCTGGCTTCCGGCGACCGATCGCGAGCCCGATGATCTCCTCCAGGAGATTGTGCTGCGGCAGCCCGGGAAGGCGGATGCGGCTGATCGCCCGGGTGCCGACCTCGACGTTCTGCGCTGCCGCGTCCCAATGCCGGAACTCGACGTGGATCGAGGCGAGGATGGAGCGGATCGCGTCGTCGAAGACCTCCTCCGCGGAGAGCCCGGCCGAGCTGTGCCGGTGGACGCCGACCGTGACCTGGGCCGGCAGGACAAGGGTCTGGCCAAGGCGCACCGCGCGGTCTGTCGGCTGCGCCTCGTTCACTCCGCGCTGGAATTCGGCGAGAAAGCCGGCGAGTGCCTCCTGCCGGCCGAGCGCCATGCGCTGGCTGAGCGCCTTCTCGCTGGCACCGCGTCGCTGGGGCTTCTCGGCGGTCAGCACCTTGAGAGCCGTCGCGGCGATGTCGTCGGCGTACGGTGCCTCCCCTTCGGTGAGCAGTGCCCAGGCACTGGTCAGACGCGTGATGCCGTCGCGCACGGCGAGGACGTCGATGTGTTCGCTGCCGTCGGCGAACTCGAGCCGGCACGGGTGCGCGATGACGGCACGGGTGATCCGCCGGGCCAGGATCGACCGGTCGTAGGGATTCGGATTGGCGTGTCGAGTCTGCTCGATGGTCTGCGTCAGGTGGTCCCGCAGATGATCGCGGTCGCGGTAGCGGTAGACCACACGGGCGTAGGGCCGTCCGCCCTCGTCCACATCGCCGTGGACCTCCGGATCGTTCACGGGCAGCGCTCCCTGGCTGGTCCGCGGCTGGTGCCCCGGGAACAGTTCGGTCAGCCATACCCTAGTGTGGAGCGAGCGGAGCGTTGCCCCCTCCACGTGTTCTTCGATCAATGCGGGCGCTTGCCCCTTGGAGGAGCGCAGTTGGGCTGTCGCCGCGTCAGGGGAGACGACGGCACGAGCCACGACGTGCCACCCGTCCTCGTCCAGTGAAGCGCCTTCAGCTGCCAGACCCGCTCGAACCACTGCGGAACGATCACCTGCGGTGGCGGGAGTCGGCAAGGTCCGCTCGAATCCCGAGACCGTGAACTCCTCTCCCGCGAAGCGGAACGAAATGCTCTCGGGGTTACTCGCCGGTGTCACGACACTGGATCCGTGGTCGCCATCTTCCTCGTTGATGACCTGGGATTCGCTGGCATCAGGCATGTTCTTCCTTTCAAGAGGCTGTCAAAGTTGGCTGGTTTCCTCGATTGCTCTACTGGCTGGCCACTGCCTCGGCAGTTAGACTGGGGAACGCAGTCAGGGCTCGCGCCCCGTGCGCGTGCCAGGTCTGCTTTCACGGACCCCGGCCGACGGCCGGGGTCTCGTCATACCGCCGCCCTGTCCGATCCCTCAGTTAACTCCGTTCCGGAGCTGGGGCCTTCGGCAGGTGCCGGCCGAACCAGCCCCACATCATTCGCTTCGCCTCCTGCCTGGCGATCGACTGGCATGCGGCGTGTGCCACCAGGTCCGCCATCTGGAGCCACTCCGAGGTGTCAGCTGGAGCCTGCGCGGCCGGCAGTGGGATCCACCGCGGGTTCACTAGCTGGTGGACCTCTTCGTAGAGCCCCTCGGTCCCGTCCCCGTCGACGATCAGCCCAGCAGGTTCACCGATCTCGGCCAGCCGCCGGTCCAGGCGACGGAGCAGCCCCTCGTAAGCCCGCCGCTTCGCCGTCCCCCGGCGCGAGGGCTCTTCGGCGTAGACCGTCACGATGTCGAATGAGGGCCAGGAGCCGATCACGGAGAGGGCCTCCTGGGCCATGCGGTACCGCTCGATCTTGCGGGGATTCAACCCGCCCGGACGGCCACGCCCTCCGAGGAAGTCGGTCGCGTGCAGCTCGAAACCGACTGGCACGCTGTGCTCGTGGTTCCACCGGTGGCGCATGTTCTGCCAGTCGGCTAAGACCTCAGGGGCCAGTACGGGGGAAGACCCGATCGCGGTGTAGAGCGCGAGGCCGGTCTTGGGGATCCCGGAATCGTCGACGTACCACAAACGGTCGACCGACTGATGGGCGTTGATGGTGGTTCCCGGCCTTTCGCTCGAATCCGAACACGATCAGGACGATCTGCGGCTGCACCGCTTCGAACTGATCGACCAACCGGGCTGAGACACGGTCGGAGACACGGATTCGGGCGATACGTGCTGCGTCTCCCCACCACCAGGCTCCCCGGGTCCTGTCTCGACGGCCTACTGAGACTCAACGAGTCTGTGAGGTCCGCCAGTCAGAGTGTTCGGGTAGCGTTCGGCCGTCTGCCGAATGCCGGTCACTAGGTCGTGGAGGGCTCGTACACGCCCAGGCTAGATCCACTGCCCTCACGCAGTCAATTCGACTATTTATAGGAAGACTTGAGCCACATGGTCCACCTGTCCACGTGAACGCCGTTGGCGCAGGGGGTAGGCGGGGCGCTACCGGTGTGGGGGATTGCCGCGGCGGCCCTTCACGGCGGTCCGCTCCCGGGCTCCGCGGCGGAGATGGCCCGGGGGTACGCGGAGCTGATCGCGCGGGAGTTTCCGGGCCATCCCGTCCATGTGGGCGGCTGGTCTTTTGGCGGAGTTCTCGCGCACGCCGTGGCCGAGCAATTGTCCGCGCTCGGCCACGAGGTGGCCGGACTGGTCCTGATCGACGCGGTGCTGCCGACCGGTGCGGCCCATCCGGCGACGTCAGCGCCGACTTCCTCACGGAGATTCGGCTCACCCTCGGCGAGGAGCTCGGAACAGCCGCACACCCGGGGGGCTGCAGGCCTCGACGCCCTCGCGGAGGTCAGGGTGTTCCGGGGCCTCTCCCGGGGCGAACGCGTACGGCGGTTGCACACCTACGAGGCGATCGGGGCCGCAGTACGCGGGCACCGCCCTGCGCCAGTCGCGGGCGGGAGCAGCCGGGCCCGCCCCCGCACATCCTGCCAGCGCCTTGACGGCCACGGCGGTCTCAGAGGGATCGTAATTCCGCATTTCGCGAATACGGCGGATAGACGGGAGCTCGGGGAACCTGGGCGTCCGACCGGTCGGACGCACGACGCTGCCGACCCGGCGCGTCGATCCCTGTTGCGGCTGTGAACGGTCAGCGATCTCCCCTACTGGCGCCCCGGGCGGGCGCGACGACCGTGCAGCTGCACGGCCTCGACGGGGCGGTCGCCGGCCACTACCGCGACGCTGCCCACGCCCTCGCTCGCCGTGCCCGGGGCCACCGCCGCACGGTCGGCGGGCCCCCGGAGGCTTCCACGCGTCCGGGCTCTTGTCGCCCTTGCTGCGGTTGGAGGCGGCGGAGACCGCGATCAACTGCGAGTGGGTCAGGTCGTTGGCGAACGCGCGGCGCTTGGCGGTGGTCCAGCCATCGGCTCCGACTGGCGGGGAGCGTCATTCCGAACGTGCCATATTCCTGAGCCGGAGCGTGCGGCAGCAGCCGCTTCATCCGGCTACGGATCGAGCCCTCCGAGCCACGGCCAGGGACTGCTGCAGGGCTGGTCCGAAGAGATCCGGGTTGGCTTTGGCCAGTGCACGGTAGAGACCGGCGGCTTCCTCGACGACGGCCAAGCCCTCCATCTGCCGACCCACCTCCCCAAGCCTGCTGGACATGGTGTTGAGGGCGCTGGCGAGTTCGGGCAGATGGGCGTCCGGGTTGGCCTCGGCCAAGGTGCGGCGGATGGCGACGGCTTCCTCAACAGCGGCCAAGCCCTCCGCCCGCCGACCCACCGATCCCAGCAGGTCGGAGAGGGTGTGGAGGGACATGGCGAGGTCGGGCAGATGGACATCCGGGTTGGCCTCGGCCAGATCCCGGTAGAGACCGACCGCTTCCTCGACGACGGCCAGGCCCTCCGCCCGCCGCCCCACCTCGCCAAGATCGGCGGAGAGATTGTTCAGGGACATGGCGAGGTCGGGCAGATGGGCATCTGGGTTGGCCTCGGCCAAGGTGCGGCGGATGGCGACGGCTTCCTCGACGACGGCCAGGCCCTCTGCCCGCCGACCCACCGATCCGAGATTGACGGAGAGGTTGTTGAGTGCCAGGGCGAGGTCGGGCAGATGGGCATCTGGGTTGGCCTCGGCCAAGGTGCGGCGGATGGCGACGGCTTCCTCGACGACGGCCAGGCCCTCCGCCCGCCGACCCACCGATCCCAGCCGGTTGGAGAGGGTGTTGAGTGCCATGGCGAGGTTGGGCAGATGGGCGTCCGGGTTGGCTTCGACGAGGCTGCGGTAGAGAGCGGCGGCTTCCTCCCCAGCAGCCAGGCCCTCTGTCCACCGCCCCACCTCGCCGAGGTCGACGGAGAGATTGTTGAGAGCGCCTGCGAGGTCGGGCAGATGGGCGTCCGGGTTGGCTTCGGCCAAGGTGCGGTGGATGGCTACGGCTTCCTCTGTGGCACCTAGGCCCTCCGCCTGCCGTCCCACCGATCCCAGCCGGATGGAGAGATTGTTGAGTGCCATGGCGAGGTTGGGCAGATGGGCGTCCGGGTTGGCTTCGACGAGGCTGCGGTAGAGAGCGGCGGCTTCCTCAACGGCGGCCAGGCCCTCCGCCTGCCGTCCCACCTCGCCCAGCCGGATGGAGAGGTTGTTGAGTGCCATGGCGAGGTCGGGAAGGTAGGCATCCGCGTCTGTCCTCGCCAAGGCGCGGTAGTGCCTGGTCATGGTGGTGGTGAGGCGGGTGGCGGTGATGGCGAGGCGGTGGCTGGTGCCGGGGAGTTGGCCGTGGAGTGCGGTAAGGGTGTTGAGCGGAGTGGTGGGGTCGGTGGTGAGGGTGTCGAGGGCGGTGATGAGCGGGGTCGGGTGGTCGGTACGGGTGGCCGTGGTGATGATGTGGACGGCCAGCTTCTCGTGGTGGCGGACGCAGAGGTCGGTGAGGTAGCTGTCGAGGCGGCCCTGGAAGACGGGGTGGGCGGCGGCGCGGCTGTAGACGGTGAGGAGTTGCTCGGTCTGGGTGTCGTCGGCGCCGTCGAGGAGGCGGTCGGCGAGGCGTGGGTCGGCTTCGAGGGCGCGGCCGGCATGGCGTTCGGCGAGGCGGTCGGGCTGCAGTGCACCCCACGGTGGTCCGCCGGGAGCCGCCACGGTCGGGGGGTAGAGGGTGGTGAGCCAGGCGGTAACGGTGTTGCGGCGGTCGCGGGGCTGGTCGGCGAGGGCGGGAAGGCGTCGCCAGAGTATGTCGGCTTGGTCGCGGTCGGTGGCGCCGGTGAGGTGGGCGGCGGCGAGTGCGGTCTCCAGGGTGTCCGTAGCCAGGGTGAGGCTGCGGGCGCTGGCGCTGCCCTTCCAGTAGCGGCTCTCGTGGCCGAGGAGTCGGTCCTCGACGTCCTGGACGTCCTCGTCGTCTCCGGTGTGGTCGGCGGGTTCGGTGTGCGCGGTGTCGAGGAGGTCGGCGAGGGCGGTCATGTGGAGGGTGAGCGCGTTGCCGTAGGCGTCTTCGCCGAGTCGCCGGGGCGGTTTCAGGGCCGCGGCGGCCGCGTTCCAGTCGTGGCCGGCGGTGTCGGGGACGGTGGGAAGTGCAAGGGCGAGGGCGTGAGCGGCGTCGCGGTAGTGGCCGACGCGCAGGTCGGGGTCGTCCTCCAGAGGAGTGAGGCGGCGCGTGCGGGCGGTGGCGAGGAGTTCTTCGGCCTGCCTGCTTCCTGTTCGGGCCTGTTGCCACCAGTCGCCGGCGGTGCGGGCCAGGAGGAGGAGCTTGAGCGGGCTGGTGCCGGGGTGTTCGGCGGCGGCTTCGACGAGGGCGGCGAGTTGTTCGGGGCGGGTCTCGGCGTAGTCGAGGACGACCAGCAGGGGCTTGGCCGCGCGTCGTAGTTCGAGCAGCTGGTCGGGGCGGGCGGCGGCGCGCGGCCACAGCACGCTCCAGCCAGCGACGGTGAGTTCGCGGCCGAGGTGGTGGGCGAGGCGGGTCTTGCCCTGCCCGCCGGGGCCGTGTAGCAGCCACGCCCCGAACCCGGCCCGGTCGCACCAAGCCTTCAGCTCGGTGAGGAGAGTGTCGCGGCCGTGGAAGGGCACGGTCTGGCGTCCGGCCTCCAGCAGGGCCGCGGGTGTCTCCGGGGCGCGTCGGGCGGCGGCGTGGATGGTGGGGTCGGCGATGTCCTGGAACTCCACCGCCGCCAGCCCGGTCGTCGGGCCGTCGGCATGGTTCGCGAGAGCTGCGCGGAAGGCGGGGTCGTGGTGGAGGACGTAGGCGGGGACGACGTTGAGGCGGCTGTGGGCGGAGTGGGCCCGGTCGGAGGCGACGACGCCGATGAGGTGGCGGTCGCAGAACACCGCCGCCCCCGACAGGCCGCCCCACGGTGAGGTCCCGTCGCCGGGCCATCCGGTGGCGGGGGTGCGCAGGTCCATGACGTACTGGTTGCCGACGAAACCGCTGCCCGGGTTCACCTCCCCGCCCAGCTGGACTGCCTCAACGGCGCGGCCTTCGCGCTGGGCCTCGTCGGGGACGCCCCACGTCTCGCACGGCGTGCCAGGACGGGCAGTGTCCGGGCGCCCCCACTGGACGGGGGCGGTGGGTGGCCGCCAGTGCGGGGAGTCGTCGACGAGCACGAGCGCGGCGTCGTCACGCCCGCCCGGGGTATCGGCCCACACGACCGTCCCGCCCGCGGTGCCGGTGCCGGCCGGGTGGAAGACCTTCACCCTGGTACCGACCAGGCCGGTGACATGGGCGGACGTGAGGACCAGGCGTCCGCCGACCGCGTACCCCGAGCCGAGCCCGCCCGGGCCGTTCACCCCGGCCAGCCGTACCCGCTCCACCCGCGCCCCCTACCGCTCGGCCCTGCGTGCCGCCACGTGGCCGCGGCCGAACCAGATCGCCGACCGCGGGTCCGGTTCTCAGTCGCTGATGCGCCCGGCGCTGTCGCCGGGGCCCTCCGGGCCCGGCGCGGCGGAGTGGACCAACAGGTCGCCGCCGTCCGGGCGCTGAGGGGTGAGGGTGAAGGAGACCCGGTGGGTGCGGGCACGGGAGAGGCCGGCCTCGGTCTCCGCGCCGACCGCCCAGAGCTTGAAGCCGGCCTTGGCCTTGGCGTCGGCGCGTAGCTCGACCTCGAACTCCATCTCGACCGGCCCCACCGCGAACACCACCTGAGGGTCGTCACCCGCCCGCGCGGCGGCTTCGAGTAGTTCGTCGCGTACCGCCGCGACCGCGTCCGCCAGCGGAACATCCATGAGACCCACCCACCCCTTTGAGTACCCGACCGCGTGGTCGTTCCGATGCGGACACCGTAGAGCCCGCGCGGAGGCCTGCGCAGGGGAAGGCCGACTTCGACCGGACCAACCCGCCCACCAGAACACAGGGCGGGCAGGCCGAGTGAAGTCGTTAGGCGCAAGTGTCGAGCATCTCGTTCAGCGCGGCCTCCTCCGGCTCGGTGACGGACAGGCCGTAGACGTGCTTGATGTCGGTCCAGGCCCTGCTGTAGGTGCACCAGTACGATCGCAGCGGCGGCCGCCACTGGTCCGGCGACTTGTCGGCCTTCGCCCTGTTCGAGGCGGCGGACACCGCGCACGATCTACGTCAGCCTCGTGCCGGGCCCGGACGGGATGCTCATCCTCACGCTCTCCATCCACGCCGGCGGCGTCGAGTACTCTCCGGATTTCATCAGGCCCACCGAGACCCTCCGGCCGGATGCCGAGGACACCCACTGGTCGACGTGACCTTCCGTCGCCCCGCCGCCGGTGAGCGAACGACCCGGACCTCGTGACGTACTGCGCCTGTCCCGGCCGAGGTTGTCGGCTTCGGTCAGCGCGGCGCCTAGCGCAGGAGGTTCGCGCGGCTGGTAATCAGGTCGCTGCCGTGCAGCTGGTGGCGGAGGTCGAGGCCGCTGTCGAGCATGGCGAGGACGTCGAGGTGGCGGTCCGCCGGTACGGTCGCCACCCGGCGCTTGTCCCGGACGATGCGGATGGTCGGTCTGTCCCTGCTAGGGCGGGCGAGGGTGACCGGCCCGTCGGGCGTGCCCGGGACGAGCCGGGTCAGGGGGGTGGTGGCGGTGCCGCCGTCGATGATCCGGTTGATCAGGTCGGCGGGGGTGCGGACGTACTCCAGGAGGTCCTGGATCTCGTACTCACCGGCCCTGTAGAGCTCCGTCCAGCCGTCGATGTGGTGCTGGGCGGTCCACTGCCGTAGCGCGTCCGCTCGGTGCCCGAGGAGTGCGGCTTCGCGGCCCAGGAGGTGGGCGATGCGCCGGGAGGTGACGCCAGCGGAGAGCAGGGTCAGGGCCTGCTCGGTGTCGACGCCGTGGCGGATGTGCCAGGCGGTGTGGGTGTTGAGCCGGGGCACGGCGGGGGAGAGCGCGGGGTTGGTGTTGACGAGGTTGATCAGCGCGCCCACGGTCCAGCTCAGGGCGTGTCCGAAGGCGGTGCTGATGTTGCGCACCGCTTGGTCCAGTGCCCAGGCGGCGGGGACGCCGGGCTGCCAGGAGCGGGCGAGGTCGGGGATGGCGACACCGGAGACCCACTCGCGCAGCGCGGGCGCGATGGCGACGGTCATCGCCGTGCCCCTGGTCTCCTTGTCCTTGAAGGCCCAGTGCGGGGTGACTTCGGGGCAGTGTTCGAGGAGGAGGTCGAAGACCTGGTGCTCGATGAGGAAGTCCAGGGTCCGCTGCAGCGGCCACTCCTGCGGCTCGGCAGACATCCCGTCGGCGTTCTCGGTGGCCCACCGCTCGAGGTACACGGCCAGGCGCTTGGCGAGCCAGTCCAGGTAGCGGGCGGATCCGAGGCTGGTGCCGGTGGCGGCCCACCGGCCGGCTGGGGCGGGATCGGTGTTCTCGAACTTCTCCGCGATCCGGTCCGCGAGGGCGTACCACCGGTCGGCGGCGCGAGCGTTGCCGGTCCGGGAGAGGCCGAACAGCCCGTCCAGGGCGTCGAGGGGGTGGCCCTGCGGCTGGGCGACGGTGGCGTGCAGGTGCAGCACGAGCCAGACGAAGGAGGCAAAGTCCGCGGCGGCGCTGTCCGCCAGGGCGAAGATGCCGTCGGCGTCGTCGCGCAGGGTCTGCTCGGCGGCGGCGAGCGAGGCGAGCGCCTCATCGGTCATCAGGGTGGAGGCGACGCGCAACTGCTCCGGGTCGGGGTCGAGGTGCTCGAACTCGGCGGGCCGGGGCTCGTAGGGGCGGGTCAGGAAGATCCAGCCCTCGCTCTCGCGGCCGGCGCGCCCGGCGCGGCCGATGGCGTTGAGGAGCTCGGCGGGCGACAGCGTGCGCTCGCCGTCGTAGGTGAGCGGGTCGCCGTCGACCTTGTGGTGGACGATGACGGTGCGCACGGGCAGGTTGACGCCGTCGGTGAGGGTGCTGGTGCTGGCGATCGCCAGGAGGTCGCCCCGGCGCAGCGCGCCTTCGACCGCGTGCAGGACGTCCTCGGGCAGGGCGCTGTGGTGGTAGGCGGCGCCGTGCCGGACGCAGCGCACCAGCGGGTGTTCCTCGCCGAGGGCTTCGGCGAGGTAGTCGGCCAGCGCTGCGGCCCGGGGGCGTGGGGGGAGGTGCTCGGCGATGGCGAGCGCGGCGTTGCGGGCATCACGGCGTGTGCCGACGACCATGAGGACGCTGCCGGCGTTGGTGAGTTCGGCGGCACCGGCGGCGAAGACCCTGTAGTTGACGATCCCGTTCGGAAGGGCCTTGCGCCACTGGCGGGGGTTGCGGCCGTGGTAGCGCCGGGTTCCCACCTCGCCGGTGGTCAGCAGGCTGATGTCGGAGGCGGCGGTCGGCCGGACGGCGAAGATGGCCTCGACCGGCACCGTGGCGATCACCTGCGAGGAGGTTCTCGCGGTCGCCGGGCGTTCGGTCAGCTCGGCCTGGTCCGTCATGAGGTTCGGGTAGATGAGCCCGTGCAGCCGGCGCGGGCCACGCCAGGTGTCGGTGAAGTAGACCTCCCGCTCGTCGCGGGTCGGGTCGAGCCAGGAGGCGATGTCGCCCTTGTTGCCGACCGCCGCTGAGAGCAGGATGAGCCGGATGTCGGCGCGGGCCTGCAGCAGTGCGAGCAGGCTCTCCAGCACGAAGCCGCGGTCGCCCTGGCCCAGGTGGTGGGCCTCGTCGACGACGACCAGACCGACGTCCTCCAGCGCCCCTTCGGGGTTGTTGCGGATCATGTGCATGAGCCGCTCGGGGGTGACGATCTCCACGTCCCCGCCGTCCGACTCGGCCGCCGAGGCCCACGTGCTCAGCGGGAACTCCGGCTGCTCCGCGGCCAGGCGCCGCCCCAGCACCCGCAGCCGGCCCCGCAGGGCCGAGCGCATCTCCCGCCCTAGGCTCCGCATCGGCGACACGTACACCACCCGACCGGGCCGCTGCGCCAGGTGCGAGCAGATCACCAGCTGGGCCATCAGCGTCTTGCCCGCGCTGGTGGGCACGCTGATCAGGCTGCGCGAGGTGGCCGGGTCGAGCGGGTTGCCCCGCTCCAGCTGCAGGAGCTGGCGCTGTGGCGGCCACAGGGTCATCACCGGGGGCTCCGACATGGCGAAGCTGCGCGCCACCGCCGCAGGAGTACCCGCAGGCAGCAGCCGGTACAGGCTGCTGCGCGCCATCTCGCCGCTCAACTGGAACAGGTGAGCTGCCACCCACCGTGCCAGACCGTCGCCGCGGCCCGCCGTCTCGGTCATCACGTCCACCAGCAGCCGCCGCGCGCTCGCCAGGTCCGCTTCCTCGCCGGTCCCCAGGTACTGGTACAGGTGGAAGACCGCCTCCACGACGGCCTCCGCCGGTCCGTACATGGTCCGCGCCAGGGAGTCGCGGCGCATCACCGCACGGACCTCGCGCAGTTGCCGCCGCCACCTCCGCAGTGCCCGGCCCAGATCCGTCCTCTCGAAGCCGAGGAAGACGACACCGGCCTCGACTGCCAGGGTGCCGATGTGCAGACGGAGTTCCCCGCTGGTGTCGATCAGGCCGCGCACCTGCCGGTAGACGGCGGTGGCATTCGGATCCTGCTCGCAGCGCCGGTAGCCGGCCTGCGCGGCGAAGGCGATCTGGAGCCGCTCGGCCGGCGGCCGGCGCCGGTCGCCCACGGCGAGGTCCATCAGGTGCGCGCTCGCGGCGAACGCCCGACGCACGCGATCCGCGTCGTAGCCGGGCGTGTCCGGGTCGAGGGCGGCGAGGCCGTGCAGGTACCACGCGGTGGCGAGGGTCTCGTCCTCGATCTCGCGCTCGCCGCGGAACGCCGCGATTTCCAGATCGGTCATCGCCCTGAGCAGGTCCTGCGCGCTGGGCAGCACGCCGCCCGGCCGGTACTCGCCGAGTGCCGAGGCGAGCACCTCCGGATCTAGAGTGCGCTCCATATGTACCTCCTCACGTCCTTCGCGAAGTTCTCAAGATCGTCGATCGCCACCATCAGGCCCTGCAGCGCACCCTCGTGGGTATGAGTGGTGAAGTGGGTGTGTGAGAGGTCGAAGGCGGCGGACGGGGTGTCCGTAGCGTTGAGCGCGATGCTGACACCGCCGTTGCCCGACTCCTTCCGATCCACCCACTGCCGCGGCATCGAGCCGACGAAGATCCGCAGGTCAGGTGCGAGCGCCCGCCCTCCCCACGAGAACTGGCCCATGTAGCGGGAGCCCTCGTTATTGATCTGCTGCCACGCCTTGCGGATCGTGTCGGCCGGCGTGGCGGACTTTCCGGTGAACTTCTTCATCTCCCACAGCCGGAAGACGAACCCCAGCTCACTGCCGGGCACCCGGTGGATCACCAGCCCGTCCGGCCCTCCGTCGTTCACCGCCGACTTCGGCGGATCCAGCACCACCACGCTGCGCCCCGGCTCGGGCGGCAGGTCGCGCGTCAGCAGGTACCACAGCCACTCGCCCACGTACCCGGTCACGCCGGTGGTGTCGTTGGCCTCGAACACCGGGGACGCGTGCAGCAGGACGTGCTCGCGGTCGACGCCCACCGGCTTGGTGCCGGCCAGGACGTTCTCGCGCCAGAGCCGGTAGCCGAGGTCGTCCAGGTCGGTGCGGGCCTTCATGATCTCGTCCGCGATGATCCAAGCCGCCGCCGCACGGTCTTCGGGTTCCTGCCCGATGGTCACCACCAGCTCCCAGCGGCACACCTGCTCCTGGCCTCGGGGCTCGCGCCGGGTGAGGTCGACCAGGCGGTTGCCGGCGGCAAGAGCGCGCTCCATCGCCCGCTGCGCAGGTACCGTCACCCGCCCCACCTCCCGTTCCAGCCGCATCGAGCCCCACCGCAGGGACACGCCGATACCCTACCGATGCGGGGAACCGCGCCCGACGTCCAAGCGGAGCGAGCCGCTGATCCGGCTGCTGCCCGCCGACGGCTACCAGCGACCGGGCGCCCGGCAGTGGCCTGTCGGTCTGCTGGGCCGCTCCTGCCACCCTGCGACGGGTCAGCCGGCTGCCCAGGCGCTCCAGGTTTCCGCCGTGGTGAAGACGTCCGCCGGGATTCCGGTGTGCTCCCAGGCCCCGGGGTAGACCTCGGCGTAGCGGCGGCCGTAGGCCGCGGCGAGGGCGGGCGGGTAGAGCAGCCACAGCGCCGGGACCGTGTGGAGTTCCAGCGTGCCGTACGACTCGCCGGGGTGGGTGAGGTCGCCGTGCAGGAGGCCCTTGTTGTGCAGGCCGGCCCAGATCCGGGCGACCTGCTCCGAAGCACCGCGCCCGGCACCGTCGCCGCACACCGCGTTCGGCGTCAGCCGCCGGGGGAGAGCGGTGGCCTCGACCCAGGCGTACAAGACCGGCAGGTCCAGGACCCGCCACAGGTGCAGGCGGTGGGTGCCGTCCATGTGCGAGGTGTGCAGCGGACCGGCGGGCCCGTCCAGGCGCCGGAGCTGGACAGGCGCGGAGCCGATCATGGCCTCCCACAGCAGCGCGGGGACGTCGCCGCAGACTAGCTGTTCTGCCCCGTGAGGTTGGGGACGCGGCTGGCGGGTGGCTTGCCTGCGAGTGCGGTGTGTCCGCGGTGGTGATTGTAGGTGTGGAGCCATGCG